>NZ_JBNNLZ010000015.1:0-109289 GCF_050272295.1 Lysinibacillus sp. NPDC048646
AAAGATGGATGCCCATATACGCCGAAGACTGCGAGCGTGTCGATGGAAAGAATGGAAGAAAACCACAACCAAGTATCGCAACCTTAAGAAACTTGGTATCCGCCCGAACGACGCTTACAGAATGGCAAATACCCGAAAGGGATATTGGCGTTCATCTAATAATCCAATCATAAATAGAGCCCTAAATAATAAATACTGGGAGAAACAAAATTTAAAAAGTCTCTCCCAAATCATTTTAAAACCATAAAACTTTTGAACCGCCGTATACGGAGCCGTATGTACGGTGGTGGTGTGCTGTGCAAGGCGCATTAGAGATGAGGGAAGGCCCCTCGATAGAGATTGACTCAGGCAAATCTATCAAACAACCCTAAGCTGCTGCAATAAAGAGTTGTGGTGGTGAGCGTCTAGGGAAAAAGGTTGAAATAAATCAATCATGTGAGATATACAAAGATGAACGCAAGTGAACCGCTGAAGAAGTATCGATAACGTAAAACTTTGTCAAAACTTGCTTTTCACCACTAGGCACAGGATAAGAGTAGAAGATAACCTGGAAAGCTGTCTACTTGGCAAACGGTATTAAGGCGGCATGAGTGTATATCAGGCTCTGATGTGAAACACAGGAACCTGCATCTCGATGGTAAGTGAAAAGACACAAGCCACAGAAAGGTGAGGTCGAAATAGCAAAGCGAGATGTAGGGGCGGAGGTGTTCGTAGTAGTGAGGAAGTTGCTGTAATGGCAATGGAGCGAAGGGGCACCGTCATTCAACTCGAAAACTGAGAACAACTGGAGAAACAGGAGGATTTGATGGAAGAGAGTAAGCCATATAAGATTTCAAAACAAGTTGTGCTGAATGCGTTCAAAAGAGTTAAAGCTAACAGAGGAAGTGCGGGTATCGATGGTCAGGATATTAAAGAATTCGAAGAGAACCTCAAAGAAAACCTCTATAAAATCTGGAATAGAATGAGTTCGGGATGTTATTTTCCACCACCAGTAAAGTTAGTCGAAATACCGAAGAAAACTGGTGGGAAGCGAGGTTTAGGGATTCCGACTGTCGGCGACAGAGTAGCACAAATGGTAGTTAAGATGTATTTTGAACCAAAAGTGGAGCCACTGTTTCATGAAAATTCTTATGGATACAGACCAAATAAATCTGCATTAGATGCGATTGGACAAGCAAGGAAAATGTGTTGGAAATATGATTATGTAATAGAGTTCGACATTAAAGGACTGTTTGACAATATTGATCATGAATTACTAATGCGAGCAGTACGAAAGCATGTAAATGAACCTTGGATACTGATGTACATTGAAAGATGGCTCAAAGCGCCATTTATTAATTCAGAAGAAGAAAAGATTGAACGAAACTGTGGTACACCGCAAGGTGGTGTAATAAGTCCTGTTCTAGCGAATCTGTTTTTGCATTATGCCTTTGATACATGGATGGTTCGAACAAATCCTGAAGCACCATTTGAGCGATATGCAGATGATGCTATTATACATTGCAAGACCGAAGCAGAAGCAATGGAGATTTTAGCCAGACTAAATCAAAGGATGAAAGAGTGCAAATTAGAGTTACATCCAGAGAAAACAAAGATTATTTATTGCGAAGATAAGGAAAGAGAAAAGGAATATCCTGTCACAGAGTTCGACTTTCTAGGTTATACGTTCCGTAAAATTTTTATTAAAGACCGAACGGGAAGGCTACAATTTAATTTTCTGCCATCAGTAAGTAAAAAGTCCACAAAATCTTTTAGAGATAAAATCAAAGCAAAGAGAATACATAGCTTTACAGGAAGTAAAATTGAAATAATAGCTGAAATAATAAATCCAACCATTAGAGGATGGCTCAACTATTTCATGAAATACAATCCATCAGCAGTACGGTATTCCATTGATTGTGTAAATCGAAGATTAGTTAAATGGGCAATGTGTAAATTTAAGAGGTTCAGAGGACATAAAAAGCGTGCAAGAGACTGGCTCAATAAACTTGCAAAAAGAGAGCCCAGAATGTTTGCTCATTGGGCTCTTGGAATGTTTCCTTAATGGTTGAATGATAAGAGCCGTATGAATCGAGAGGTTCACGTACGGTTCTGTGAGAGCCTTTGGGTGAAAACCCCATTGACTACTCGACTGAGAGGTCGGAGGTTAATCACCTCCTCCTACTCGATTCCGATAAAGTTAGAACTGCTCCTGTTTAGTCCTATTTAGAAATTTCCACTGATTTTCGTCCCTATGATTGGTAAAAAGTTTGTTTTCCCGATAAAGTAATGGAAAGAGGCATTTTCAAACATACGTTTTCGTTTTACAATAGAAAGACGACGACAACGCAGGAGGAATATAAAATGACAAAGGAAAAATTGCTATTACTGGACGGCAATAGTTTAGCGTATCGCGCGTTTTTTGCGTTGCCATTGTTAACGAATGATAATGGAATTCATACGAATGCAGTGTACGGTTTTACGACAATGTTACAAAGAATATTGGAGGAAGAGCAGCCGACAAAAATGCTCGTTGCTTTCGATGCAGGAAAGACTACTTTCCGTCATGACACGTTTACAGACTATAAAGGTGGACGTCAGAAAACACCACCAGAATTATCTGAGCAGTTTCCATATTTGCGTAAGCTTATCGATGCATATGGTATTAAACGCTATGAACTTGACATGTACGAAGCCGACGATATTATTGGGACCCTGGCTAAGGAAGCAGCATCACAGGATATGGATGTCATTATCGTGTCAGGAGACCGCGATTTAACACAGCTCGCAACAGAACAGGTAACGGTATATATTACGAAAAAGGGTATTACTGAAATTGAAAAAAATACACCAGCCTTTATTGAGGAAAAATATGGTCTTACACCATTGCAAATTATCGATATGAAGGGTCTAATGGGGGATGCTTCAGATAATATTCCTGGCGTGCCTGGCGTAGGTGAAAAGACTGCCGTTAAGTTGTTAAAAGAGCATGGATCAGTCGAGGCACTTTACGACGCAATGGATACTTTAAAGGCTTCGAAAATGAAAGAAAAGCTTGTTGCGAACGAAGACCAGGCACTTATGAGTAAAGAGCTTGCAACGATTTTTACAGATGCTCCGATTGAAGTAACACTCACAGAGCTTATCTACAGCGGTCCGAATGAAGAAGCGCTCATCAATGTGTGGCAGGAGCTTGGCTTTAAATCACTGCTCGAAAAAAGTGATTTTACGGTCGAGGAAGAAGAACGTGCGCCATTTGCCTATGACATTGTACAAGAGGTACAACCTGAGTTCCTTAAGGATGTAATGGCAGTACATGTGGAGCTTGCGGACGAGCATTACCATACATGCCAGCAACTTGGAATTGCTTTTACAGACGGTACAGCTACAAAATATGTACCGTTTGATGTTGCAGTAAAATCAGATATTCTTCGTCGCTGGTTAGAGGATGCGACAAAGGTCAAGTATATGGCAGATTCAAAGGCTTCTCAGGCTGTGTTGAAGCGTGAGGGAATTCGTTTAGCAGGTGTTGACTTTGATTTACTGCTTGCATCTTATATTAATAATCCTGCACTTAGTGGTGATGATGTGGCAACTCTTGCAAAAGAACTTGGCTATCGTGATGTACAAGCAAATGAAACGGTATACGGAAAAGGGGCAAAACGTGCTGTGCCAGACACAGATGTGCTTGCTGAACATGCTAGCCGTAAAGCTTTTGCTGTTTGGACATTACAACCGAAGCTTGAGGAGTTACTGCGAGAAAACGAACAGTATGATCTTTATAAAAATTTAGAACTGCCACTAGCAGCCATCTTAAGTGAAATGGAAAGTGAAGGGATTACGGTGAATCGTGCCACGTTAGAAGAAATGGGGCAGGAGCTGAATGAAAAGTTAGTTGTCATTGAGCAAGACATTTATGCTGAAGCAGGGGAAGCATTTAATATTAATTCACCAAAGCAGCTAGGGGTTATACTTTTCGATAAGCTTGGACTTCCTGTCATCAAAAAAACAAAGACAGGCTACTCCACAGCTGCAGATGTATTAGAAAAATTAAAGCCCGAGCATGCGATCATAGAACATATTTTAATGTATCGTCAATTAGGTAAGTTACAATCAACCTATATTGAGGGTCTGCTAAAAGAAATTCATGAACAAGATAGCAAGGTGCATACGCGCTTCCAACAGGCATTAACAGCAACAGGACGCCTGAGCTCGACAGATCCAAACTTACAAAACATTCCAATTCGTTTGGAGGAAGGGCGTAAAATTCGTCAGGCGTTTGTACCATCCCAAAAGGATTGGATACTATTCTCAGCCGACTATTCGCAAATTGAGCTGCGTGTACTTGCTCATATGTCTGAAGATCCAAATTTAGTAGAGGCTTTCCGTGAAGGCATGGATGTTCATACGCGTACTGCGATGGATGTGTTCCATGTTTCTGCCGAAGAGGTCGATAGCAATATGCGTCGAGCTGCTAAAGCGGTTAACTTTGGAATAGTTTACGGAATTAGTGATTATGGCTTATCACAAAATTTAGATATCACGCGTAAAGAAGCTGCTACATTCATTGACAAATATTTTGCGAGCTTCCCGGGTGTAAAACGTTATATGGATGAAATCGTACAGGATGCAAAGTTCAATGGCTTTGTCACAACAATTTTAAATCGACGTCGCTATTTACCTGATATTACTAGTTCCAACTTCAATCTACGAAGCTTTGCAGAGCGCACAGCAATGAATACGCCAATTCAAGGAAGTGCCGCTGACATTATTAAAAAAGCGATGATTGATATGGATGCTCGTTTGAAAAAAGAAAATATGCAGGCAAAGCTACTTTTACAAGTGCACGATGAATTGATCTTTGAAGCACCAAGAGAAGAGATTGCCTTGCTTGAAAAAATCGTACCAGAAGTAATGGAAAATGCTATCGAGCTCACTGTGCCATTAAAAGTGGATTTTGACTACGGAGCAACATGGTACGAAGCGAAGTAGGAGGTGTTAAAAATGCCTGAATTACCAGAGGTTGAAGGTGTTGTACAGGCGTTAAAACCTGAAATTGAAGGACGGACAATTGAACAGGTTCAGCTATCTGAAATTATTCGCTTTTCCTTTAGTGAGGGAAAACAATGTATCATAAAACAATCAGAGCCAGATGCCTTTGAAAAGGCGCTAACGCAAATGACCATTCAAAAGATTGAGCGTCGAGCAAAATATATCTTTTTTCATCTGTTAAAAGAGGATGTGCCGTATATGTTAGTGAGTCATTTAGGGATGACAGGTGCATGGTTTGTTGTGAATTCGCCTGAGGAGATTGGTGAGGCTAAATTTAAAAAACATATTCATGCAACATTCCAAATGACTGACGGTGGCTATTTAATTTACTCGGATATTCGCCGCTTTGGTGAACTACGTTTTTTAGCTCAAATAGAAGATCATGCGCCACTTACAAAAATGGCACCTGAGCCGTTTGATGCGGCTGCGAGTGATTATTTTATTGCCAAATCATTGTTACCGAAATATGAGAAAAAGGCTGTTAAAGAAGTGATAATGGATGGGCAAGTCATATCAGGCTGTGGCAATATATATGCCACAGAGGCATTGTTTGCTCAAAAAATTCATCCTGCTCGCAAGATGAGCCGTATTAGTGAAAAGCGGAAACGTGAATTGTTTGAGGCGATTGTAGTTGTACTTCGTCAGAGTATTGAAGCTGGTGGTTCAACGATTTCGGATTATCGTAATATTAATGGTGAGGCGGGAAGCATGCAAAACCGATTAAAAATGTATGGGAAAAAGATATGCCAAGAGTGTGGGACCGACACGTGTCAAATGACGATAGGCGGGCGCACATCAGTCTTTTGCCCAAATTGTCAACATTAAAGGGGAATTTACTATGATTATCGGACTAACAGGAAGTATTGCGAGCGGAAAAAGTACAGTAGCGAAAATGATGACAGCGCTCGGTTTACCAATTGTCGATGCAGATATTGTGGCACGTGATGTCGTAGAACCAGGTTCCAAGACGTTAACATTAATTGCTGAAAACTTTGGTGAAGAAATATTACTTGAAGATGGAAACCTAGACCGCACAAAACTTGGCGATATCATATTCCATGAGCCTGCGAAGCGCAAGATATTAAATGATATTATGCATCCTGCTATTCGAGAGGAAATGCTTCGTCAACGCGATGCTTTTGTAGAAGCGGGTCAAAAACATATTATTATGGATATTCCACTGTTATTTGAAAGTAAATTACAGCATTTCGTAGAGCGTATTATCGTGGTATCAGTCAGAGAAGATGTACAACTCCGTCGCTTAATGGAGCGTAATCATTTATCGAAGGAGGACGCGCTAGCCCGCATTCATTCCCAATTGCCATTGTCCGTTAAGGAAAAGGGTGCTCACGCGGTGATTTACAATAATGAAAATATAGATCAAACTGAAGTGCAACTAAAGAAAATCCTTCATCATTGGGGTGTTCTTTAAAATGAGTGCGTAGCGAGAACATATCGCTACGCATTTTTTTGTGTGCATGCGCCATAATAAAGATAAAGTAAAACAACTTATGGTCCATTTATTTTTCAGAAAATAAGAACTTTTTTATTATAAGTTTATAATGTTCATCTTTTTTAAAATTGTGTTATACTAATCAGCATAAAGTATAATTAATATGAGTACGTACTCACAGGAGGATTTTATAAATGACAGTTTCAATAGCTATTAATGGTTTCGGACGTATCGGACGTATGGTTTTTCGCCAAGCGATCGTACAAGATGATTTAAATATCGTTGCAATCAATGCGAGCTACCCAGCTGAAACGCTAGCACATTTGATTAAGTATGACACAAATCACGGCACATTCCAAGGTACGATTGAACCTGCAGGCGATGCTCTACTTGTAAATGGTAAACGCGTGCAAATTATTAGCGAACGTGATCCATTACAATTACCATGGGCGAAAATGGGTGTGGATATCGTAATTGAAGCGACTGGTAAATTCAATGAACGTGAGAAAGCAGCACTGCACTTAGAAGCGGGCGCGAAAAAAGTAATCTTAACAGCACCAGGTAAAAATGAAGATATTACAATTGTTTTAGGTGTAAACGATGAAAAACTTGATGTTGAAAAACATGACGTTATTTCCAACGCTTCTTGTACAACAAACTGCTTAGCACCAGTTGCAAAAGTATTGAATGACACATTTGGTATCGAAAGCGGTTTAATGACAACAGTTCACGCTTATACAAATGACCAAAAGAACCTAGATAATCCACATAAAGACTTACGTCGTGCACGTGGTTGTGCACAATCAATCATTCCAACATCAACAGGTGCTGCAAAAGCATTGAGATTAGTGTTACCAGAGTTGGATGGTAAAATTCACGGTATGTCACTTCGTGTTCCAACACCAAACGTATCTTTAGTTGACCTTGTTGTAGATTTAAACACCGACGTAACAGTAGAATCTGTGAATGCTGCATTTGTGAAAGCAGCTACTGAGGGTCCAATGAAAGGCATTTTAAACTTCTCGATTGAGCCACTTGTATCGATCGATTACAATACAACAACTTATTCTTCAACGGTAGATGGTCTTTCTACAATGGTAATGGGCAACCGTAAAGTGAAAGTACTTGCTTGGTATGACAACGAGTGGGGCTACTCTGCACGTGTTGTAGATCTTATGAAAAAAGTTGCAAGAGCGTTAGAAACAGTTAACGCATAGTTTTTATTCCATTAAAATGGCTCTTCAATATGAGCTATAAACAGGGCAAATACCAACCTTTCAAATTTACTTTTTAAAGAGCACATCGAAATCCTCGTGGTTTCGATGTGCTCTTTTGTTGGACAAAAATACTACATCTTGCCAGAAAAAACGAAAGTGATTTTTTACAAGCGGGAAATTTGTTATAATAGATATATTAAATTGTTGTGGAATCAGGAGAGTAAATATATGAGATGTCCATCTTGCCAATTTAACGGAACACGTGTAGTGGATTCGAGGCCTGTAGATGATAATAAAGAAATTCGTAGACGTCGTGAATGTGAGTCATGTGGCTTCCGCTTCACAACGTTTGAAAAAATTGAAGAGACACCATTAGTCGTTGTGAAGAAAGAAGGTTCACGGGAAGAGTTTAGCCGCGAGAAGGTATTACGTGGTCTTATTCGTGCTTGTGAAAAACGTCCTGTCGCTCTTGATATACTTGAAGGGCTTGTATTATCTATTGAAAAAGATTTGCGTCGTATAGGCAATGCTGAAGTACGATCGGAGGATGTCGGAGAAATGGTGATGGACCGCTTAGCGAAAATTGATGAGGTCGCCTATGTGCGCTTTGCATCGGTTTACCGTCAGTTTAAGGACATCAATGTCTTTATTGAAGAAATTAAAGAAATTATTCAACGTCAAACTGAAAAAAAATCATAAAGCAAACAGAGAGGGTGAATGACGTTGATTCATCTGTATAAGGAGTTACAGCCAGCTGATACTTTTGACATTCGTCTACCTCATGCGCTTTCTACACAGGAACGTCAGTTAGTAACATTGTTTTATCAGCCTTTAACTGGAGCAGAGCCAATCAGTCTGTATTTAACGTTATGGGCTGAAGCAGAGCAAATGCCCGGGCAGCAAATGACGCATTATTATTTGATGAATGTACTGGGAATACCTATTGGCAAAGTTTTTGAGGCACGTATTGCGCTAGAAGCAATTGGCTTATTGCGCACGTGGAAAAAAGAAGACACTGAGCAACGTAGCTTTCTATATGAACTTATGCGTCCACTTGATGCAGATAGCTTCATGAAGGATCCGCTTTTGTCGATGTTCTTGTTCAGTAAAATTGGAGAACAAGCGTATCGAAAACTGCGTCAACGATTTATTCGACCTGTAAGAGACACTGAATTTAAGGATGTATCACGTGCCTTTATTGATGTATTTAAGCCAGTCAGTTCAAATATTCCTTCTGAGCTTCAGGTCGGTACAGAAAATAATAAGCCACAAAAAGTATATCCGTTCTATTTTGAACAATTTGACTTTGAGTTACTACAGGCCGGATTATCGGAGCAACTAGTGCCATCGAGTCTATTAACGCTTGATGTACGTGAAGCCATTGCAAAATTAGCTTTCTTATATCGCTTAACTGCATTGGATATGCAAAAAGTTGTCATTTTAGCACTCGATGATGATTTAGGCATCTCGCAAGAGCGACTGCGCAAAGCGGCAGCTGATTTTTATAAACTGACTGTGTCTAAAGAGCCACCGAAACTTGCTAGAGTTTATGAGGCGCCAGCTTCTGTAGAGGATTCCATACAAAAAACGAAAGATCAAGAGTTACAGCATTATTTAGAAACGACTGCACCTGTTCAAGTGTTACGCGATATTAATAATGGGAAAGAGCCATTGCAAACATCTGTCCAACTTGCTGAAAGCTTAATCGTTCAACATGGTATGCCAGTAGGGGTGGTCAATGCGCTATTGGAATATGTCATGTTAACGACTGACATGAAACTACCTAAAAAATATGTAGAAACGATTGCCGACCATTGGGTACGTAAAAATATTCAAAATGCAAAGCAAGCAATGGAGCTTGCACGTCAGGAGCATGATAAATATACAACGTGGAAGAATAAGCCTCAGACATCGGCGAAAAAGAACACCTATTCAAAGAATCGCCGTGAGGAGAAAGTTCCGGATTGGTTTTATAAGAGAAATGACAAGCAAGTAGAGGGTACGTCAGAAGCAGTGGTAGAAGCAACAGATTTTGAAAAGGAACGTCAAAAAATATTAGAAAAGTTAAGCAACCAGCAGGAATAAGGTAGGTGAATAACAATCGAACCAATTAATGGACCATTACAACGAGCGATTAAAATGCCATCCTTTCAAGAGCGTTACGAAGCGATGCGTAAAGAAATTTTAGAACACCCTCGTGTCCAAAAATTTTTAGCGGAGCATGCGGAGGAATTAAGCTATGAGGCAATCGAACGTAATTTGCCGAAGCTCCAGGAATTTATAAATCAATCGACGGAATGCTGCGGGTGCGACCATACTGCTCATTGTACAAACTATTTAAAAGGTTTTGTTCCAAAGCTGCGAGTAGTGCGGAACACAGTAGAAATTGATTATGTACGCTGTGAGCAAAAGGTTCGTGAGGATGATCGCCGTGATATCACTAATTTGATTGCAAGCATGCATATGCCAAAAGATGTTTTACAGGCGACGATTACTGATTTATTTATTGATGATTATTCGCGTGTGGATATTGCCAACCGTGCAGCAGACTTTGTGCAACGTGCACGTGAAACCGGGATATTGCCAACAAAGGGCTTTTATTTATATGGGCAATTCGGTGTCGGAAAATCGTTTGTGTTAGGTGCATTAGCCAATGAGCTTGCAACGATTAAAGTAAGATCCGTTGTCGTTTTTGTCCCTGAATTTTTACGTGAGATGAAAAATGCAATCGGGGACAATACATTGCAAGAGAAAATTGACTATGTCAAAAAGGCACCTGTATTGATGTTGGATGATTTAGGGGCAGAAACGATGTCGGCTTGGACACGAGATGAAATTTTAGGAACGATTTTCCATTATCGAATGGCAGAACAATTACCGACTTTCATTACGTCTAATTTTAACTATGATGAATTAGAGCACCATTTAGCACAGTCGCAAAAAGGTGACTTGGAAGTAGTCAAGGCTGCCCGAATAATGGAACGTATTAAAGCCATTACAGAGCCTGTGCAAATGGGTGGCAAAAATCGACGCGAGTAATATTGATGGTTGCAATTTACGACAATCGAGCGTATACTGTCACATATACTAAATAACAAAATGCATTGATGAGGACATGAATATTGTGTATCAGTTTGAAGAGAGGGAAGTCATCGGCTGTAAGCTTCCTAGTGTGAACACATTATTTACTACCTACTGAGCAGCGAGAGGGCATATCTTTCGCCGGTCCCTAGCCCGTTAGCTAGCCTTGAGCTTCGTCTGACTTTATGGTCGGAAGGAAGAAGGGTGGAACCACGAGCATACGCTTCGTCCCTTTTATTAGGGACGGGGCTTTTTTGTTTTTTGCGGTTTTTTGTTCGCTCAAATCTCACATCATTATGCATCAAAATAAAAACCAATAAGGAGTGCAAATAACATGTCAGATATGATTAAATTAACGTTCCCAGATGGCGCTGTAAAGGAATTTGCCAAAGGTACATCAACAGATGACGTCGCATTATCAATTAGCCCGGGACTTCGCAAAAAAGCTTACGCAGGTAAAGTCAACGGTGAGTTAGTGGACTTAAAAACACCAATCGAAGAGGACGCGACAATTGCGATTATTACGCAAGATGATGTAGAAGCACTTGGAATTCTACGTCACTCAACAGCCCATCTAACTGCACAAGCTGTTAAACGTCTATTCCCAGAAGTAAAACTAGGTATTGGTCCAGTCATCGAAGGTGGTTTCTACTACGACATCGATGCACCAACACCAATTACTGCTGAAGATTTACTGGCAATCGAAAAAGAAATGAAAAAGATCATTGCTGAAAACATCGAAGTAGAGCGCAAAAATGTTTCTCGTGATGAAGCGCAAGCAATCTTTACGGAAATTGACGATGAATACAAATTAGAATTGCTTGAGGCGATTCCAGCTGACGAGCAAGTATCTATTTACTACCAAGGTGAGTTTTTCGACCTTTGCCGTGGTATTCACGTACCATCAACTGGTAAGCTACGTGAATTCAAACTCCTTTCGTTAGCCGGTGCTTACTGGAGAGGAAACTCTGATAACAAAATGCTTCAACGTATTTACGGTACGGCATTCTTCAAAAAGGAAGAGCTAAAACATCACTTACAAATGCTTGAAGAAGCAAAAGAACGTGACCATCGTAAAATCGGTAAAGAGTTAGAGTTATTTACAACTTCTCAAAAAGTAGGTCAAGGTTTACCACTTTGGTTACCAAATGGTGCAACAATTCGTCGTGTTATCGAACGTTACATCGTGGATAAAGAATTATCTCTTGGTTATAAACATGTATATACACCAGTTCTTGGTTCAAAAGAGCTTTATCAAACTTCTGGCCACTGGGATCATTATCAAGATTCAATTTTCCCACCAATGGAAATGGACAATGAAACATTAATCATGCGTCCAATGAACTGCCCACACCATATGATGGTGTACAAAAACAGCATGCATTCTTATCGTAATTTACCATTACGTATTGCTGAGCTTGGTACAATGCACCGTTATGAAATGTCAGGCGCTGTATCAGGGCTACAACGTGTACGCGGAATGACGCTAAATGATGCGCATATCTTTGTTCGTCCAGACCAAATTAAAGTAGAGTTCCAAAAAGTAGTCCAGTTAATCCTGGAAGTTTACAAAGACTTCGATTTAAAAGATTACTCATTCCGTCTGTCTTACCGTGACCCAGCGGATACGGAGAAATACTTCGATGACGATGCAATGTGGGAAAAAGCACAAAGCATGTTAAAAGAAGCAATGGATGAGCTTGGCTTAGATTATTTCGAGGCTGAGGGTGAAGCAGCATTCTACGGTCCAAAACTTGATGTACAAGTAAAAACAGCTATTGGTAAAGAAGAAACTTTATCGACAGTTCAGTTGGACTTCCTTTTACCTGAACGTTTTGACTTAACTTACGTTGGAGAAGATGGTAAACCACATCGTCCAGTTGTTATTCACCGTGGTGTTGTATCAACTATGGAACGTTTTGTTGCCTTCTTAATCGAAGAATACAAAGGGGCATTCCCAACTTGGTTAGCACCAGTGCAAGTAGAAGTAATTCCTGTATCAAATGAAGCACACTTTGATTATGCAAAACAAATTGAAGAGCAATTAACTGCTGCAGGCTTACGTGTAGAAATGGATGATCGAGAAGAAAAACTTGGCTATAAAATCCGTGAAGCACAAATGAAAAAAATCCCATACATGCTTGTGATTGGCGATAAAGAAGTAGAGGCAAATGGCGTAAACGTTCGTCGCTACGGCTCAAAAGATTCCGAAACAATTAGTTTTGAGGATTTCCTAGCAAATATTAAAGCGGAAGTCGCACGCTTCTAATAATAGTAAGAGAAAACCTTGCTCCCGTTAGACGGTGAGTGAGGTTTTTGTAGATATAATAATATTTTTTAGGTATACATTATAAATTATTAGGCCATGCTAATCGTAAATGAGCAAAATTTATTTGACAGCTTGTTCAGTACATGCTAATATAATGAAGGTTAATGAATACAAAGTTTGTGGTTGAAGTAGAGGCTGCCCGCTTCTCACCTGATACAACGCTTAGGCTGTGAACAGGTATGACACGTTGAATTGTTTTGCGTAAACTTACGCATGCACATATAGCGGGCGGACATCTTCAAAAATGTCCGTCCTTTTTTTATGGACATGACGAGAGGATGTACCGTTCAACCGGGCAAGGCTTTGCCCAAACCATGTATTCGCGACAACTACTTGGAGGTGGATTACTATTAGCAAAGACATGTATGTAAACGAAGGCATTCGCGCACGTGAACTTCGATTAATCGATCACAATGGTGACCAGCTTGGTGTAAAGACACGTAATGAAGCGCTAGAAATCGCCGCTCGTGTAAACTTGGATCTTGTCCTTGTGGCCCCTCAAGCCAAGCCGCCAGTCGCTCGTATCATGGACTATGGTAAATTTAAGTTTGAACAGCAAAAGAAAGACCGTGAAATTCGTAAAAATCAAAAAGTCATCGTGTTAAAAGAGGTTCGTTTGAGCCCATCTATCGATGAACATGATTTCCAAACGAAGCTACGTAATGCTATTAAATTCCTTGAAAAAGGCGATAAAGTAAAATGTAGTCTACGTTTCAAAGGTCGTGCGATTACACACAAAGAGATTGGTCAACGTGTGTTAGATCGTTTTGCTGAAGCTTGTGCTGAAGTATCGACGGTTGAACAAAAACCGAAGATGGAAGGCCGAAGCATGTTCTTAGTTCTTCAACCAAAGAACGAGAAATAATATTAGACGAACAGTTTAGGAGGAATTCGATATGCCAAAAATGAAAACACACCGTGGAGCTGCGAAACGTTTCAAAAGAACGGGTTCAGGTAAATTAAAATATGACCGTGCTTACGGTAGCCACTTATTTGCAAACAAATCTACGAAACAAAAACGTCACTTACGTAAAGCAAACGTAGTTTCATCTGGTGACTTCAAACGCATTAAATCATTACTTGTTTACATGAAATGATTAACTACACAAAATAAACTAACATTCATTATTTAAATGAAAAGCAGGAGGTAATTCATATGCCACGCGTAAAAGGCGGAACAGTGACGCGCAAACGTCGTAAAAAAGTATTGAAATTAGCTAAAGGTTACTATGGTTCTAAACATACATTATATAAAGTTGCTAACCAAGCAGTAATGAAATCAGGTCAATATGCATACCGTGACCGTCGTCAGAAAAAACGTGATTTCCGTAAATTATGGATCACTCGTATCAACGCAGCTGCTCGCATGAACGGTCTTTCATACAGCCGTTTAATGCACGGATTAAAAGTTGCTGGTATCGAAGTTAACCGTAAAATGTTAGCTGATCTAGCTGTAACTGATGCAGCAGCATTCACACAATTAGCAGACGCTGCTAAACAAGCAGTTGCTAAATAATTTTGACATAGTCAAAATTATTTCTGCGACGAAAGCGAAGCGACAGTCGCAAAATGTGTTCTCACACCGACAGCGTAAGCCACGGATGTGGAACAAGCAATCGCTAAACAGTGTATAGTAAAGGCTGATGGATTTTTCCATCAGTCTTTTTTTATGTTACACTAGTAAAAAAATAGAAAGATAAAAAGGCGTTTTATGCCTCAACTAAAATCCATGACGGAGCAAAGGAAACAACACAGTTTTTCCGTAATCAAGCATCGTTAGGGCAAGGGGAAAAATACTTGGGGGCTATGCAGTACGAAGGCAGCAACAATTATGAAATACGTGAGCCAAATACTGTGTGTTGGCGTTTTAAGCGTAGTAATATTCCTCAAAATTTTGAACAAGCCCTTAAGGAATTACAGCTTTTCGCAAAGACAAAAATAGTGGTCCTGCTAGCGATCAAACAGCAGACTCCATTGCCTTTAAGTTTCAACAAATAGATAAAATAGAAAAACAGGTGATTCTACAAATTGCCGATATATTGCAAAGGTATATTAGGTAAGTCACCAAAAGGAGATTTTAATGGCTCAAGCATTACTTGCCTATATGGCGATTGTATCAGTTGTCCTGCTTATTATGATGGGCATGGATAAATCAAGAGCGAAAAAACATGAATGGCGCATTGCTGAGCGTACATTGTTTACGTTAGCAATTGCTGGTGGTGCAGTTGGAGGCGTACTAGGTATGTATTTATTCCGACACAAAACACGCCATAATAGTTTTGCTTTCGGCTTCCCGCTTCTTGCAGCTATTCAAATTTTTATCATCGTACAATTATGGGGTAGCTCTCTGTAGGGAGCATCCTTTTTTATAGTAATGATGGCATCGGTAAATTTTAAAAGTTGGGTGATAAACGACGAAAAGTTCTCGATAAATCATAAAAAATAATTCCATAAACATAAAACACACCCTCATTCCGAGGATGTGTCGCGCATAAGCTGTTCAATGGGTTGCTTCCAGTTGATTTTTGCGTTTGGATAATTCATTAGGATTTCCTGTTGCAGGTACGTGAAGTCACTTTTCGTAAATCCTTGTAGGGTCGCAGCGTCTCGAGCACCAACGAAAATTGTGACAACCTCAAATGCATCTTCGGTTGTGCCTAAGTATTTTTCGCCTTCAAAAAGCGCACCCTTAAAAGAAATAAAGAAATTTTTCCTTACATTTTTAACGTCATCATAAAAGTAGTACTGGCCTTTTTCATAGGCTTCATCAAGTTTTCGCTTAGGATCAGTTATATAACGAATCGCTTTATAAAATACATAAATAATAAGCGCAATGACAGCAAGTCGAATAAGTAACGGTAACATTTTTTAAATTCCCCCTTGAAGAAAGGTTATTCCTTCCTATACGATTAGAGAGGGCAATTAGTTTCATTATTTATAAATATTTTTAGAAATTTAGGAGAAAAAAATGAATTTACAACAATTGTTTAAAATGCAAAAAGAGCTTGATGAATTTATTGAGACAACACAAAAAATTGAACACGATGTTTTTAAGGAAAAAGGTTTAGCATTAATGGTTGAACTAGCAGAACTTGCTAATGAAACTCGTTGCTTTAAGTTTTGGAGCACAAAAGGGCCGTCAGCACGTGACGTAATTTTAGAGGAATATGTGGATTCGATTCACTTTATATTATCGCTTGGATTACTAAAAGGTTATACAACAATTGAAAAATGGCCAGTTATAGAGGAAAAACGTGATTTAACGGAAATATTTTTAATGACACAGAATTATATTTTAGCGTTTATTGATCAGCCAACTGAGGATAAATATTTAGCCATTTGGCAATGCTATGGTTTACTTGCGTATAATCTGGGCTTCACTTTTGAGGATGTCGTGTCAGCCTACATTGAGAAAAATGAAGAAAATTATAATCGTCAACGCAGTGGCTATTAACTTGATGCTGTATGCGTTTTGAATATGAAGTTGTAAAAATACATCAATATTCAGACGATTCGCTAGGAATATTTCGGTAAACGAAGTATAATAGAGGAGATATATAAGAAGTAGGAGGCATAGGGATGACACAACTAGATTCAACTTTGCAAATGTTTAAGGATTTAACGGATGCGAATGGTATCGCAGGTAATGAACGCGCACCTCGCGAGGTCATGAAAAAATACATCGCACCGTACGCAGATTCAGTAGAAACAGATAATTTAGGTAGCGTGATTGCTAAAAAAGTGGGCGATGAAAATGGTCCGAAAATAGTAGTCGCAGGTCATTTAGATGAAGTAGGTTTCATGGTGACACACATTGACGACAAAGGGTTCATCAAATTCCAAACTGTAGGTGGCTGGTGGAGCCAAGTTATGCTTGCCCAACGTGTAACAATTACAACGCGCAAAGGTGAAGAAATTATCGGGGTGATTGGTTCTAAACCACCACATATTTTGCCAGCAGAAGTACGTAACAAAGTGGTAGACATTAAAGATATGTTTATCGATGTTGGTGCGGCATCAAAAGAAGAGGTACTGGAATGGGGCGTATGTCCTGGCGATATGGTAACACCATATTTCGAATTCAATGTGATGAAAAACGACAAGTACCTATTAGCTAAAGCATGGGATAACCGTATCGGTTGTGCAATTGCTATTGATGTTATGAAAGCATTAAAAGATGAAAAGCATCCAAATATCCTTTATTCTGTAGGAAACGTACAAGAGGAAGTTGGTCTTCGTGGTGCAAAAACAGCTACACATAAAATTCAGCCAGATATCGGCTTCGCTGTCGATGTTGGTGTAGCTGGGGATACACCAGGAGTAACACCGAAAGAGTCTAACAGTAAAATGGGTGCTGGTCCACAAATCGTTGTTTACGATGCGTCGATGGTATCACATCGTGGCCTACGTGAGTTCGTTTTAGATGTGGCAGATGAAAACAATATTCCATATCAATTTGAGGCGATGGCAGGCGGCGGTACAGACGCTGGCTCTATCCACGTAACTGCAAATGGTGTACCTGCCTTATCAATTGGTATTGCCACACGCTATATTCACTCACATGCAGGTATTTTACACCGTGACGACTATGATAATGCTGTGAAACTAATGGTAGAAGTCATCAAAAAATTAGACCGCGATGCAGTGAACAAAATTACATTTGACTAATAAATATGATGAGCTTGCCTTCGGGCAGGCTCTTTTTAATTGGGACTATTTTTGAAATACATAAGAAATTAATTCAGTTAAGAAAAATTAGATTATGCATAAATATTGACTTTGATGCATTATTGACACAAATAGCAGTCGAATTCTAATTTTTGAAAATAAACATAAAAATTCAGTTGATTTTATATTTATGCATGTGTATACTAAACTCAACAGCAACAAAAGCAAGGAGCGAAGGCTATGAAATTACTAGAAGAAGTGCAGTTGAAGTTAGTGTCCAGCTTAAAAGGAAAAGACCTACTGACTTTGCTAGACTATACAAGTGAAGAAGTACAGGGATTAGTTGCTCTGTCAACGCAACTTAAAATTATTACAAAAGAAGGCACATGTCCAAAGTTACTTGAAGGCAAAACACTCGGCATGATATTTGAAAAACATTCAACACGTACACGTATTTCCTTTGAAGTAGGCATGAATCAATTAGGTGGTAAAGGTATGTTTATGCATGCACGTGATTTACAGATTGGACGCGGTGAGTCAATTTATGATACAGCACATGTGCTATCAGGTTACTTAGATGGTATTATGATTCGTGCAAACTCACATGCCATGGTAAAAGAACTTGCAGAGCATGCTTCCATTCCAGTTATAAATGGCTTAACAGATATTTATCACCCATGCCAAGCATTAGCGGATTTAGAAACAATTGCTGAAAATAAGGGTGAACTACAGGGACTTAAAATTGCCTATGTTGGAGATGGTAACAACGTGGCGCACTCATTAGTAGTCGCTTCTGCACACGTAGGAATGCACGTAGCAGTTGCAACGCCAGTTGGCTATGAATGTGATACAGAGGTTATCGCAAAAGCACAAGCTATCGCAGCGGCAAATGGCAGTACGATTACAATTACGAATGATCCAGTAGAAGCGGTAAAAGATGCAGATGCTGTTTACGCAGATGTTTGGACATCGATGGGGCAAGAAGAGGAAGCTGCAAAACGTCTACAAGACTTTGCTGCTTATCAAATCAATGACGAGCTTGTTGGCCATGCAAAACCTGATTATATGTTCTTACATTGCTTACCGGCGCATCGTGAAGAAGAGGTGGCAACATCTGTTATTGATGGCCCTAATTCTTACATCTTTGAGCAAGCAGAAAATAGACTACATGCACAGAAAGCGGTACTTGCATCCATTTTAGGATAATGCGATACGAAACTTTTCTTACTGTGCGACTAGCTAAGGAAGACAGTCTTTGCTTCAATTATCGTTTATTGATTGACATATACTTCTCGTGTTGAGAAGTGTTATATTTTTAGCGTTCAAGTTGGCAACAGAGGGTGGCAATTTTGAATAACATAACAGCGGCAAGCAGACAGAGGGATGTGTACCGCACGCGATGACAGTTGTCAAGATGGATGGCCTCATCGCTACATAGTGAAAGTAACCTGGGAGACGCTGGGTTGCTTTTTTTATCTTTTTACAGAAGGATTCAATCACTATTTGATAAGTTAAATACCTAGTTTTCCAATATTTTATAGAGAATTAAGGGGAGAGTCTATATAATAGGGTAAATAAGTAATTATGGGGGGACTACGGTTGAATATTGATCATATCGAGGCGTTTTTATATGTTGTGCATTACAAGAGTATTCATAAAGCTGCCAATGTATTGTTTTTGTCGCAACCAACAGTGACGGCTCGTATAAAATCATTGGAGCGAGAATTAAATGTTGAATTATTTCACCGGGATGGGCGAAGCGTCATATTATCGGATAAGGGGAAGGGTTTCTTGCCATTTGCGACACAGATTGTGCAAACGTTTCAGCAAGGAAAGAGGCAATTACAGGAAACACAGCAATCAAATGAAATTTGTATCGGCACAAACCTAGTGACAGCTCAATATTTTTTAGCTTATGCGCTACCCAAATGGAAAGAAATTTTTCCACATATGCGCTTTCAAATTATTACTGGTTCAACAAGTGTTATGTTAGAAAAACTGCAAAGTCACCAGATCGATATAGGGTTTATTCAATATGTGCATAAAGAAGGAATTAATAATGAGTTATTGCTAAGTAATGCTGTCAAACTGGTTATGCATCATGAACATCCTTTTATCCGAAATACATTTATTAAAGCTAAGGAACTTGCAAAACAGAAAATGGTGTTTTTTGAGTGTGGGGCGTTTGATTGGAATTATGTGCATAAGATGTTTGAGGTAGAAGGTGTGACGGCAAATATTGAAGTACGTACAGACCATTTAGAAGTAGCCAAGGCACTCATTCGCACGAAAGAATACATGAGCTTTTTACCACATTTATGTGTGAAAAAAGAGCTTGAAAGTGGGGAGTTTTTAGAAATGGACGTGAAACATTTGCTCGATATGAACCAGCATGTATTTTTGACATATATGAATAAGGATACGCTCGCACCAGCATTCTGGGAAACTATTCTGGAAACGGCTGTGCAATTTGAAGGCGTACAAGAAAAACTCGATTGATAAAATATTTTATGGAAAAGTAAAATTTTTTCTATTATGTGACCTATTGCATAATGTTCAAATGAACTGTAATATCTTCCTCAATCCTATTTTATTTATGCATGTTCGTGGAGCAGCATAAGTGAAATATTATTTTTTAAATAAAAACATACTTTACCGCTATGTTTAGTAAATATAAAAATTTAGGAGGAAAAAATGATGGTGAGACAGGATAAAATTCGATTTGGAGCAATTATTCATGGGGTTGGTGGTAATATTTCAGGTTGGCGTCACCCAAAGGTAGCAAGCAATCAAAGTGTAAGCTTGCCCTTTTATACGCAACAGGCACAAAAGGCAGAACAAGGGAAATTTGATGTTGTTTTTATTGCAGATGGCGTATTTATCAATGAAAAATCGATTCCACATTTTTTAAATCGCTTTGAGCCACTGACTATTTTATCGGCATTGGCCGTAGCGACCAAAAAAATTGGGTTAGTCGGGACTGTTTCAACGTCTTATAGTGAGCCATTTACAGTGGCGCGCCAGTTTGCATCACTCGATCTTATTAGTGGTGGTCGAGCAGGCTGGAATGTAGTGACGACACCATTAGAAAGCACAGCATTGAACTACAATAAAACAATCGAACAACACCCAAGCCACGCGGAACGCTACCAAATTGCAGAGGAATATTTAGAGGTAGCAAAAGGGCTTTGGGATTCATGGGACGATGATGCCTTTGTTGCAGATGATGAACACGATGTATTTTTTGACCAAGAAAAACTTCACACCTTGAACCATAAAGGTAAGTATTTCTCTGTACAGGGACCGTTAAATATTGCTCGCTCGCGACAAGGTCAGCCGGTAATTTTTCAAGCTGGATCATCCGATGCAGGCATTCGTCTAGCTGCAAAGGATGCAGATGCAATATTCACACATGGTGCATCGATAGAAGCGTCACAGAACTTTTATAAAAGGGTGAAGGCAGAGGTTAAAGCATTTGGTCGTAATCCTGATGAGGTTAAAATTTTTCCAGGAATATCACCAATCATTGGCGACACAGTTGAAGAAGCAGAAGGAAAGTATCAGGAAATCGTAGAGCTTGTGTCCATTGAACGTGCACTCGCTTATCTAGGTCGTTACTTCGACCATCATGATTTTACACAGTATGATGTGGATGCGCCGTTCCCAGAGCTTGGCGATATTGGCGCAAATAGCTTCCGAAGTACGACAGACTATATTAAAAAGTATGCAAGAGAAGAGGGGCTAACACTTCGCCAAGTGGCTTTACGGGAAGCAACGCCAAAAACTGCCTTCTTTGGTACAGCAGAGCACATTGCAGATTTAGTGCAAGAATGGTTTGAAAAAGAAGCAGCGGATGGCTTTATTATAGGTGTTACAGTACCTGGAGCGCTTGACGATTTTGTTGACAAAGTTGTACCGATTTTACAAAAACGTGGGCTATATAGAGAGGAATACGAGGCAGATACATTACGTGGCAATTTAGGTTTACCTTTTAAAGAAAGTCGATTTGTCAAACAGTCTGTCTAAAAACCTAGTAAATTTATTTGAATAAAAGAGTTTAAGGAGGAAATGTATGAGTTACTCATTAGGCATACTCGATCAAAGTCCCATTATTGAGGACGCAACAAATGAACAGACCTTACAAAATACGGTGGCATTAGCACAAAAAGCAGAGCAGTTAGGCTATTCACGCTTTTGGGTGTCTGAACACCACAATACAGATACATTAGCTGGGACATCACCGGAGGTTTTAGTATCTTATCTACTAGCGAAGACAAAATCCATCAACATTGGCTCAGGAGGCGTCATGTTGCAGCATTATAGCCCATATAAGGTTGCAGAAAATTTTCATGTGCTCGCATCGTTGGAACCGGGAAGAGTAGACTTAGGCATTGGAAAAGCGCCGGGAGGTTTGCCACTTTCTACAAAGGCATTGCAATATGGCACGATTAATAAAGGGGAAGATTTTGAGGAACGGCTCACATTTTTACAGCACTTACTTGAGGATGCGGTACCTGTAGAACATCACCTCCATGGTGTGCAGGCAACGCCTATTCCAAAGGTGAAGCCATCGCTATTTTTACTGGGTGCGAGTTCACAGAGTGCCGCCCTTGCAGGGAAGTTAGGCATTGCCTTTGTTTTTGCTCGCTTTATCAATAGTGATCATGATGTGTTAAAAGAAGCAGTTGAGGCATACCGCACGCATAATCCTAAAGGTCATTTTGCAATTTCCATTGCGGCTTTTGCTGCACCAACAAAAGAGGAAGCAAAAAACTTAGTGGGCGAACAAAAAATAACGAAGGTGCATTTAGCCAGTGGTCGAAGCTTAACATTGAATTCTGTCGAGCTGGCAGAAAAATTTGGGCAAGAATCAGGGGAGTCTTTCACCGTACAGCAGTATGATGCAGATATTTTATACGGCACCCCAGAAGATATAAAAGAAAAATTAGATGGCTATCATGTGCAATACCAAATTGACGAATTCATCTTGCATACGCCTGTATTGCAGGCATTTGAGCGGAAACGATCATTTGAGCTGTTAAGTCCATTGAATTTACATCTACAACAAAAGGAAGCAGTTAGCTAAGGGGATATGAGCATGACAAAAAAGATAGATATAATAGTTTGGTCAAAACAAGGATGTAGCTATTGTGAAGAAGTGAAAACGTATTTTCATGCGGAGCGTATCGCTTATAAAACAGTAGACGTGACTCATAATGATGCATTTCGCGACATTCTTGAGTCAAAGTATGGAGTACGTTATGTGCCAGTTATAGAAATTGGCTCAAGTGAAAATGGTGTATACAAAGCTGTAACGGAAATAGGGCTAGAGCATTTAAAGGCAGCACTTGCTGATCGTGTGCCTTCGCATAATTGATTACGAAAAGAGGAATTGTATGAAAAAATTATCGCTTTATTTAACAATCGTGCTTACCTTCCTTTTAACAGCCTGCACGAGTGTTGAGAATTCTGAGGGAGATACAAGTAAAAATGATTCAGCACAAGAGGGAAAAGACGTTCAAAAAATTATTGTTGGCACAGGCACACAATTTCCAAATATATGCTTCTTAGATGATAAAGGAAACTTAACAGGTTATGATGTCGAGCTGGTACGTGCTATTGATGAAAAGCTACCAGAATATGAATTTGAATTTAAAACTATGGAATTTTCTAACTTACTACTAAGTTTAGAAACAAGAAAAATTGATTTTATCGCACATCAAATGGAAGTCAATAGTGAGCGAGAGAAGAAGTTCTTATTCAACAAGGAGCCTTACAATGTATTTCCATTAAAGGTGACGGTAAATGCAAAAAATGATGAAATCCAATCGATTGATGATTTAAAAGAAAAGAGTGTCAGTGTTTCAGCGACGAGTAACTCTGCTGTTTTTCTAGAGAAATACAATAAAGAGCACGATTTAGGTGTAAATATTGTTTATTCGTCTGGTTCAGCAGATGTCAATAACCAAATTGCTACGGGTCGTATCGATGCAATTATTACAACACCATTTGCAGTAAAGTATTATAACGAAAACAATGAGGCCCAACAAAAAGTTGTAGGGGACGCATTATTAAACTCCAAAGTTTATTTTTTACTTAACAAAGATTCGGTGGCATTACAGGAACGTATCGATGAAGCCATTCAAGAGCTAAAAGCTGATGGAGTTGTAAGTGAGCTAAGTGAAAAATGGTTAGGTGACGATTATTCAGTCGATTTCTAAGCTAAATAGGAAAGGGTGAAGGAAGAATGGCGAATGATTTCGACTTCATGCTAATCGCGGACGTACTCCCGACATTGCTTCAGTATTTGCCCGTAACACTTGAAATATTAGTGTTTTCGATTCTTTTTGGTATGGTCCTCGGTATAGTAGTCGCTATACCGAAGCTGCTTCACATACCTGTTTTGAAGCAGCTCGTATCCATATATATATCGTATATTAGAGGTACGCCAATACTCGTGCAGTTATTCTTAGTGTTTTATGGAATCCCAGCAGTCTTACAAAGTATTCATATTGATGTAACAAGGGTGGACGCCATTTATTTTGTCATTATTACGTATACATTCAGCAACGCAGCCGCATTTGCAGAAATTTTTAGGGCAGCGATTCTAACAGTTGATCGCGGTCAAATAGAGGCAGCCTATTCAGTTGGTTTAAGTCGTATGCACGCTTTTATACGCATTGTGCTTCCACAGGCCATTCGTGTGGCTTTTCCAAATATGGCGAACACAATGATTAGTTCATTAAAGGATACCTCACTGGCCTTTTCAATCGGAGTAATGGATATGGTGGGGCGTGGTGAAACACTTATTGCCTCCACAACTCGAGCACTAGAAATTTATATTGCACTCTCTATCGTGTACTATGTCATCGTTGTACTACTAGAAAAGCTATTAAAACGAAATGAACGCTATCTCAATCGCTATATGCAGAAAGAAGTAGTGACGAGCTAGGGGGATTTGATTTTGACAATTGACGTATCTTTTATTTTTGAAGCATTTCAAGAAATTTGTAAGGTGTTGCCATTAACCTTGTTCATGACGTTTACACCTGTGGTTCTGGGTATTTTAATAGGCATAGTGGTAACATTTGTGCGGATACAAAATATAAAAATTATCGCTCCATTATTAAATCTTTATGTATCCTTTTTCAGAGGAACACCGATTATTATGCATATAATGCTGATTTATTTTGGGATACCAATTGTAGTGGATGCTATCGCGCAAGCCCTGAAGCTGAGTTTCGATTCAAATGCCATCCCTATTTTGTTTTTTGTGATACTTGCGCTGACATTAAGTGCCGGAGCGTATGCCTCGGAGATTATACGATCGGGTATTTTAGGTGTACCAAAAGGGCAACTTGAAGCGGCATATGCTGTAGGTCTAACATTTTCACAGGCGATGCGACGGTTTATATTGCCACAAGCATTTAGTCAGTCGATTCCAAACTTTACGAACGTTTTTATTGGTTTTTTACATGCGACATCATTAGCATTTTTCGTTTCGATAAAGGAGTTAACCGGCGTAGCCAATATCGTGGCATCAGTTAATTTAAAATTTTTAGAGGCTTTTATTGCAGTGGGATTGATTTACTGGGGGGTGTCTGCAATTATTGAATGGATTGCACACCGGATTGAAAAAAGGGTGACTGCTTATAGTAAGGGCGGCATTTAGAAAAGGAAGCGTTGTGTATGGCAGTAGCTGAAATTGTTATTGAACATTTGCGTGAGGAAGATTATGTACGGTACTTGGAGGTACTGGTGGAAAGTTATGCACAGTATGAAAAAGAATATGATAAACCAGAGGATTGGGCACAGTATTTAAGTGATATTCGAGCATCGGTTGGTAATCCAAACGCGGAGACGATTTTAGTTGCAAAGCGCGGAAATGAAATTTTAGGTGGACTGCAATTATTTACTAGTTCGGAGAAGGCGTATGGTTTCCCCGAACTAGGCATTGACTCTACCATCGTACGCTTGTTAGGCGTGCATCCAAATGGAAGGGGCCAGGGCGTAGCGAAAAAATTATTGCACGAAAGTTTTGCTTTTGCACGTAATCGTCAGGATCAGGCATTGTACTTACATTCCGGTGATATCATGCAAGTTGCCATTGATCTTTATTTATCGATGGGTTTTGTTCGTGATGTGTCAAAAGATTTTTATAAAGGTGAAAAAATAGTGAAAAGCTTTCGTTATGCTTTGTAAGCACAAGAAACCCGCTGATAGGGTCGGTGTCAGCGGGTTTTCTATGCCTAAGATTATGAGAAGGTCGTGATCGTCTACGTTCAGGGCCATCTAAGACGAACTTGAAGTAAATCTTGTCACTTAAATGGTTCCGTATGCTAAGTAAGGGAAGAAACCTTCAAAAAAGCGTTCTGTTGCTGGCATGAAGTATGAGCCAAAATGGAAGTCTGGATCAAGCGTTGTAATAATCCATGTTCCCCCAGATGACTGGCTATCTACGTACATGACAGCACCACCGTCTTCTGTAGAAATTAAAATATCCGAGTGTTCAGGTGGCCAAAAAACACCGTGTTGATGCCATGTACATTCAGCTAACGTTAAATAGCCATTGAATAGTGGATGCGCTGGATTTTGTAGAACTAGGCCGCTTGAAGCCTCTTTATCAAGCCACCACCAGAAATTTGTAGGGCGTTCCTCCCACTTTTGTGCAGGTAGCCAGTTCCACGGCTGTGGCCCGAAAGCGACAATAATGCCACCTTTCTCGGCAAAGGCATGAATTTTTGTCACACTAGCAAGTAATAATTTGTAGTTAAGTTGGGATGGCACGATAAGTACATCTAGGTCATCGATATCTGTTTCTAAAAAATTCGGATGATAAATTAGTTTTGTAATATATTGATTAAATTTAGGTTCATAGAAGGTGCGATAATGGGACTCATTGCCACTGTAAATAACACCGATTTTTCTCATTGTTCTCCGTCCTCCTTTAAAGCTCGTACTTCTGCTTCAAGCCATGCTAAAAACTGTGGGCGAATACGGTCAGTCGATTTGTTTTCGTCAGCATAACCAAGTAAATCACGCCCTGCATGAACTAAAATCGTACCATTCGTTGAACAGCGGTCTGCATATGTAACTGGTTTACCATTGGCAAATGTTAGCAATATTTCTGCATACGCAGGTGGGTGGTGATAACCGCGTGCAAAGAAGCCCGCGACTCCCTTTTTGAACGTCATATCCGCAGTTGTTACACCTTTAAAAATAACTGATTGTTCTGTTGGAAATACCTCGTAATCTTTATAATTACGGATAAGTTGAGGCATGAATGGTCCGCAACCTGGTAACCACTCACGGAATAAATGACCACAGTAAATAACGATTTTTTTCTCTGCTAAAAAGGCAGCAATTTTTTCCCGCTGTCTATATAAGAATTCCTGATCAATAAAATTTGGAATAATGAGAACATCTACCTCGCTTAAATCTTCCTGTGCAAAATCATATTGTTCTACGGTTCTTGCTTCGTCACCTGTATCTTTTTGCATACGGCCATTGACACCAAATGCGTGTCCCGGGTCTAGCTTTAGCATTGTAAATGAAATGCTCATCATCTTTCCTCCTAGACAAAATAGTAGTATTAGTTCCGTGATAAATAATATAAAAAAAACATTATAGATGCACTATTAATATTATTGATGTCGAAAAAAATCCTTTATTTTTTGACAAAATTCGACGAATTCGCGAAAATACATTGACAATGATAATCGTTATCAATATACTGTGACTATATTTTGATGCGAATGATAATCATTTTCAATAACTTTACATAAAAGGAAGTAGGTTATATTTTGAAACCAATTGCGTATGTTGGCATTGATATTCAATTTGCGAGACTGTCAGATGAAGACCGACGACGCGGATTGACATTTTTATATTTATACGATTTACCGTATGCAGATTTACGTGCATATGCAGGGTTAATTATTACAAATTTAGTAGAGGAAAAGTTTTTGCTGGAGCAAAAAGTATTACTCAATCAGTATTTGCAGCAGGGAGGGGTGATTTTCTCGTTAACGGAGACATCTTTACCTTGGTTAACAGGTGTGCCCAACTGGGAACGGTCTCCGATTCCGTTGAAGGACCGTGAAATTATCATAAAAGAACCTAGACATCCACTATTCACAGGTATTGATGCGTACGACATTAACTATCGTAAGGGTGTACGTGGTTTCTTTTCACGTGGATATTTTGACAACATCCCATTGCATGCCGAGGTACTTGTTACCGATCAAAGCGGAGCTGTCATAATCTACGTCGACCATGATTCGACGAATGGTACGATTTTTGCTGGGGCAGGGACGGATATTTATCGTATCTTTATTGATGAGGATAATACGTCTAGTAAATTAAGTATGCAAATGCTTACATGCATACGAGAGGAATACGCTCGTAATAAAGCGAAGGGAGGACAATTACAATGATTGCTATTGTAACGAACGGACTGCCATTTCAACATCGCTTTTTTGCAGAGGAAGAATTTCACTATTTATATGATGATATTTTGCATCTTCGTGAACTGCATCGTTATAATTTGGAAAATTATGATACTTTAATTTTGTCGTGCCGTTTAGATATTCCACATTTGAAGCGTTATCAGTCACAGCTTTTATCGTTCATTGAATCGGGCAAGCGGCTGATTATTTTTGGTGAGGTTTTAGACAACTGGTTCCCTACGATTGATTGGGCGGACTCGGAAGTTAATTTTAGCTGGTGGGTACGGGATGGCGGTGACCTACCAATGGAAGAGCAAAACAAGACACACCCATTGTTTAAATACGTGACACTTCGTGATATGAAATGGCATTATCACGGGTCGTTTTTACCACCCGTTGGTGCCGAGTCATTACTCGATATTCCCGAGGGACGTTCACTATTTTATGTAGACAACGTAAGTTTTAACGGTGAATTAATATGTACGACACTTGACCCGATGTTCCATATCGGACTTGGATTTATTGATCAATCAAGACCGTTTTTACACGGTATCGCTAAATGGCTAAGAGAGGAAGAAGGACATTGAAGAAATACGGATTTTTAGCGACATTAGCACTAACGGCAATGTTGGCTGCTTGTGGCGATAAAGATGAGGAAATGGTGACAAAACAACCAGCTGAATCTTCAACATCTGAAGTACAAACAACGGCTGAAGAGAAAATCGTGACAGACCAACTTGGAAGAGAAGTAACTGTACCGGGTACAATCGAGCGTGTCGTGACTGGCGGAATACTACCTTACTTTTCTACTTGGTATGTAGCCACAAATTCAACAAAAGAAATTGTAGGCATGCATCCTAATTCATACAATGCTGCGAAAAACTCGATTTTAGCGAAAATTTCACCCGATGTTTTAAAGGCAGAAACATCCTTCATTCAAAATGGTGAGGTCAACGTGGAAGAATTAATGAAAGTGAATCCACAATTATACGTAGAAATTGCGACAAATGAGAATTCTATAAACAAAATAACTGAAGCAGGTATTCCGGTTGTCGCTGTAAAAGCGATTGATGCGGCGGCAGCTGAACCATTAGCAACATTCAATAGTTGGCTTACATTAACAAGTCAAATGGCAGGAACAACCGAACGAGCTGACCGTTTCTTAGAAGAAGGCAAAAAAGTACAGGCAGAGCTCGACACAAAATTAAAAGATGTGGCAACTCAGGACAAGCCACGTGCACTCATGTTGTTTATGCATAATGATAAATCAATTACTGTCGGCGGTAAAAACTTCTTTGGCAATCAATGGTTGAATGCAACAGGAGCAGTGGACGTCGCTGAAAATGATGTACAAGGGAAAAAAGAAGTAAACATGGAGCAAATTTACGCTTGGAATCCAGATATTATTTATATCACAAATTTTACTGAAACTCAGCCAGCAGATTTACTTGGAAATAAAGTAAATGGACAGGACTGGAGTCAAGTAAAAGCGGTACAAGAAGGTAAAGTGTATAAAATTCCACTGGGCATTTATCGTTGGTTCCCACCAAGTGGTGATGCACCGTTAATGTTAAAATGGATGGCACAAAAAAACCACCCAACACAATTCGACTATAAGATCGAAGATGAAATAAAAGCGTACTACAAAGACTACTATGAATTTGACGTAACAGACGAAGAAATTCATTCGATATTAAATCCTTCTTCTGACGCGGCGAAATATTAAGGGATGATCGTTAGATGAAGAAATGGAAAGTTGCATTGTTATGGTTGCTACCAATTGTGGTAGCAATCGTTTCTCTAGGTGTTGGCCGTTTCGAGGTAGGGCTTGAGCATATTTTAAAAATTCTTACTTCGCAATTGTTCCCTATAGAACAAACTTGGACACAAATGGAAGAAACAGTCGTTATGAATATTCGTTTACCTCGTATTTTACTAGCTCTGCTGATTGGCGGAGGATTAGCAATTGCGGGTGCTGGTTTTCAAGGCATGTTCGGAAATCCACTTGTATCACCTGATATTTTAGGTGTTTCTGCTGGTGCTGGTTTTGGGGCATCGCTAGGGATTTTATTATTTGGACAAAACTTTACAGCGCAAGTAATGGCCCTGATTTTTGGACTAGGGGCAATTGCCTTTACATTTTTAGTAGCTGGTGCAAAGAAAAACGCACCTATTTTCATGTTTGTTTTAGCTGGTGTTGTAACGTCGGCACTCTTTAATGCGTTGATCTCCCTGACAAAATTTATGGCAGATCCAGAGGAAAAGTTACCAGCGATTACATATTGGCTCATGGGAAGTCTAGGTACAGCGACGTATAAGGACTTATATATCGCTGGTCCACTTATTTTAATAGGTATTCTACTATTATATTTACTTCGCTGGCGTTTGAATATTTTAACATTGCCAGAAGATGAGGCAAAATCGATGGGGATTCCAGTGGCACGCTTAAAATGGTTCGTTATTTTTGCTGCGACACTCATTACAGCGGCATCTGTCGCTGTCGCAGGTATCGTCGGCTGGGTCGGTTTAATTATCCCGCATATTGCGCGTATGCTTGTTGGCAATAACAATCAATATGTATTACCAGTGTCAGTTGCGATTGGAAGTGTCTATTTATTGATTATTGATGATTTAGCCCGTTCATTAACGGCAACGGAAATTCCATTGTCTATACTGACAGCAATAATCGGTGCACCGTTCTTCGCATATTTATTACGTCGTTCAGGAGGTGGCTGGGGATGAAAATTGAAGTGGTGGATGGCAATTATTATTATGAAAAACGCCGAAAGAAATTCCCGCAATTATATGCACGGGACATCAATTTCACCCTAGCGCCTGGTGAGATAATGGCGATTCTTGGACCAAATGGCGCAGGGAAAACCACGATGTTGAAATGTATTACAGGGCTTCTTGATTGGAAAAAGGGAAAGACATTGATTGATGGAAAACCGCTTGCGACACTGGATCGTAAAGAGCTATGGAAACGAGTGGGCTATGTGCCCCAAGCGCATAAAATGGTATTTGGCTTTTCAGTGGAGGAGCTTGTTGTCATGGGGCGTGCACCTTTTATAAGTACACTGGCGCAGCCATCAGCGAAAGATATGGAAGCAGCTCATGTGGCACTTGATACGATTGGTATTTTGCATCTTGCTAAGAAATCGTGTAATGAAGTCAGTGGTGGTGAGCTCCAGTTAGCTTTGATTGCTCGTACGCTTGTGTCTAATCCAGAGGTATTAATTTTAGATGAGCCTGAATCCCATCTGGATATTCAAAAGCAAATTGTGATTTTACAAACCATTAAGCATCTGTCACAGGAGCGTGGTATTTCGTGCATCATTAATACGCATTATCCAAACCATGCTTTTTACCTTGCTGATCAGGTATTGATGACAGCAAAAGAGAAGGGAATCGTTTATGGTAATGTACAGGAAGTGATGACGGAATCTCGGATGAAAGAGTTTTTCGGCATAGAGCTGAAAAAGATTATTTACGAGGAAGAGGATTATCTCGTAGAAACAATGGTCCCACGTGCGCTTGGTACAGAGCGTGATTTTAGTAATTGTCGTTTTAATGATTTTCAATAAAAATATGGCCTCACCAAAATGGTGAGGCCATATTTTATTAAAGGCATGCATCATGACCTTACTAAAATTACATTGAAAAAATTTTACCTGGATTCATAATGTTGTGCGGGTCAAGAGCTGTCTTGATGCTCTTCATGACCAGTAAAGAAGCTCCGTGCTCCGTTGCCTGGTATTTCATTTTTCCAATACCAACACCGTGTTCGCCAGTGCATGTGCCGCCACGTAGTAATGCATATTGCACGATATGTTCGTTAAAACGGTCTGCCTTCGCCTGCTCTTCAGCATCACTTGGGTCTAACATCAACAAGGCATGGAAATTACCGTCGCCAACATGACCTACAATTCCCCCTGCCAGCCCAACTTCATCTAGTTGTTCACGAGCATATAAAATTGTTTCAGCCAACACCGAAATGGGGACACAAACATCTGTCGACATGAGCTTCTTCCCTGGATAGGCATGAATATAGGCATAGGCCAGAGAATGACGTGCCTCCCAAAGTTTGTTACGTGCTGCATTGTCATGCTCAAATTCAACAGTCATACAATTGAAATCTTCAAAAATTTCCGTTGAAAATTCGATATCAGCCTGCATACCCGCTTCATTTCCGTGGAATTCTAAAAATAATGTTGGTTTTTCGTCATAAGAAGTTTCATTATAAATATTTGCTTGTGTTATAGAAGCCTCATCAACAAGTTCGACGCGTCCAACTGAAATGCCTGCTTGTAATAATGCGGCAACTGCACTGACAGCATCGCCGACTGTCGCAAATACTGCACGACCAGCAGTCACAAATTCCGGTATACCATAGACTTTCAAAGTTAGTTCGGTAAAGCAACCTAATGTGCCTTCAGAACCGACAAACAAGCCATTCAAGTGATAACCAGAAGAAGATTTTGCTGCCAAACTACCTGTATGAATAACTGTACCATCTGCAAGTACAACCTCTAAATCACGTACTTGATCGCGCATCACGCCGTAACGCACAGCGGTCGTTCCACTTGCATTTGTTGCTGCCATGCCGCCAAGTGTAGCATCGGCACCAGGGTCTACAGTGAACTGAAGACCATGCTTTTTTAATTCCTTATTCAACTGTGCACGTGTCACACCAGGTTGTACCTTAACAAGTAAATCCTCTGGTCGAATGTCCAAAATGGCATTCATTTCAGAGAAGTCGATGGAAATTCCCTTTGCAATTGGAATCGCATTTCCCTCTAAGCTTGAGCCGACGCCAAATGGTACGACTGGTATACGCTCCGCATGTGCAACTTTCAAGATGGCACTGACATCCGCTGTGGAACGCGGAAAAACAACGATGTCTGGCATGCTCATTGCATGATGGGATTCATCTTTCCCGTGTAACTCCCGCACCGTTTCGTTCGTCGACACTTGCTCATCCGATAACACTTTTCTTAGTTGATTTACTATTAGCTCTACAGCAACAGTCATTCCAATCCCTCCAAACTTTCAGATAAATCTAATTTATCATGCGTTTATTGGAAATGGAACGAACTGACTATAAAAAAATTAGTGTGCAAAGACTTTTTCTAGCTTTTGTACGAATTCGTCCTGCTCAGCAGTACTAGATTGTTGCCACCACTTCTCAAAAAATACACCGAGACCAGGTAGTAAATGTTCCTCGCCGCGTTCAATCGCATCTACAACAATATCCTTAATTTCTGTTGCTGATTGTCCATGTACGTTTGCAGTAATAGCATCTCTAATTTGAAAATTCATCTATTTCGCCTCCTTAGTAGTAATTTGTCCATCGAGTCAAGAAATATGTATAAAAATCTGAGCAAAACTTAAGGTTTTTGAAATTTCCCTCTATATTTCTGTATATATCTAAACGGCTTTTTATAGATCATATGGTGGATATCCGCGTAATGGCTATTCGACGTGCTCATTATGAATGGCTACGATAGTGTCACCTAGGAATAACGGATTGTGCACAGTCGACGGGATAAAAAAATGTCTAAACAACTGAACAAGCAAATCCTATCACCAGAACTACCATTTGAAAAAGTTTTAGAGTTAGTGCAGCCTATGATTACGTCTATTTTTTTGAAGTGTCATATCTACAAAGATTTTGAGTATTATCGTCATATTGCCGCAATAGCTGTTTGGGAAGCTTGGAAAAAGGCTGATCCTGCTAAAGGGCTATTTTCTTCTTATGTTTATACGACTGTGAGAGGAGAAATTATGAAGGAGTTGACAAAAGAAAAGCGCTTTGAAATGCATTTTGCGCCTATAGATGATGAGCTATTAAATGTGTACCGAATAGAAGAGCAAGGACAACAACAGGGAATGTCCATGTGGTTAGAAAATATAATGGTCCCATTAAAAATTGAGGAAAGAAAATTGTTAGAGCTTTTTTACTTGGAAGGGTATAGCTATGCTGAGATAGCAAGTGAACTACAGTTGTCCATTGCAGCAGTCAAAAAAAGACGCTTAAGACTGATAATAAAGCTTCGTCAACTTCTAGCTTCTAAAAAAGAACGATGAAATCAAAAGTATGCTAATATCAAAATAAAGTGAATATTAGCATACTTTTAGTAATTGCATACAAATTCCAAAAAAAATGCTATGATTTGTAAGAAGTCAAAGAAATATACAATTTTAAAAATATTATTTATTAGTAATAGATAAAATTTCCTATTAATTTCGAGTGATACATACTAGTATTAAGGTTCGGAAGTATGGAGGGTTAGTGTTGGAAAAAAGGAGTAATCATCAAAAGTTAGAAAAGAAAGAGATATGGTATATAGCATTGCCATTACTATTATTAATACCGCTTTTAGTTAATGGTAATCAACTCTACGGAGTTTTTAAGGAAGAAAGTTCCATAATATATCTTAATTTAATTATGCAAATACTGATTGTTGTTTTTACAATGGCAATTGCTATTCATTCTTGGCTAGTATTTTCACACTTATTATCAAATCAAACATTATACATAGGTGGCTTGTTTTTTATTATTGCACTGTTTGAGATAGCAAACATTGTTATACTAGGATCACATACTATGCAAACATCGAATATAAACATGTGGTTACATTTGCTCATGCGTTTGTGTTTAGCAATCGGTGTGTTATTCATTATTTTAAAACCAAAAAAACGATTAACGATGAATTATCGTGTATTTACATATGGTGTTTCTTTTCTATTTGTTATGTGTGTACTTTTTATTTTGTCTAGACCACCAATGATTTTACAGCCATTCATTGAGGATGGTAATTGGGTATATATTGCACGCGAGAAAGTTCATTTATTGGCAGCGGTTTTGCAATGTGTAACGATATATATTTTAAGTAGGTATTATAAAAAATTACCTAAACGCGTTATGTGGCTAATTGGTGCGGCTTTTTATTTAATTTTTAGTGATTTATTATTTGTATTTGGGAAAGACTTGCATGGAATTTGGGATTTATTAGCTCTTATTTACCAATTTTATGCGTATCATCTTATTTTAAAAGCCATATACTATACATCGGTTGAAAAGCCGTATCAACAACTTTTAAAAATTAAACAAGATCTTGAACACTCGCAACAAGAACTTCGATTTCAAGCCTATCATGATGATATTACACAGCTACCAAATGAGCGCCTACTGCTGAAAACCTTGAAGGAAGATTTGCATGCGGATAGTGAGCAAAAAGCAGTAATTGCAATTGAAATTGATCGTTTGGCAGCGATTAGCGCATCAATCGGTATTAGTTATTCCAATAAAATGATGAAGCTAATAGCGGAAAGAATTCAAGCTATTTTACCTCCGCATTATTTTGCGACAAAACTACGTGAAGGTCAGTTCGTAGTTTATATTGATCATGTTCAGACACAAGAAGAACTAGTGCAGTTTTGCTTTAACTTGAAAAGTGCTATGGCAAATCCTTTACAAGTTCAGCTATTCTCACTAAATGGCAATCTAAATATTGGCATTGCGCTCCACGAAGAAGGTTGCTCAGGAGAAGAATTATTAATGCATGCGCAGTTAGCTATGCGAGAGGCCAGCCAAATCCCACAAAGATTCCTGTTTTACAAATCTTATATGTCTAATGGCATGGCGGATCGTATTATCATGGAGCAAGAGTTACATGAGGCACTAGCTAATCATGAATTTTATTTAGAATATCAACCACAAGTAAATTTGAAAACAGGTAAGATTGAATCTTTAGAAGCACTTGTACGCTGGCGCCACCCAACGCGAGGCTTTGTACCACCGGATGTGTTCATTCCGATTGCAGAGGAATCAGGGCTTATTATTCCTCTTGGTAAATGGATATTAGAAACAGCATGTTGCCAAGCAAAGTCGTGGGAAGCACAAGGTTTGCCACAAATGAAGGTAGCTGTTAATTTATCGCTTGGTCAGTTATTTCAACAGGACTTGGTGCAAATGGTGGAGGGCATTTTACAGCAGACTGGCTTAAAGCCGCATCATCTACAACTAGAGATTACAGAAAGTATGACGATGAATATTGATCAAATGACGCAATTGCTTCATGAACTAAAAGCACTTGGTATTCAAATTGCTGTCGATGATTTCGGTACGGGTTATTCGTCACTGTCATATTTAAAAGATTTCCCTATAGATTGTCTCAAAATCGATCGTGCCTTTGTCCGTAATATACAACATGATCCAAACGATGAAGCACTTGTGTCCATGATACTTTCAATGGCCAAGCATTTACGCTTTAAGGTAGTTGCCGAGGGGATTGAAGAAGTTGCCCAGCTTGCTTTCCTAATTGAAGGCGGTTGTGATTATATCCAAGGGTATTTATTTAGTAAGCCACTTGCAGCTGAACAGCTTACAGAAACCTTTAAAGAATTACATAGTCATGCAGAAGAGATTTTAGATCAGTTTAAACATGTTGAGGAATATATCATTTAAAAACTAATGGATTTATAAGTATTCCTCAATAATAAGACACAAAATAAGCACGCAAAATATGATAATTTTTGCGTGCTCGATTTTAATTATGGGTTTAGACAGATGATTTTATTAATGTACAAGGTATTCTTCATTTAACTCTGAAATATCCACTTCGGATCGTTCTTCTAACGAGCGTCGTAAATGCACAGTGGCTGTTTTGCCATCATCGTGTAGCTTGTCAATCCATACAGAAACGTTGTTATAGGTCACTTCATATTCTGATGGTGAGGCGACAATCTCTTGCGCACGTTGATATTCCAAACGAAGTCCCCCTTATTTTTTTTGCTTATTTTTAGTAACTGAATTTATAAGCTCCGTAAACTCTTGCGAAAACTCTTCTTTTACTTTATCTGGCGCAATTTTTTGATTTTTAGGCGTCTGAGGTAGTGAGCCTTTGTTGTTACTTTGCCCTTGCTTATTATCTCTTCCCATGTTGGATTCTCCTTTCAATTTGATATTTCTTAATATGGCTTTGAAACGGACTTTTTATTATGGGAAAAATTAGATAATATACAGGGAAGAGCATTTTTCAGAATTACATTTTTAGAATTTGGACAATATTAAAATTGATTTATTGTTTTTTAATCGAAAATTCGTTATTTAATAATACCCAGTTCTGTGGGAAAGGAAAGCCTAATGCCCAATAACTGACACCACGAAGCTTGTATTGTTTGACCATGTCGAACTTAGCTTGAGCGCTTCTAGCATCTTCAAACCACACTTCATGATTTCTACCTTGTTCATCAACATAACGGAAATAAGGAGACTGTGCTGTTAAATCGTATTGAATGGTTGCGCCATATTTGACTGCTCTACTGATTGCCTCTTGAGGGCTAAATGTCTCAGCTTCTTGACCTTTAACATGGGGAAGAAGCCAGTCTCGGGCATAAATTTGAAAGCCTAAAAATATTTTTTCAGCAGGCATTACTGATAAGGCATATTCTACAACCTTCCTCATTTCGTTAATGGGAGAAATAGCTTGTGGAGGACCAAGTCGATAGCCCCATTCATATGTCATTAGTATCACAAAATCTGCAATCCTACCGTGTGCCTCATAATCATGTGCTTCGTATAATGTCCCGGCTTGAGTTGCGCTTGTTTTAGGCGCAAGAGCAGTCGAAACTAAATATCCTTTTGGGTGGAGACGATCAACAGCTAATTGAAGAAATTGATTGTAATTTTCCCGGTCCGCTGGTAGGACGTTTTCAAAATCAACATTTAGCACTTTATAGCCCTTATCCTGCATCACTTGTAGCACTTCGTTAATAACTTTTCCTCTTAATTCGGCACTAGATAAAATAACATGCGCTAAATTGGATCCTGCTTCTGTTGAAGAGAAGTTTGTAATGGTTAGCATAGGGATAATATTTTTTGAAATAGCAGCATCTATCATTGCTTTGTCATTTATCGGCTGTAATGATCCGTCTTCCTTTATCATATAAGCAAAGGGGCTAAAATAAGTAAGAAGATGGCCTATGGCGTTTAGAGAATCAACAGCTTCTTCACTCGGTTGATAGGTATAAGCATTTACTTCAATCGAAGGTTTCGCTCTTGGAATAATTAAGCGCATACCCGCATAAATCATATTTGGGTTTGTGATGCCATTTTCTAAAACTATAGCTTGAACGGTCGTACCATAGTGATTGGCGATTTGTGATAATGTCTCACCAGGCTGCACAATATGCGTAATTGGTGGAATAACTAGTTTTGTTCCAGGCGTTAGAATATCTGGATTTGTTAGATGATTCTCTAAGATAATCGCTTGAACTGGCACGCCATATTGTTGTGCGATGGACCCTAAATTTTCGCCACTTTTTACGATATGCATTGTATACGGCGAAGGAATAACAAGTGATTGCCCGACCACCAATTGATTTGGATTCGGTAACGCGTTTAATTGGACAATCGTATTGATAGGTACAGCGTAGCGGTTTGCAATTTGCCAAAGTGTTTCACCAGTGCTCACCACATGTATAATCATTCGGACACCCCCTAAGTGTTTTCATTATTGCATCATATGTACAAAGCTATAAAATGAGTATTTACTTGATGATTGATAACGGATAAACATGCCTCTTTTATACTTTTTTTAATTTCAAAATTTATATTTCTTTCCAAAGGATTGTGCATAGTATAGTACATGCACATAGCGTCATTTGAGAAAGGAGTTGTATGTTGAAGAAGGTAAAGCTTTCTGGAAGAATTGTGACACCTGAAGATCCGGATTACGATCTGGCGAGGATCAATAATAACTTAAGTATTGCAAAATTTCCGAGTAAAATTGTGTTTTGTCAAAATACGAAAGATGTAGTGAATGCATTGCGATGGGTGAGGGAACATAATGAGCGATTTCGAATAAGGAGCGGTCGGCATAGCTATGAAAATTTTTCATTATTAAATGATGGTCTTATTATTGATGTGAGTGAGATGAATGATTTGACTATCAATCCGAAAGACATGACAGTAAGAATTGAAGCGGGGGCAAATTTAGGGAAAGTATATCGTGAATTATGGGAATCTGGCATGACCATTCCAGCGGGAACCGAAAGCAGTGTCGGCGTTGTTGGCTTAACTCTCGGTGGGGGCATTGGTATGCTATCACGGCAATTTGGGCTTACTTGTGATAATTTATTGGAAATTGAAATGGTCGGCGCAAGTGGTCATTTAGGTGCAGAACTTATTAAAGCAAACAACCATTCAAACAGTGATCTATTTTGGGCTAGCTGTGGGGGAGGTGGCGGAAATTTTGGCATTGTCACCGCACTTACATTTAAGCTCCTTCCCATTTCGGATGTGACTATTTTCTCGATCACATGGGACTGGGAGGATTTTGAGGTCGCCTTTGATGCATGGCAAAAATGGGCACCCTATACGGATGAACGTTTAACTTCACAAATTGAGCTGAAATCAAAGGAAGTGGGTGAAATTGTTGCGCAAGGCGAGTTTGTTGGTTCAGCAACCGAATTAAAGAAACTTCTTCGCCCTTTAAGGAAGTCTGGCTCACCGACAAGTGTATGGATAAAGGAAGTCCCTTACATCAAAGCTGTGCGATTTTTCGATGTCCCAAGTGGCAATGAACCTGCTCTTCGCAAAAGGTCTGGTTCGTTTATTGAAAAACCATTTCCACATACGGCTATTCGAATAATGAAAGACTTTTTAGCTAACGCGCCAAATATAAATGCAGAAATCTGGCAGCAATCGCTCCGAGGTGCAGTAAGCCAGGTTGCGCCAAATCGTGCGGCCTATTTTTATAGAAATGCCCTCATTGCCCAAGAATACCTCACTACATGGGAAAAACCACAGGAAGAAAAACAAAACATTCAATGGATCGAAGACTTGAGACGAGCATTATCGCCTTACACAGCTGGTGATTACGTGAATTTCCCTGATCGATATATTAAAGATTGGCCAACCGCCTACTATGGACGTAATTTCAGACGGCTTAGAGAAATAAAAACGAAGTACGACCCGTTCAATGTATTTAATTTCCCTCAAAGTATACCGCCCGTTAGGAAATGGTAGTGCCATGGAGGTGCCCATGGTGGTGCCTGGCACGCACACAATTTACTACAATTTAAAAGATGACCTTAAGAAATTTTTCCTAAGTGTCATCTTTTTTAGTGCAACGACGAAAAATATGATTTCTCTTGATAATTATTGTCTTCATCGTCAGAATGGAGTTATTACATATATTACTAAAAGGGGTAAAATGCAATGATAGATGTAGCTGTACGCAATAATGTGAAAATAATTGGTAAAGGGGAGCAAACCATTGTTTTTGCAAATGGGTTTGGTTGCGATCAAAATATGTGGCGATTTATTACACCTGCATTTGAGGAAAACTATCAAATTATTTTGTTTGATTATGTAGGTTCTGGTCATTCAGATCTAAACGCCTCAATCAACAAAATATCATTCTCTTCAAGGTTACATGCAAGATGTACTAGATATCATAGAGTCAATGAATCTTAAAGATGTCATTTTTATTGGCCATTCTATTAGTTCAATGATTGGGATGCTTGCATCGATTGAGCGACCAGATTATTTCCGAAAATTAATTATGATTGGACCTTCACCATGCTATTTAAATGACAAGGATGGGTACGTTGGTGGATTTGATTCCAGTGATATTACAGAATTACTAGATATGATGGAAATGAATTTTTCGGGATGGGCAAGTTATTTGGCCCCAATTGCTATGAACAACCCAGAGTCGCCAAAATTAGCAAAAGAACTAGAACAAACCTTTAAATCAGCAGATCCTGTTATTGCAAGGGAATTTGCAGAAGTGACTTTTTTATCGGATCATCGAGGTGACTTTTCAAAAGTAAATGTTCCTATTCTCATTATGCAATGTTCGAATGATAGCATTGTTCCGATAGAGGTAGGAGAGTATTTACATCGTCACTTGAAAAATAGTACGTTGCGATTAATGGAGGCGAAAGGCCATTATCCACACATTAGTCATCCTCAAGAAACGATTCATTTAATTACAGAATTTCTTTAAGGAAATAGAAAGGATAATTGAAAGTAATGGATAAACGATTGAACTATGCGCCATGTGGCTTTATCTCCATCTCACATGAAGGACTGATTAATCGGTGTGGCGACGGTGACTACAGAAGATACCGACATTACGATTTTGAAAAAAGCCGACCAAGCTTTATATGTTTCGAAGGAAAAAGGTAGGAATCGGGTGACGCTGATAGGAATTTAGATGAGCAGACTCTTTCAAAATGATGAATCTAAATCTTATTATTAGACTTAACGGGACTAGTAAATAAGTGGGTCTCGTTTTTGCTCATTACTCGATAGGCGTGTTAAGTAAGAATACTAATTGAAGGGGTTATCCAATGCAATATGAGAAAAGGTTAATTGTTAATTCAGACAAAACGAACTTGCTAGCAGAAATAGTAAAATCAATGAAAGATTGTATTGGATTCTATTTTAGTGTGGCGTTTGTTAATTTTAGTGGACTTCAACTCTTGTTGGATCCTTTAAAAGAAGCTGAGCAAAGAGGAGTTAAAGGGAGGATCATCACTTCCACATATTTAAATTTTACTGAACCGAAATCTTTAGAAAAAATTCAAGAGTTTAATAATATTGAGCTCAAGGTTTTTGTTACGGATAAGGAGATTGGTTTTCATACTAAAGCATATATTTTTGAATATCCTGATTATTATCGGGTTATTATTGGATCATCAAATATTACCCAAAGTGCTCTAAAGAGCAATATTGAGTGGAACGTTGAGGTTATTGCAAAAGAAAATGCCATTTTTATTAAGGAAGTATTAAAAGAGTATGATCAGATTTGGAATAACAGTGTATTCATTGATCAAGGTTTTATTAATAGATATGAAGAATTTATAAAGAATTTAAAAAAATTATATTTGACTTCGGAATTAATATATGAAGATAAAGAGTATATTATCCCAAACCGTATGCAAAAACGTGCGATGGAGAATCTGGAGAGACTAAGAAACTTTGGTGAGAAAAAAGCATTGGTGATCGCTGCAACCGGTACAGGGAAAACCTATATGTCAGCCTTTGATGTGAAAAGCTATCAACCAAAGAAGCTACTATTTATTGTACATAGAGAAGAAATTTTAAAAAAAGCAAAAGAGACTTTTGAGAAACTACTTCCAAATGAGGGGTTAACTTTTGGATTACTAACAGGGAATCATAAGCAGAAAAAATTTGATTATGTATTTGCAACAATCCAGACTATTTCAAGGTGTTACAATGATTTTAAAAATAATGAATTTGAATATTTGATAGTAGATGAAGCTCATCATGCTACAAGTCCTACTTATCAAAGTGTATTAAATTATTTTGAGCCTAAATTTATACTTGGGATGACAGCTACACCTGAACGGAGTGATAGTGGCAATGTTTTTGATCTTTTCGATAATAATGTGGCCTTGGAAGTTCGTCTCCAAGAGGCATTAGAGGACGAGTTAGTGGTTCCTTTTCATTATTTTGGAATCACGGATATTGAAGGAGTCGACTTAAGTGATGTTTCACTAACGAATATAGATGAAATTACAAAGAGATTAAAGGTAAATGAACGAGTAGATTATATTATCGATAAGATGAACTTTTATGGTCATGATGGCGAAAAGAGGAAGAGCCTGGGGTTCTGCACTAGCCGTGAACATGCTCAGTATATGGCAATGGAATTTAACAAAAGAGGCTATAAGAGTAGTGTGTTACTAGGTGATGATCGATCAGATAAAAGGGAACTTTATATTACTAGATTAGAGGATGACCAAGATGAGTTAGAGTTTATTTTTACAGTTGATATTTTTAATGAGGGCGTCGATATTCCCTCTGTAAATCAAGTGTTGATGCTAAGGCCAACAAATTCTCCAATTGTTTTTATTCAGCAATTAGGAAGAGGACTTAGAAAATACAAGGATAAGAATTTTTTAACGGTACTCGACTTTATTGGAAACCATAATAAAGCATTTTTGATTGCTTTAGCACTTAATGGGAGTAGAAATTATGACAAAGAGAGTTTGAAGATTGCAGTTACTACTGGTTTTCCTAACATACCGGGTTGCACGCATATACAAATGGATCGAATATCACAAGAACGCATATTATTGCAAATTGATCAGGAGAACTTCAACTCCATGAAGTATTTAAAGGAAGAGTATTTTGAATTTAAGAAGTTAAATCAGGGACGAATTCCATACTTCTTATTGGATTATCTTAAGTATGATGGCGCACCAGATCCTATTAGCTTTATTAAACGTGAAAAAACCTATTTAAGCTTCATAGCGAAAACAGAGAAGAATAATGATCTGAAAACGTTATTAGAAAATGCCACTTTTGAAGGTGCTTTGAGGGAATTATCAAGTAAGTTACCATTAAAAAGAGTTTTTGAATATGTGATCATGAGCTATCTCTTAGAGCATAAAGAGATTTCACTAGAAACTGCTAAACGTGAAATTTTAAAGCACGTAAAAAATGTTGATGATGATAGTGTTCTCCATGCCTTTGAAGTTTTAAATCAAGATTATTATGATAGTAGTCAGAAAAAGAATAATACAAAGTTGTTTTATTTTGAAAATCAAAAGCTTTTCAAAACACCCCTATTTAATTCACTGCTTAATAAAGCTGAATATCTTAACTATATTGAAGATATTATTCTTTATGGGATTATCCGTTATGAAAAGGAATTTGGAATTGAATATTACGGAATTCCGCATTTTAAGTTGTATGAGCAATATCAGATGGTAGATGCTGCATTATTATCTAATTACCGAAAAACTCATAGTTCATTTCGTGGTTCAGGGTTAATTACCAACGGAAACAATTACTTTCTATATATTGATTTACATAAGGGGGAAGATGTTGAAGAGCATCTAAATTATGATGATAAATTTCTAGATGAAAGACACTTCCAATGGCAAACCCCTAATAAGACCAATTCGAATTCTGGAAAAGGACCGAATATTATTTTTAATAAAAATAGAGGTATTCACCTTCACTTATTTGTAAGGAAGTATAAAGAAATAGATGGCAAAACAGAGCCTTATATTTATATTGGGAAAGGTGATGCGGTCGCACATGAAGGAGAAAGACCAATTACAGTCAAAATTGAGTTGGTGAATGAGGTTCCTGTTAAACTATATAGGGAATTTGTAAATAAAGTATAGTCTTCTCAAATAGAGAAGACCATACTCAAAAAGCTAGTCAACCGTCACTAATAATAGCAATTGTAAAAGTTAAAATTTTTTGATTTTTTTAGATCATTCAGTTTTGTTTATTAGTAAAATTGTAGAGAAAAAATTGATCAATACTAATTTTCTTTTTCATTAATGATTTTTTCAACTGCAGGGATATCAGCAGGAGCAAAGTTAAGTTCAAGTAGTTGATTACGAGGAACCCATCTAGTTTCTGCGTGTTCCAATGCAATAGGTTCACCTGATAATAGCTGTGCTTTATATGTTTCTAAGCGTACAATAAAAGTCTCGTAATCGTACGTAGTATCTTCTACTTTTACACCTACTTTAATGGAACAATTGAATTCTTCAATGATTTCTCTAGCTAATGCTTGTTCTGGTGTTTCTCCAACTTCAATTTTACCTCCAGGAAATTCCCAATAGTCTGCTAATGTCATATTTGGACTTCTTAAGGCACAAAAGATTTCTCGGTGTTCATTTTCAATAATTGCACCAACAACATGTACGTTTTTTTTCATTTATTTTCACCCTATAATATTATTTATAAAATAATCATAGCTGATTTAATTGAAATGAGCAGCATTAATTATTAATTGTTTGTGTAAAACTAACAATTAATAATTTATTATGCTGAAGTTGCAAGTAAATATAAGACTCTTTATTATCCCTGACTATGAATTCCCCCATTTTCTAAGGTATAATAATGAGCAGTAAATAGGAAAAAGGCGGTACGAGAACGATGAAGAGAATTGAATCTACGCAAAATGCGTTAGTGAAATATTGGAAGAAGTTAGCGACGACACGTAAAGAACGTGAGCGTTCAGGTGAGTTTTTAGTGGAAGGTTTCCATTTAGTGGAGGAAGCCTTGAAAAATAATGACCAAGTGCTACAGCTAATTGTGCGTGAGGGTGTCGATTTGCCGATGCTCTGGCCGATTGATAATGTGTCAATGGTGGAAGTGACAGCGGCTGTGACGAAGGAGTTTGCAGAAACGGAGACATCACAGGGTGTTTTTGCGGTTTGTAAACAGCCAGTTGTAGAAGAAGAGACGATGGCTTCATGGCGCAAGGTGCTATTGATTGATGCGGTGCAGGATCCAGGTAATATTGGAACAATGATTCGTACAGCAGATGCAGCAGGTCTGGACGCAGTTATACTTGGCAAGGGTTGCGCAGATTTATATAATCCCAAAACGCTGCGTTCTGCGCAGGGTTCACATTTTCATGTCCCTGTAGTACGCGGGGATTTAGAGGATTGGATTGATTTGCTTCAGGACAATGGTGTGCCAGTATTTGGAACGGCACTGGAAGAAGATGCTGTTATTTATAGTGATATTCAGCATAACGGTTCATTTGCGATCATGATGGGTAACGAAGGTAGTGGAATCCATCCACAGTTATTAGCAATGACAGATCAAAATATTATCATTCCAATAATTGGACAAGCTGAATCATTAAATGTAGCTGTTGCCACAGGCATTGTTTTGTACGAGTTTGTGAAGTAATCGCTTTTAAATCGCCGCTAGAAGAGAAGAAATCGCCGATAAAACCGACAATATCGCCGTTAATGGGCATATCTCCCTTGAAATGTAACAGCTAATTATTGTATAATCACTTTTAAATGTAATCATGTATACGAAAATGCTATGATCGGGAAGTAGTAAAGATTGTGAATGGACGACAGGGAGCGTAGGCCGGAGATTGAGAGCCAGCGCCGTACCAATGCAGTTTTGAATTCAGCCCGCGAGCAGCTACCGGGACCAGCGAAATGCTGTAAAGGTATGCCGGCTTCAATCGAGTCGTTATGGCAATGAAGTGATTGTGCGGTTTTTATCGTGCAATAACTAGGGTGGTACCGCGAATATGTCCTCGTCCCTTTTTTAGGGGCGAGGTTTTTTTTGTGTCATTCGCGCAAGCGGGCATTTACATGAACAAGGAGGATTCAACACATGGAAGAGCAATTAAAGCAGTTAGAGCAAGAAGCACTGACGAAAATTGAAGCAGCAGGAAATTTAAAAGATTTAAATGATGTGCGTGTAGCATATTTAGGGAAAAAGGGACCAATCACTGATCTATTAAAAGGGATGGGGAAATTATCTGCTGAGGAACGTCCGAAAATGGGGGCTTTAGTCAACACTGTTCGTGAAAATGTAACAGCGGTACTGGAAGCAAAGGTGACTGTTTTGGAAGAAGCAGCGATTGCTGAAAAATTAGCCAGTGAGTCGATTGATGTCACATTACCTGGACGTGAAATTAAAGTCGGCAACCGTCATCCGTTAACACGTGTCATCGAAGAAATTGAAGATTTATTTATCGGCATGGGCTACGAAATTGCAGAAGGGCCTGAAGTGGAAAAAGACTATTATAACTTCGAGGCACTAAATTTACCAAAAGGTCATCCTGCTCGTGATATGCAAGATTCATTCTATATTTCCGAGGAAATATTATTACGTACACAGACATCACCTGTGCAAGCGCGTACGATGGAAGCGAAAAAAGGTGAGTCAATTCGAATCATTTGCCCGGGGAAAGTTTTCCGTCGCGACAATGATGACGCAACGCACTCACACCAATTCATGCAAATTGAAGGTCTTGTGATCGGCGAAAATATTCGAATGAGTGATCTTAAAGGTACTTTAGATACTTTAGCGAAAAAAATGTTCGGTGAAGACCGTGAAATTCGTTTACGTCCAAGCTTCTTCCCGTTCACAGAACCTTCTGTTGAAATGGATATTTCTTGCTTTAAGTGTGGTGGCTCAGGTTGTAAAATCTGCAAAGGTACTGGCTGGATTGAAATTTTAGGTGCAGGTATGGTGCATCCAAGAGTACTAGAAATGTCAGGCTATGATCCGAAGAAAGTTTCTGGTTTTGCATTCGGTATCGGTGCAGAGCGTATCGCAATGCTAAAATATGGAGTCGACGATATTCGTCATTTCTATACAAGTGACACACGTTTCTTATCACAATTCGAGCGAACAGAGGCGTAAGGGGGACATAAAATGTTAGTATCATTAGAATGGTTAAAAGATTATGTAAGCACACAGGACTTAGCGCCTGAAGAGTTAGCAGAAAAAATTACGCGCTCTGGGATTGAGGTAGACGCAGTAATCGACCGTGCTAGCGGTATGGATAAAGTGGTTGTCGGCTATGTCGTATCCAAAGAAAAACATCCTGAAGCAGACAAATTAAATATTTGCCAAGTAGATGTTGGTGAAGCTGAGCCACAACAAATTATTTGTGGTGCGCCAAACGTTGATGCAGGTCAGAAAGTCATTGTTGCTCGCCCAGGTGCACATTTACCAGGTGGCATTAAAATTAAAAAAGCAAAACTTCGTGGTCATGAATCGAACGGTATGATTTGTTCATTACAAGAGCTTGGTATTGAAGGTAAGCTCGTGCCAAAAGCTTATGCAGAGGGCATTTACGTGTTACCTGCTGAGGCAGAAGTGGGCGCTGATGTACTTGCACTTTTAGGTTTACGTGACACTGTGTTAGAGCTTGGTTTAACACCAAACCGCTCGGATGCACTTTCTATGCTGGGTGTAGCGTATGAGGTCGGTGCCATTCTTTCGGAAGAAGTGAAATATCCAGAAATCGCATACAACACATCATCTGAAAAAGCAGGGGACGTGTTAAAACTTCGCGTAGAAGATTTACATGCGAATCCAATGTATGTGGCAAAAGTCGTGAAAAACGTAAAAATTGCAGAATCACCAATGTGGTTACAACACCGCTTAATGGCAGCTGGCGTACGTCCACACAATAATGTAGTCGACGTGACAAACTACATCTTAATGGAGTATGGCCAACCGCTTCATGCATTCGACTACGACAGCCTTGCAACAGGTGAAATTGTTGTACGTAAAGCAACAGAAGGTGAAAAAATCACTACTTTAGACGACCAAGAGCGTACATTAAAAGCGACTGATTTAGTGATTACAAATGGTAAAGAACCGGTAGCTATTGCAGGCGTAATGGGTGGTGCGAACTCGGAAGTCACAGAAACTACAACAACAGTTGTTATTGAATCTGCTTACTTTGAAGGTTTAAGCGTTCGACAAACTTCACGTAACCTTGGCCTTCGCTCAGATGCATCAGCTCGCTTTGAAAAAGGTGTCGATCCAAACCGCGTTGTACCTGCTGCCGAACGCGCAGCGGCATTACTTGCTGAATTAACTGGTGGTGAAGTGCTAGAAGGTACGTGCATCGTGGACGAATTAGATAAAACACCAGAACGTGTCGTTGTTTCGCCAGATTTTATCAATGAGCGTCTAGGTATGAAAATCTCATTAGAAGATATGCTGTCCATTTTAGAGCGTTTAAAATTTGGCGTAGAGGCGGCAAATGGATTATTAATTATTGATGCGCCAACACGTCGTCAGGATATTAAAATTGAAGAGGATATTGTGGAAGAAATCGCACGACTTTACGGCTACGATGAAATTCCAATGACATTACTAGAGGGTGCGAACCAAGTAGGAAGCCTAACACCTTATCAAGCAAACCGTCGCGTAGTACGTAACTATATGGAGGGTGTAGGCCTTTATCAAGCAGTAACCTACTCATTAACTTCTGAAGCATTATCACAACGCTTTGCCTTAAAAGCAGAACCAGTGACGCGTTTATTAATGCCAATGAGTGAAGATCGTTCAACGCTTCGTCAGAGCTTAATTCCACATTTAATTGAGGCCGCTGCATATAACGTAGCACGTAAGGTGGACAGTGTGGCATTATATGAAGTTGGCTCTGTGTTCCTCGGTCAATCAGCACAAGGTCAACCTTATGAGGAAGAGCATGTAGCTGCAGTTCTAACGGGTAAATGGTTAGACCATGCTTGGCAAGGGGAGAAAAAAGAAGTAGACTTCTTCGTGTTAAAAGGAATTGTTGAAGGGGTTGTTAGTAAGCTTGGTCTTGCCCAACGTATTTCCTTCGTCAAAGCACAAGTAGACGGTCTACACCCAGGCCGTACAGCAAGCATCCTATTAGACGGCGAAAAAGTCGGCATTATTGGAGGGTTACACCCTGCTGAGCAAAAAACTTGGGGTGTGAAAGATACGTATGTGATGGAAATGAACGTAGTAGCTTTACTGGACGCTACTACAAACGAAGCACCACTAGGTTATAAACCAGTGCCACGATTCCCAGCTATGTCTCGTGATATCGCACTTGTGATGGATAGTGCGACTGCGGCTGGAGAAGTTGTTGCTGTTATTCACTCGGCAGGTGTGAAACTGTTAAAAGACATTCGTATATTCGATGTATATGAAGGTGAGAAAATGGAAGCTGGCAAAAAGTCAGTTGCCTTCTCATTAACGTACTTCGACCCAGAACGTACGCTAACAGACGAAGAGGTTGTCGCAGCACACAATAAAGTATTAAAAGCCATCGCTACAATTGAAGGCACAGAAGTACGTTAATTCTAAATGACTATTCAAAGGCTGTCTCAGAATCATGGAGGCAGCTTTTTTATTTGTTTAAATAAATCAATTTTCATATCAATAAAGGCGAATATTATCAAAGAAAATAAAGTAATTGTTCATATCACATAGGTATATTCCGCTACAGGTGGAAGGGCAAGCACCGAGCCGATTCCTTCGTCACGTCGCCGCCTTACGCTCCTAGCAAAAATGTTCGTGTTTCTTTATAGAAAAACTATTTTTAAAGTTAATTCAAATAACTATTACATTTTTAGTTTTTAATAATATTTAGAAATAACAAAAAATAAATCTTTAGTATTTATTGTGTGTATAGTAGAAACTGGATAGAAAATTTTAGTAAGAGGAGATAAGCATTTTGAAAAATCATCGAAAACAAGGAAACTTATCCGTGCGTGCTCGATTAATATGGGCATTTACATTGGCGCTTTTAATTCCAAGTTTTGCAATTGGAACATTCTCATACATGAAGGCGGCCAATCAATATCAAGCAGAATTGAGTAATAACTCACGCGAAAATGTAAATTTAATAAATTCGTTAATTTCAGAAGAAATAGCACCCATTCTTGATGATGCCGAATATTTGGCAGCTTATTTTAATAAGGATTGGCAAGATGCCGAGCTATTAAAGGAAATAGAAAAATATAATGCGCTACATAGCAGTGTTTCCGTTGTCAATTTAGCAATGGAAGGGCACAAATTTTTACGCTCCCCATATGCCGAGTCTGAACCAGATTATAATCCATTTACGAGACCATGGTATTTAAAGGCAATAGAGTCGACAGGCAAGAGTGTCATGGTTGATCCATATCAATCATCTATTACAGGAGAATTAATATTATCAGTTTCAGCAGGTTTACAGGACGGTTCAGGGGTTATTTCGATTGGGCTGAATTTAGAGGGAATTTCCGAGCTTGTAAATACGGTAAAAATTGGTAAAAATGGCTATGCGTCGTTAGTAAACGCCAACAATGTTAGTATTGCGGATCCCTTCTCAGAAGTTGGGAAGGCGCTCAAAGATTCCTATGTAGAAAAGATGGAAGGCAAGAATGAAGGTCAATTTAATATAGAAGAAGATGGCAAGGAGTACCAAGTATTCTTTGTAACGAATAAACTAACAGGTTGGAAAATTATCGGTACCATGGATATGGCAGATGTATCAGCTGTCACAGCACCAATATTTAAAACAACTTTGCTAGTTATTGCGATTGCGTTAGTTATTGGTGGCGTAATGGGGGGCATTATCATTCGTTCGATTATCCGTCCATTGAAGCAACTAGCTACTGTAGCTGGGCAAGTGGGTGATGGTGATTTACGTAATTTTATCGAAATAAAAACAAATGATGAGCATGGCAAATTAGCGATTATTTTCAATAAAATGATTAGTTCCTTACGCGAAGTTGTTGGTGATGTTGGTGAAAAATCAAACCTGCTAGCCACATCCTCAGAGCAGCTTACAGCAAGTACAGGAGAAAATAAACGGGCAACTACTCAAATTGTCGAATCCGTTCAGATGTTTGCAGAAACCGTTGATGCACAGGCTGAAACCATCCATAAAAGTACAAGTGCTGTTCGTGAAATGTCTTCGTCTATTAAACACATCTCAGATAAGGCTGACACAGTCAACGTGATGTCAAAAAAAGCGATGGAAGCAGTGGGTGTTGGTGATAAAACCATTCAAACGGCAATTGAGCAGATGCATATGATTCAAAAAACGGTGCATACGCTTGAAAATACTGTTCAAACATTAGGCAATCGCTCACAAGAAATTGGTCACATTGTTGAAGCCATTACGCAAATTGCTGACCAAACAAACTTGTTGGCATTGAATGCAGCAATTGAAGCGGCACGAGCAGGTGAGCATGGAAAAGGTTTTGCAGTTGTTGCGGATGAGGTAAGAAAGCTAGCAGAACAATCTGCCCAGTCAACACTGCAAATAAAAGAAATCATATCTTATATTCAAAAGGAAACAAAACTAGCTGTTGAGTCAATGGCTATTGGAACAGCAGAGGTTGTAAAGGGAATAGACGTGACGACTATTGCAGGGCAGTCGTTTGTGGAAATTCGTAGTAATGTGCAGCAAGTGACAGAAGAAATTGAAGGGATTTCAGAAGCAGCAACGGTCATTTCTCTTCACTCTGATGAAGTGGCAAACGGAATCGAAATTGTGCTTGAGCGTACGAATGAAAACGCAGCAAGCGCACAAAATATTTCCGCTGCAACAGAGGAACAGCTTGCCTCGATGGAAGAAATCGCATCGTCAGCTGAAGCTCTCGCTGAAATGTCTGAAAATCTACAACAAACGATTCAGCAATTTAAATATTAATGCATAAACAAGGGGGTCTACAATGATGTGACACCCTTGTTTTTAATGTTGTTTATTAAACCAGGTTCTATCTTAGGTTTTATGAGGGGAGAAGCATTAATTTATCTCCAGAACAAAGTGAACTTTATTTTATTTTTCTTGCCTTCTCTGTATTTGCGAAGTGCCATTTAGTGATGGAGCGTAAAAATTCTTCACCCTGTCCACGCCATATTCGTGCAGCTAATGCATCTACCTTTCCAGAAGCCCCCTTCAGCAGTTCTATGCCTGCAAGCTCACTTAGTCGATCCATTTCTTTTAAGAAGGCTGCACGTGCCAAGATGGAAGCCGTTGCTACAGACACATGAAGCTGCTCGGCCTTGGTAGACAACAACACTTTTTCTCGCACAATTTCTTGTTCATTCTTTAAATAATTGTAATAAACCCCACGCTCAGCAAACTGGTCAATGAGAATATGCTCAGGTTTCTCCGGTGTCATTTTAGACAACGTATGTCCTAGTGCTTTATTGTGCATCATGGCTTTCATTTTGCCTTGTGAGTAGCCCTTTGCTTGTAATGCGTTATATTTTTCATTGCGCAAGATAAGTACGCTATGTACGCATGCTGCACGTAAATCCGGTGCAATTCGGCGCATATAGTCATCCGTTAGCATTTTTGAATCTTTGACGCCTAGCTCGTTCATTAATTCGATCTTTGAAGCGGGCACATAAACTGCCGCAACGGTAATTGGGCCGAAATAATCGCCAGTGCCAGTTTCGTCAGAGCCTAGAACGGACATTGAAGCAAAACCCTCTGGGAGCACGTCGCCCTTTGCTCCGATAGATGAGGATTTTGGTGCACTCGCGATTCCCGGGCTATTGCCCCAACGTGCGGCTTCTCGGTCTGCACCGCCTCCTTGAAACATTAATTTGCCTGATTTATATAAGGTTATTGCGGTATCTGGTAGTTTGGCTGCGAATACCACACCTGGTGCTTTACGCTCCACAAAATTGCTTGCGTAAAAAGATATCACCTCTTTTTGAATATTTGTTGAAATTAAAAGTACAATATTTGACATTTAACCGTTCCTTTCTGTCCTCATTGTTCACAATTTTATACCTTTCATGGTATGATAATAAATAGCTTTTTTGTGTGGACGTTGCTCACTACTGAATAAAATCGTGAGCAAAAAGATTCTATTGGAGGGTGCGACTATGGAAAATCAAGAAAAAAATAAAATTTCTGTGGAAATATATGGTCATACCTATAAAATGGTCGGCTCTGAATCTATTGGACATATGCGACTTGTCGCTTCGATTGTTGATGACCGTATGCGCGAAATGAATTTACATAATCCATCACTTGATAGCGCGAAGCTTGCCGTCCTTACAGCAGTAAATACGGTACACGATTATTTACTCTTAAAAGAGCAAATGGAATTACTAGAAGAAGAATTGAAAAAATTAAAGGGTTGAAGTGAATGCTAGATTTAATCATATTACTAGTGCTATTGGGCGGACTAATTATTGGGGCAAAACGTGGCTTTATCGTTCAGATGATGCATATTGTCAGTTTTGTAGTTGCCCTCATTGTTGCGTATATCTATTATAAGCCATTAGCACAGAAATTTGTGTTTTGGGTGCCATATCCAGGCGTAACGGATTCGGGAAGTCTTGGAGTAGTTATCGATAGCTTGGATTTAGACCGCACATTTTACCGAGTAGTTGCGTTTGCAGTTATTTTCTTTGCTGTGAAGATTTCATTACAGATTGTGGCATCAATATTTGATTTTATTGCTTATTTACCTGTTTTAGGTACTTTGAATCGTTGGCTTGGTGCAGTTTTTGGCATGATTGAAAATTATTTAATTATGTTTATTCTGTTGTATATACTGGCGTTGTTGCCAATTGATATGGTTCAAAATCTAATGTCTAAATCTTTTTTATCCGGGCTCATATTGGAGCATACACCGATTATCACGAAGATGTTCCAAAACTGGTGGTATATTTATCTCCACTCATCGTAATGTGAAAGCGGTGTAGCAACAAAGTGTCTGTAGTATGTTTTCTAAAACCGAAAGCAAGGCGACAGGTACAACTGCGTTTTGGTGTCATTGATAGGCAATAGCAAATTATGCACTTCTCTCGGACTTGAGGGAAGTGTTTTTACGATAGGAGGAACTTCCAATGAACAAAAAAACAATTATTCGTACACTTGAAAAAATTGCATTGTACATGGAATTACAGGGCGAAAATCCATTCAAGGTCTCTGCCTTCCGAAAAGCTGCGGCGGCACTCGAAGGGGACGAGCGTTCACTGAGCGAAATGGAGGAGGTCACGAAACTAAAGGGCATCGGTAAAGGCACAGCTGCAGTTATTGAGGATCTTATAGTAACAGGCGAATCGAGTCTTTTAAAAGAATTAGAAGACATTGTGCCGAAAGGATTACTTCCGTTGCTGAAGCTGCCAGGTTTAGGTGGCAAAAAAATTGCCAAGCTTCATCAAGAGCTAGGCATCGACTCAGCCGAAAGCTTAAAGGCGGCATGTGAGGCTTGTAAGGTGCGCGAGCTAGCAGGTTTTGCGGCAAAAACAGAAGAAAAGATTTTAAAAGAGCTTGCGAACTTTGCAAATCGTTCGGAGCGCTTGCCGATTTGGCAATTGGAGCCTGTCGTTTTACAAATTGAAGCACTTCTCGGTAGTATGGAAGAAGTGGAACGTTTTTCTGTTGCTGGGAGTTTCCGTCGTGCATCAGAAACAAGTAAAGATATCGATTTTATCGTTGTAACTGAAGCAATTGAGACTGTGCGTGAAAAATTACTGCGTGCACTCGTCATACAAGAGGTAGTGGCAGCGGGTGATACGAAAATTTCTGTCGTTTTAGATTTTGAAGAGCCAGTTAGTGTCGATTTTCGATTAGTGAAGGATTCAGAGTATGCAACAGCTTTGCATCATTTTACAGGCTCGAAGGACCATAATGTGCGTATGCGTCAAATTGCCAAGTCACGTGGTGAGAAAATAAGTGAGTACGGTGTAGAACAGGCTGATGGTTCTGTGTTGACATTTTCGGATGAAGCGGCATTCTTTAAGCATTTTGATCTACCTTTTATCCCACCTAGCTTACGTACAGGGACAACGGAATTTGACCGGACAGAAGAAATTAGGGATTTAGTAAAGCTTGACGAAATTGTAGCTGATTTGCATATGCATACGACGTGGTCAGATGGTGCGTACTCCGTTGCAGAAATGGGTGAAGCATTAATTGCACGTGGCTATCAATATAGCGTTATTTCCGATCACTCACAGTATTTAAAGGTGGCTAATGGTTTAACGCCTGAACGATTAATGAAGCAACGTTTAGAAATTGAAGCTTTTAACGAAACGCATCCAGACTTTTATTTATATGCCGGAACAGAGATGGATATTTTGCCAGACGGTTCGCTAGATTTTGAAGACAATGTACTAAAAGAGTTAGATTTCGTTATTGCCTCTATACACTCTAGTTTCACACAAGCACAGGATAAAATCATGGCACGGTTACATACAGCGATGCAAAATCCTTATGTTCATATGATTGCCCATCCAACTGGTCGCATTATTGAAGACCGAGTTGGCTATAATCCAGATATGGCACAGCTAATTGCATGGGCTCAAGAATATGGTAAAATTTTAGAGTTAAATGCTAATCCATATCGTCTCGATTTGTGTGTCGAGCATTTAGAAATGGCAGTAGCAGCAGGTGTACCTGTGGCGATAAATACCGATGCTCATGATAGCTCTCATTTACGTTTTATGGATATCGGTGTGCACTATGCAAACAAAGCATGGTTGAAAAAAGATATGATTGTCAATACATGGACGCGTGAACAGTTTGAGGCGTTCATTCGACGAAATAAATAGGCTGAGGAGGTGTTCTCAGTGATCGCACAACGCGCATTGAAAACACTAGAATATGATAAAGTACGCCAGCAAGTGGCAACACATTGTACGTCTTCCATTGGCAAGTTAGCCATTGATGAGCTTGTGCCACAAACGAACTTTGAAAAAGTCGTGCAATTATTAGAAGAAATGGATGAGGGTTTGTCTATTTTACGTGTCAAAGGCAATGTGCCGATGGGCGGTATTTTCGATGTACGCCCTGCAGCAAGACGTGCACAAATCGGTGGCATGCTGTCAGCAATTGAATTAATGGAAGTATCTAGTACGATTCGAGCAAGCCGTATTCTTCGTAACTTCATTGAGGATTTAGAGTCAGATGAAATGATTGAAATTCCACATTTCATTGCCAAGAAAGACGCAATGCCAGTTTTATCAGGTTTGCAACATGAAATTAATAACTGCATTGATGACAATGGCACAGTATTAGATGCTGCAAGTCAGACACTGCGTACGATACGTCAATCACTCCGTTCAGAGGAGGCTAAAGTACGTTCAAAATTAGAAAGCCTTACACGTGGTAGCAATGCCACTAAAATGCTTTCTGATGCACTTGTGACGATTCGAAATGATCGCTATGTAATTCCGGTCAAACAGGAATATCGCCATCATTATGGCGGCATTGTGCACGACCAATCGTCTTCAGGCCAAACACTCTTCATCGAACCGGATTCTGTTGTGCAAGCGAACAACGAAATTCATCGTCTCAAAATGAAGGAGCAAGTGGAGATTGAACACATTTTACACGCTCTAAGTGCTATGGTGGAGGAAGTTGCACCAGATCTATTTAATTTAGTAAGAATTTTAGGTGAAATCGACGTTATTTTAGCTAAGGGGAAATACGGTCAAGCAAACAAATGCACGATGCCGAAAATGAACAAAGACGGCTATATCCGACTTGTGCGAGCACGCCATCCACTAATTCCAAGTGAAATAGCGGTCGCAAACGATATTGAATTTGGTAAAGACATTACTGCGATTGTTATTACAGGGCCAAACACAGGCGGTAAAACCGTTACTTTAAAAACAGTTGGTTTATGTACATTAATGGCGCAAGCTGGTTTACCAGTACCCGCATTAGATGGCTCGGAACTTGCCGTATTTGAGCAACTCTTTGCAGATATTGGTGACGAGCAGTCGATTGAGCAATCACTGTCAACCTTTTCATCTCACATGGTGAACATCGTCGACATCTTGCAAAAATTTGACCACGAATCACTTGTTCTCTTCGATGAATTAGGTGCAGGAACTGATCCACAAGAAGGGGCAGCTCTCGCAATTTCAATATTAGATGAAGTACATGGTCGTGGAGCACGAGTAATGGCAACAACGCATTATCCTGAATTAAAAGCATATGGTTATAATCGTCCAGGTGTGGCAAACGCAAGTGTGGAATTTGATATTGAAACGCTAAGCCCAACTTATCGCTTACTTATCGGTGTGCCAGGCCGCTCCAATGCGTTTGAAATCTCAAGCCGGCTTGGTTTACCCGAGTCCATTATTGATCGTGCGAAAAGCTTTACAGGCACTGACCGCCATGAGGTTGAATCAATGATTGCCTCTCTTGAAGAGACGCGACGTCAATCAGAGGACGATGCAGAACGATCTCATGATCTACTGTTAGAGTCAGAGGCCTTACGAAAAGAGCTAGAGGACAAGCTAAAAGCCTACGAAGAGCGTAAAGAAGCACTCGACAAAAAGGCAAAGGAAAAAGCGCATAAAATTGTCGATGAAGCCAAAAGAGAGGCAGAAACTATCATCGCGGAGCTTCGAGAAATGCGTAAGAATGCTGATCAGGTCGTTAAAGAACATGAGCTGATTGAAGCGCGCAAACGCTTGGAGGAAGCGACACCACTTGAAAACAATAAAGTGTTAAAAAAAGCAGCACAAGTAAAGGCCCGTACGCAAAACTTAGTTGTCGGGGACGAGGTAAAGGTGTTAAGCTATGGTCAACGAGGTACTTTACTAGAACGAGTATCAAATACTGAGTGGGTAGTGCAATTGGGCATTTTGAAGATGAAAATTGCGGACGGTGACCTTGAATACATTAAACCTGAGAAAGAACCTGTTCATCGGGTTGCTGGCGTGAAGAACCGCGATAGCCATGTCAAATTAGAATTAGATTTACGCGGGGAACGATTTGAGGATGCCATTCTTCGTACTGAAAAATATATAGATGATGCGTTACTTGCCAACTATGGGCGAGTATCAATTATCCACGGTGTAGGTACAGGTGCATTGCGTCAAGGAATTCAAAGCTACTTGAAAAAGCATAAACGCGTAAAATCTTACCGCTTTGGTGAGGCAGGGGAAGGTGGCTTGGGTGTCACGGTTGTAGAATTGAAATAGATGAGAAGTGTGTATTCGTACTTGTTTGTTGCTGTTGTTAAGCTATTGAATGGATAAACCGTTACCATGTAATATGAGGCGTCCAGACATCTGTATTTGCATGCGTTGAAGAGACAGAAAGCGACATCTAGCACTTGGTACGAGGAACGAATAAATGAGGTAAAGGGGACGGAGAAAATGCTAAATTCTAGCTTTTGGCGATATCCAATTATCGAAACGGCAGGATATTTTAGTGTTGTTGTTTTATGTTTAGTCGTCTCGATGGCATTGTTTGAAGTCGTTACGAAATATAAAAATTGGGAAGAAATTAAAAATGGAAATGTTGCAGTGGCTCTTGCAACTGGTGGGAAAATATTGGGAATTTGTAATATTTTTCGCTACTCGATTGCACGCCATAGTACATTGAGTGAAATGATTGGTTGGGGGCTTTTTGGTTTTACATTACTAATCGTGGCATATTTTTTATTTGAATTTATGACACCGCGTTTTAATGTAGATCAGGAAATTGCTAATGACAATCGCTCGGTTGGCTTCATTTCCTTCACCATTTCAGTCGGTCTATCGTTCGTTATTGGGGCAAGTATTGCATAGGAGTGGTATGAGATGGAAAAATTAGCAAAAATACTAATTGTTGTCTGCATCGCATTTTTGGCAGTCGGTGTCTACTATATGTTGACTATATAAATTGAAGAACGCATCCTCATCTTGAGGGTGCGTTTTTATTTGTTTGTAGGGCTAACCAACGCTTAATTTGTAACAGGCATTACCCAGGTGAAGCCCGAACGCTCGGGTAACAGCAAGTATTGCTCAGGTGCAGGTCAGGACCGCTCGGGTAGTGACAAGTATCGCTCAGGTGCAGGTCAGACTCGCTCGGGTAGTGACAAGTACCGCTCAGGTGCAGGTCAGACTCGCTCGGGTAGTGACAAGTACCGCTCAGGTGCAGGTCAGACTCGCTCGGGTAGTGACAAGTACCGCTCAGGTGCAGGTCAGACTCGCTCGGGTAGTGACAAGTATCGCTCAGGTGCAGGTCAGAATCGCTCGGGTAGTGACAAGTACCGCTCAGGTGCAGGTCAGACTCGCTCGGGTAGTGACAAGTATCGCTCAGGTGAAGCGTCGAACCGCTCGGGTGGTGACAAGTACCGCTCAGGTGCAGGTCAGAATCGCTCGGGTGGTGACAAGTACCGCTCAAGTGAAGATCAGGACTGCTCGGGTGGTCTCGAATTATTACCCAACACTTGTGTGTAGTGAAAGTGACTTGGTTAGGTTCAATTGCCATCATACGGTTTTACACAGACTTTACTTAAAATTGATATATCCCTCGATTTGGGAGGGGCAAAATTTTAGTTTGAAAAAAGCTATAGGCAAAGGTAAAAAAAGATGCTATAGTCGAGGCAAAAAAGGAGGGATTAGATTGATTTTAAAACCTTTTGAGGAAACAAAAATGGTCTATGGACTTCGTGCTTTGGTTCAACGACTAGAGAAAAATCATTCACACTATAATAAAATCATACAGGATCTGCAGCAACTAGAGGCTGGCGATTTAGGAGAGAAACGAATTATGGAACAGCTACAAAAGATGGCTTCTTCAAATGAAATTTATATTCTGCACAATATTACTTTTACGACTCCTATGCCTATACAATTAGATATCGTGGTCATTACCCCCTATGACGTTATTATTATCGAAAGCAAAAATATCCGTGGTCGTATTGACCTTAAGTGTAGACCACGTCGTATGGTGCGCACCTTAGAAAACGGAGATAAGCATATTTTTAATCATCCAGAAATTCAACTGGAGGAATATGTTTTGGGTTTGGATACATTTTTTAAACAACAACAGCTTGAAATTGGAGTGACAGGCGTCATTGTTTTTCCATTCAATAATGCGGATATTCACTATGAAGATGGGAAATTTCCAGTTTTAATGATGCGGGAACTGATTTATTTTCTAAGACAACATATCTTAAATAAGCAATCGCAAAGAGAAATAATGTCTGTTGAAATTGCCAATCTTTTATTGACACACCATCATGAATATCGATATCCCCCATTGTGTACTTACTATAAAATTGACCCTCAAGCTATTCTACGTGGCATTTATTGTCGTCATTGTTCCCAGTCTAAGCTAATTCGATTGAAGAAAAATTGGTTTTGCCCACTTTGTAAAACATATGATAAAGTAGCGCATCATCAGGCACTAAATGATTATCGCTTGTTAATTGGTAATCAAATTAATACAGAAGCTGCACGTCATTTTTTAGAAATATCAAATAGACATATTGCGAAAAGAATACTACAAGATTATTGCAAGAAGAAAGAAGGGCACAATAATCAGATGATGTATCAACTTTAGAATAGTGAAGGTGAATAGAGATAGGCCACTGGACAGCTCGGATAGTTTCAAGTTACCGCTCAGGTGAAGCATCGAATCGCTCAGGTAGCCTCAAGTATCGCTTAGGTGAAAACTTCACAGTGGCCAGACACCACATCGAAACATAGACAATATCGCAAAATTCTACCAATCTCCATTAATATTCTCTTTATAATATAATTCCCTCGCATAAAAAATTGTTTTTCGGCTATAGAAATATTAGCCATTTCGTTTACATAAAAAAAGAAAGAATGAATGAGTATTCATAGGGGGAATCAACATAAAACCCTTTGTGTTACAGTCATATTAATGTTGTAAAATGCATAATAATTAATCGGAAATGCATTTATTTTCTATTTTGTGTTTGAAAGTGTATTCTTTTTTCATTATAATTAAAATAAGAATTTACAAAGTTTGGGACAAAGGGGAGAGGACGTATGACAACAAAACCATGGCTAGCAAATTATCCTGAAGAAGTACCATCGTCTTTAACGTTTGAGGAAATTCCTGTGCAAGAGTTTTTGACACGTGCCTATAAAAAGAATCCATCAAAAGTAGCGATTCATTTTATGGGTAAGGATTTGACGTACACCGAGCTATACGAGTCTGCACTAAGGTTCGCAAACTATTTACAATCACTTGGGGTGGAAAAAGGAGATCGTGTGGCGATTATGCTTCCAAATACACCGCAAAGTGTGATTGCTTACTATGGAGCAATGTATGTGGGGGCAGTTGTTGTACAGACAAATCCACTTTATACCGAACGAGAGTTACAATATCAAATGGCTGATTCTGGTGCGAAGGTTATTTTAGTAATGGATATATTGTATCCACGCGTGATGAAAATCATGAAAGAAACAGCACTTGAAAACGTTATTGTCACAGCGATTAAAGATTACTTACCATTTCCTAAAAACTTAGTGTATCCTTTTATTCAAAAGAAGCAGTACGGCTTTAGTGTAAAGGTTGAACATAGCGGACAAAATCATCTATTTACAGAAATCATGCGATCAGCACCGGTGAAAATGATCGATATTCCGTTTGATTTTGAAGAAGACTTAGCTTTATTGCAATATACAGGGGGAACGACTGGCTTTCCGAAAGGTGTAATGCTGACTCATAAAAATTTAATTGCCAATACGACAATGTGCGATGCATGGATGTATAAATGTGTACAAGGTGAAGAGACGATTATGGGTGTACTTCCGTTTTTCCATGTATACGGAATGACAACTGTGATGTTGTTATCTGTATTCACGCAAAATAGAATGGTGTTGCTACCGAAGTTTGATGCGGAAACAGCCTTGAAAACAATTGATAAGCAAAAACCTACGTTATTCCCAGGTGCACCAACATTATATATTGGTCTATTAAATCATCCAGATATTGCAAAGTATAATTTATCGTCAATTAAGGCCTGTTTAAGTGGATCTGCTTCATTACCAGTAGAGGTTCAAGAGCGGTTTGAGGAAGTAACAGGGGGAAAACTGGTAGAAGGATATGGTTTAACAGAAACTTCGCCAGTTACACATTCAACGCCGATTTGGGGTAAGCGCGTTATCGGTTCAGTTGGCTTACCATGGCCAAATACGGATTCAGTGATTCTTCGTACGGGGGATATAGAGCAGCTTCCAGTTGGTGAAGTTGGCGAAATCGCTGTGAAAGGACCTCAAGTCATGAAAGGTTACTGGAATCGTCCAGAAGATACGGCTGCGACGTTTGCAGATGGTTGGTTTTTAACTGGTGATCTTGGCTATATGGATAAAGATGGGTTCTTCTATGTTGTTGACCGTAAGAAAGATTTAATTATTGCAGGTGGCTTTAATATTTATCCACGAGAAGTCGAAGAAGTATTATACGAACGTGAAGAAATTCAGGAATGCGTGGTAGCAGGTATTCCAGATCCATACCGTGGAGAAACGGTAAAAGCTTATATTGTTTTTAAAGAAGGATTTTCGTTAACTGAAGACGAATTAAATAAATATTGCCGTCAACATCTAGCTTCCTTTAAAGTTCCGCGCTATTACGAGTTCCGAGATGAACTACCAAAAACGGCAGTCGGCAAAATTTTACGCCGTACATTAGTGGAAGAAGAAAAAACAAAAATGGCGGCTAAGGAAGCAAAATAACTACGTGATAAAGTATTGACAAGCGAGTATGTAGAATATAATATGAAAATATGAATGAATGACCATTCATATTTTCGTATTTTTATTTTTCGGTAATCACGCCACATCCTCCATGTTGTTTCGCGACTCTGATGAAAGTGTATGTGTACATTTCATTCCGAGTTCGTCAACTTTTGAGGACAACAAGATGGTCGAATTCGCAGATAGCTGCTTTTTTTACAGAAGTTAGCTTCAGCAATGTCGTAATCATCGTTGTTGCTGATACGAATGTAAGCGGGCGTGGGTATGTTTTTTTAGGTGGTGATATAAGAGTGAAACGAGATAAGCCTAAATATAAGCAAATTGTTGATGCAGCTGTCATCGTTATTGCAGAAAATGGGTATCACCAAGCGCAAGTATCGAAGATCGCAAAACAGGCAGGGGTGGCCGATGGAACAATCTATTTATATTTTAAAAATAAAGAAGATATATTAATTTCTGTCTTTAATGAAAAAATGGCTGTTTTTGTAGAGTCATTACAAGATATAATAGAAAATGGAAGTACGTCGAGAGACAAGCTTTCACGAATGATTGAAAATCATTTTAATGTTCTAGCGACTGATCGATACCTAGCAACCGTCACACAATTAGAACTTAGACAATCAAACAAGGATTTACGATTAAAAATCAATGCAGTATTAAGAGAGTATTTACAATTGCTTGATCAAATTTTAATTGAAGGCATGTTATCAGGTGAGTTCAATCAAACGATGGATGTACGCTTGGCACGACAAATGGTGTTTGGAACAATTGATGAGACCATTACGTCGTGGGTTATGAATGACTATCGATACGATTTGATAGAACAGGTTCCAAAGGTTCAGGCATTAATACTGAACGGCATTAAAGCGTAAAGGGATGTGGAGAAATGGAATTTCTAAGTTGGAAAGTTGAAGATGGAGTAGCGATTATTACGATTGCGCGTCCACCAGCAAATGCATTATCTCGCGGCATTATTGCAGAAGTAAATGCTGTATTAGATGCTGTAGAAAATGATGACACAGTACGTGTCCTTGTTCTTCATGGTGAAGGTCGTTTCTTCTCAGCAGGTGCAGACATTAAAGAGTTTACAGAAGTTGAGTCGGGCGCAGAGTTCACTAAGCTAGCAAGTAAGGGGCAACAAGTATTTGAACGTGTAGAAACATTTTCGAAGCCAGTTATTGCAGCGATTCACGGTGCAGCACTCGGCGGTGGCCTTGAATTAGCAATGAGTTGCCATATGCGCTTTGTGACAGAATCTGCAAAATTAGGGTTGCCTGAATTACAACTAGGCCTTATTCCTGGGTTTGGTGGCACTCAACGTCTTCCACGTTATGTAGGTGTTGCGAAAGCTGCGGAAATGCTGTTTACAAGTGAACCTATTTCTGGTTTAGACGCTGTGCAATGGGGCTTAGCAAACCGTGCATTTACTGATGAAGTTTTACTTGAAGAAACAATAAAGGTTGCGAAGAAAATTGCGAAGAAGAGTCCGGTTGCCTTAAAAGCAGCCATTCAAGCATTGCAATATGCAAAGCCGGCTTCATTTTATGAAGGCATTGAAGTAGAAGCACAATCCTTTGGTACGGTATTTGTAACGGAAGATGCGAAAGAAGGTATTCAAGCATTTATCGAAAAACGTGAGCCTGTGTTTACTGGCAAATAGATTCCATCAGAGTCGATAACAAACTACAAAGGGGTTATCGACTCTGAAAATATATAATATTTACAAGTTTACTTAGAAATTAAAAAAACGTTTCAGGAGGTATGGATTTATGAATATTTTTGCATTAATTAAACGTACTTTTGATACAGAAGAAAAAATCGTTGTTTCTGGTGGGAAAATCCAAGAGGATGGCGCTGAATTCATCATTAATCCTTATGACGAATACGCAATTGAAGAAGCAATCCAAGTACGTGACGCGGCAGGCGGTAAAGTAACTGTTGTCACAATTGGTGGAGAAGATGCAGAAAAGCAATTACGTACTGCTCTAGCAATGGGTGCCGATGAAGCGGTTCTTATTAATACAGAAGATGATTTAGATGAATTAGATCAAAACGCAGCAGCTTACCTTTTAGCTGAGTACTTAAAAGATAAAGATGCTGACCTAATTTTAACAGGTAATGTTGCCATTGATGGTGGTTCTGGTCAAGTAGGACCGCGAGTTGCTGATTTATTGGGCATCAACTATGTAACGACAATTACAAACCTTGAAATCGATGGCACATCTGCAAAAATCGTGCGTGATATTGAAGGAGATTCAGAAGTAATTGAGACGTCTTTACCACTTTTAGTAACAGCTCAACAAGGATTAAACGAGCCACGTTACCCATCTTTACCAGGTATCATGAAAGCGAAAAAGAAACCGCTTGCAGAGCTTGAGTTAGATGATTTAGATATCGATGAAGATGATGTAGAAGTAAAAGTAGAAACAGTAGATATTTACTTACCAGCTCAAAAAGCAGCAGGTCGAATTCTTGAAGGTGAACTTTCTGCACAAGTAAAAGAGCTCGTAAACCTACTTCATACAGAGGCAAAAGTAGTTTAAGTCATTGTTATCTTTATTCTGTTATGTATTTTGTGGCGAAAGCGAAGTGACAGTCACAACAGACTCGAACCTCAATAGGGGGAGATGAATACGAGTGTTACTCCTTTTTTAGTGGGTACCAAAACACAAAGGAACGAAGATAAAGCCTCGGTCGGATGTTACAGATTTTGAAAGGAATCTAGCTTAAATTCGTCGCTTCCATGCGACAATGGTTAGCTTGACCTGCATCGGTAACAATACCACGTCCTTGTGGCTTTACCGAACCGACAACATGGCGGGCATTGTGCAGGCAAACGTACAATTCAGAATCTGGATGTAATACGCCAAGGTGTAATGGATGATGTAAATCGAATCTTAAAGGGTAACGGAGGGAATATACTATGTCAAAAAAAGTATTAGTATTAGGTGAAGTTCGTGAAGGAAGCTTACGTAACGTATCTTTCGAGGCAATAGCAGCAGCAAAACAAATCGCTGATGGCGGTGAGGTTGTTGGTGTTCTTTTAGGGGATGCTGTAGCAAATCTTACAGGTCCATTATTCGAATATGGCGCAGATCGTGTCGTAACAGTGGAACATCCACATTTAAAACAATATACATCAGATGGCTTTGGTCAAGCTTTACTTGCTGTAATCGAGCAAGAAAATCCAACAGGCATCGTATTTGGTCATACAGCCAATGGTAAAGATTTGTCACCAAAAATCGCAAGTAAATTACAAGCAGGTCTTGTATCTGATGTAACTTCAATCGAAGGTGCTGGTGATGATGTAGTATTCATCCGCCCAATTTACTCTGGTAAGGCTTTTGAAAAGGTGAAAGTAAAAGACGGTGTTGTGTTAGCATCAGTTCGTCCAAACAATATCGCGCCTTTAGAAAAAGAAGCGGATAAATCAGGTGAAGCGTCTTCAGTATCTGTAGAAATTACTAACCTGCGTACAATCATTAAAGAGGTTGTTCGTAAATCTACAGAAGGTGTAGATCTTTCAGAGGCGAAAGTTGTCGTTGCAGGTGGTCGTGGTGTGAAATCTGAAGAAGGTTTCGAGCCGTTAAAAGAGTTAGCAGATTTACTTGGCGGTGCAGTTGGCGCTTCACGTGGCGCATGTGATGCGGAATACTGTGACTATTCTCTACAAATTGGTCAAACTGGTAAAGTTGTAACGCCAGATCTTTACATTGCAGCGGGTATTTCTGGAGCAATCCAACACTTAGCAGGGATGTCGAATTCAAAAGTAATCGTAGCGATTAATAAAGACTCAGAGGCAAATATCTTTAAAATTGCGGATTATGGTATTGTGGGCGATTTATTTGAAGTAGTGCCGCTTCTAATCGAAGAATTCAAAGCGTTAAAAGTGAATGCATAATTAATAGTTTTAGACTTGTCATGCGGGGAGGATTTATCTTCCCTGCTTTTTTGTGTGACATCATTTTTAGCGACTATTTGTGTAAGATTGTGTGCATTTTGAAAGTTATTGCAAAATAAAATATTGACAGAGTGTATTTTAGTCCGTATAGTGATGGTTATTAATTAAATTTTTCAATAATAATATTTTGAAACGCAAAGATTAGGAGTAGTAAAAGCTCATTATTTGGTGAAGAGAGCTGCGGGATGGTGCAACGCAGTCCAATAAGACTTTGAACTTGCCTAGGAGTGGTAAGATAAATGGAATTGACGGATTATTCTATTTGTTTGACGATTAACCTTCGTTACAAGGTTTTTAAGTTGGGTTCTTAGTTCATAGAACCAATTAGAGTGGTACCGCGGTTTGCTATGGCATATCGTCTCTTCTTTCATTTCATAATGAAGGAACAGGCGATATGCTTTTTTTGATTTTAGGAGGTAAGGAAATGGAAAAAGACAACCAGAAATTACAGAGAACAATGACCTCACGGCATATTACGATGATGGCTTTAGGTGGTGCCATTGGTGCAGGGTTATTTAAAGGGAGTAGCGCAGCTATTGATATGGCAGGGCCATCCGTACTTATTGCGTACTTAATAGGTGGTATTATTCTGTTATTTGTTATGCAAGGTTTAGCAGAAATGGCAGTTCGTAATCACGAAGCCAGAACATTTAGAGATTTGGTACAAACAATTTTAGGGAAGTATCCAGCTTATTTTCTAGATTGGATCTATTGGAAAATGTGGGTATTAAATATTGCAGCGGAATCTGTTGTTGCGGCCATTTTTATTCAATATTGGTTGCCAGACTATCCAATTTGGATACTTGCATTATCGGTTTCGGTGTTAGTGACAGCCATTAACTTATTATCAGTAAAAGTTTTTGCAGAAACAGAATATTGGCTGGCGTTAATTAAAATTACCGTTATTGTGGTATTCATCATAGCGGGATTAGTTTTATTGCTTGTTACTTTTGGGCATCATACGGCTGTTGGATTTTCTAATTTAACGGAGCACGGTGGTTTCTTCCCGAATGGATCAACAGGTTTAATCGCTGCGATGCTTGTGGTGATTTATTCTTATGGCGGTACTGAAATTATCGGTATTACATTAGCTGAAACGAAAAATCCTGAAAAAGTAGTGCCAAAAGCTGTTCGCAGTACTTTAGTACGTATTGTGACTTTCTATTTACTGCCTTTCTTTATTATCGTAAGCTTAATCCCTTGGAATGAAGTAAACGGAGTGCCAGAAAGTCCGTTTGTGATGGTATTTAAAATGATTGGTATTCCTGGTGCTGATCATATTATGAATGCTGTTGTTATACTGGCAATTATTTCATCTATGAACTCTGGACTTTATGGTTCTTCACGCGTTCTGTATACACAAGCTGTGGACGGGCGTATACCTAAAATCTTTGCACATTTATCGAAAAGAAAAGTTCCAGTATATGCTATATTGATGTGTACTTTAGCTTTATATATGGGTGTAATAATTTCTTTATTTGCCGGAAGTAAAACCTTTGATTTCCTAATGGGTTCACTTGGATACACCGTACTATTTATTTGGTTAATTATTGCGATTGCGCATCTGAAATCGCGTAAAAAACAGCCTGAAAAAACAAGTGCCTATGCGGTAAAATGGTTCCCTTTTACAACTTGGATAGCCATTATCGCATTAAGTGCAATCCTGATTGGCATTATTTTTACAACATCAATTATCGTAACAGGTATTACATTAGCCATTTACATCTTTATTACGTTAACTTACGTGTATAAAGGTCGTTTTCAAGAAAATTAGCTGACAAAGTAAATCAACTTAATGCCTTTTTCGACTCTATTATCCTCGTTTTTCATAAATTATGTAATCTAGGCAGATTGTTCGCTCAAGCGAATTTATCCATGCTATACTACAAGCATAGTAAGATTAAGGAGGATTTCAAATGGCAATTGTACATGCAACAGATGCAACTTTCCAAGATGATATTAAAGAAGGGTTAGTACTAGTAGACTTTTGGGCTGCTTGGTGCGGACCTTGTAAAATGATTGGACCAGTTCTTGAAGAAATGGACGCTGCAGGTAACGCAGCTAAAATCGTAAAAGTAGACGTTGACAACAACCAAGGTACTGCAGCGCAATACCAAATCATGTCTATCCCATCACTACTATTGTTCAAAAATGGTGAATTAGTAGACAAAACAGTTGGTTTCCAACCGAAAGAAGCGTTAGAAAATTTCATCGCTAAACACGCTTAATAAGTAACGAAGGAAAGGCCGGGCCATCTTTAGATGTGCGCGGCTTTTTTTCGTTATATAATATAAGGAAAGGGGGGCAGGTAGGCGATGAATGATTTAATCAAACGCAAGCTTGACATTTTACCAGATCAGCCTGGCTGCTATTTGATGAAGGATAGGCAGGGCACAATTATCTATGTAGGGAAAGCCAAAATCCTTAAGAACCGTGTACGCTCTTATTTTACTGGAACGCATGAGGGAAAAACACAGCGCCTTGTTAGCGAAATTGAGGATTTTGAGTATATTGTGACATCTTCAAACCTAGAGGCACTTATTTTAGAGCTTAATCTCATCAAATTGCATGATCCGAAATACAATGTCATGCTAACAGACGATAAAACGTATCCATATTTAAAAATTACGAATGAAAAATATCCGCGTCTGATTACGACACGGAAGGTTAAAAAAGATAAGGCGAAGTATTTTGGTCCGTATCCAAATGCATATGCTGCAAGTGAAACCAAAAAGCTACTTGATCGTTTATATCCACTTAGAAAATGTGTGCAATTACCGTCCAAGGTCTGCTTGTACTATCATATGGGGCAATGCTTAGCACCCTGTGTGAAAGATATTGATGCACAGATTTATCACGACCTGATTGAGGAAATGACGAAGTTTTTAAATGGCGGCGTTGAAACAGTTAAAAAAGAGCTTGAAGTGAAAATGCTTGCAGCTGCTGAACACTTAGAGTTTGAACGAGCAAAGGAATTTCGCGATCAAATTACTCATATTGATACAGTCATGCAAAAGCAAAAAATTGTGTCAAGTGATACGACAAACCGAGATGTATTCGGCTATGCGGTAGAAAAGGGTTGGATGTGTGTACAGGTCTTTTTTGTGCGACAGGGTAAACTGATTGAGCGAGATGTTTCAATTTTCCCAATTTATCAGGATGCGGAGGAAGAGTTTTTAACATTTGTTGGGCGGTTTTATGAGAAGCTTGAACATATTAAACCGAAAGAAATTTTTATTCCGCAGTCCATTGATGCAACAATTTTAACGGAATTACTAGATGTGAAGGTGCTTACGCCAAAGCGCGGACAGAAAAAAGAACTAGTTGATTTGGCTACAAAAAATGCGGAGATTGCTGTTACGGCTAAGTTTCAACTCATTGAACGACAAGAGGAGCGAACGATAGGTGCATGTGAGGCACTCGGTGAAGCGATGGGCATATCAACCCCACTGCGCATTGAGGCATTTGATAATAGTCATATGCACGGCACAGATGCTGTCTCGGCAATGGTTGTATTTGTTGACGGAAAACCAGCTAAGAAAGAATATCGTAAGTACAAAACACGCACAGCTGCCAAGCATGATGACTATGGGGCAATGCAGGAAGTGATTCGTCGCCGTTACACTAGGGTATTAAAGGAAGGCTTGCCATTGCCCGATTTAGTACTAATTGACGGTGGTAAAGGTCAAATGGAAGTTGCGCGAGAAGTGCTAGAAGATGAGCTTGGCCTTGTCATGCCAATTGCTGGCTTAGCGAAAGATGACAAGCACAATACATCACAGCTTTTATTTGGGGGTCCGCCAGAGGTTATAGCATTAAAACGAACGAGTGACGGATTTTATTTATTACAACGCATTCAAGATGAGGTCCATCGCTTTGCAATTACATTCCTCCGGCAACAACACGAGAAGCATGCGATCCAATCGGTACTCGATGAAATTGAGGGCATTGGACCGAAGAGAAAGCAACAGCTGCTAAAGCATTTTGGTTCGGTGAAGAAAATACGAGAGGCGAGTGAGCTCGCATTACAAGAAGCAGGCATGCCCGTCCATTTAGCTAACAATATTTATGCTTATTTTCAGCAACAAGCATTGTCAAAGGACTAGACATATGCTAACGTAAATATTAATAGAATATTCACTATTTTAGTGATGATAGAGGTGCAAGGTTTAATAGTAGCACATTGGAGGGTGGACAAACCCTTTGAGGATGTGTGAAAGGGAAGCTTGCCGAAGTGAAGTATCGTTGTTTCCGATACTTTGCTGGTTTTGCATTTAAGAGATGTAAGACTGTCGATTCTTGAGGTTTCGGAGAGCTATCACACATGCGCAAGCTTTCATATTGTACATGTTGCAGGCAGCTTTCACGTTAAGTGAGGGCTGTCTTTTTGATGTTCTAAGGACGATTTTTTTATATTATTCAGTTTTTTATTTATCAAGGTGAGTGATGAATGCCAAAACGTTTTACTATACAACGGTGATACCGTTTGTGGATCTTAGGCTAACAGCGCTTCCTCCTACTGCAATCTACGCGAAAGTGAAGTGGTAACGTAGCGGCAGCGGCGATGCTAAAGTGACCAACTTCGTGTTGGCTAATGCCTCGGATGGATGTCGCGGGTTTTGAAAGTCGTGAATTGTGTTCGTGCAATCCACAATAAATATACAGTTACGCCGAGGTGTAATTGAGTTAGAAGGAGAATGATAACGATGGCGAAAATTGTACTAAAATTTGGTGGTCCGGCGATAGCGTCAACTGATTGTATTCGGGAGGTCGCGAAAAAGGCAATTGCCGAAAAAAAGCGGGGGCTTGATGTAGTGGTTGTGACAGCAGCTATGGGGCATACGACCAAGGAATTAGCAAAAATGGCTCACGATTTATCGGACGATGCTTCAAAGCGTGAACTAGACGTGCTTTTTTCAACGAGCTCACAAGTAGCAAGTGCGTTATTCGCCATTGCTCTTCAGGAAGTAGGCTACGATGCGGTGTCATTAACCGGTTGGCAGGCAGGTATACAAACTGATGCCAAGCACCGCAACGCACGTATCGAAGAAATTGATGTTAAGCGTATTGAAAAACATTTTGAGCAGGGGCAAATTGTTGTGGTTGCTGGTGAACAAGGCATTGATGATGGTCAGAACATTACATCACTTGGTAAAGGTGGGGCGGAAACGACAGCGGTTGCCATCGCTGCAGCTATTCATGCTGAACGAGTAGATATTTTCACGAATGTAGACGGGGTTTATACTGCTGACCCACGTCATATTTTAGCAGCACAAAAGTTAAAGGAAATCTCTTATGATGAAATGTTAGAATTATCAAATTTAGGCTCACATATTTTACATCCACATGCAGTGGAGCTAGCGAAAAAGTTCCAAATCCCTGTTATTATTCGTTCGAGCATGGAGGACATAACAGGAACCTTATTAAAGGAGGAAGTTGAAATGGAAAAAAATTTAATCGTTCGTGGTGTTGCTTTCGAATCAGACATTATTCGCTTAACCGTCGGGTATGATGCCTATTCAGATGCGTCATTAGCAGATATATTTGCAGTATTGGCAGAGAATCGCATAAATGTTGATATTATTGTACAAGCCATTATTGATGGCTTGAAGCCGTCAGTATCGTTTTCGATTTTGAAAGAGGAATTTGCAGAGGCTCTAAACGTTCTAGAAAATAGTAAATTATCATTGGGTTTTAGCTTTGCTGATTTTGAAGTTGGTTTAGCGAAAGTATCGATTATCGGTTCAGGTATGGCGTCCAATCCAGGTGTTGCTGCACGTATGTTTGATTGTTTACGTCGTGAAGGCATCCCCGTGAAAATGGTAAGTACCTCGGAAATTAAGGTTTCCGTTGTTGTACCCCAGGATGATATGATTCATGCAGCTAATGCCTTACATGCGGAATTTAATTTAGCAGAAGCGCTTCAAGTTTAAGAATGGTCGAGTGACAGAATTCAATATCACAGCCTGTATGTTTACAACAATTTTTAACTTTGGGCGTAACTTCCGATAGGCTCAAATGTAAAATAACAAAGGATTGCCATTCACAATTTAGGAATGGCAATCCTTTTTCGTTACTCTGTCGGAATAGTGTTCATGATACGTTCTTTCACATCCCACTTGACGGTAAACATGACGAGCTGATGCTTTTCACGTTTTTCATCGTAGCACTCAGTCAAATAGCCTTTTGCTTGCTGGATCTGCTCAGCTATAAATCCTGCTTCAAGTCGAAAGCTTCGATTTTTAAGTTGTAAAAGTGCAGGCTCATTTGTTAAATGGAAGATACGTCCATCCTTCGATTCTTTCGTAAGTTCTAGAGTACCCCAGCAGGCATCTGCGAAAAATGCGATAATTTCTTCTTGACTTTTGCATGGGAACTTCCGAGCAAGCTCTTTTCCAGCCCAATAAAGCACGTCATCTTCATGTTTACCAAGGATGGAAGATAGAATATGATCGCGAATTATCTCATATCCAAATGATGAGATTGTAGGAGATGGAGTATTTAACATTGATATCCTTCTTTCTTAGAATTTTCTTATAATTTAGGGGTGTTAATGTAAAGATGGATTTTTCGAGAAAAAATGACGCACCATGTACTAGATTATTACTTTAATAAGGACTGTTAAAAACTCCGAGTTACCTTGACGCTCGTAGCTCTTGAGAGTACAATAAACATGTCATAATATTGTACCATGATGAAATACACAGTCAATGAAGTTTCATTTACAAAATGGTGACTTCTTTGTTGTGCTATTTTAAGTACTAAGGGGGGTAACAGTCTTGTCGAAAGATCGAGAGTTTTTATGGCGCCGCTTACATTCTCTACTTGGTGTCATTCCAGTAGGTTTGTTTTTGGCGTTCCACTTATCATTGAACCTCACTGCTGTTGGCGGTGAAGAAGCTTACAATGATGCAACAGGGAAAATGGAATTAGTTCCACATTCTCTATTGTTACTAATGGAATGGGTAATTATTTATATTCCATTAATGTTCCACGCTTTTTATGGTGTGTTCATTGCTTTTACAGCTACACCAAATACAGGCCGTTTTAGCACATACCGTAACTGGATGTTCTCATTACAACGCTTCACGGGTGTATTCCTAGTGATTTTCATTGCATGGCATATTTTCCAAACACGTATTCAAAAAGCACTTGGAACGCAAGTTGAATATGACATGATGGCAGAAATTGTTGCAAATCCCTTCATGCTTGGATTCTACATTGTTGGTATTTTATCAGCAACTTTCCACTTAGCAAATGGGTTATGGTCATTCTTAGTAAGCTGGGGTATTATACAATCTCCTCAGTCTCAAAAGATTGCTACTTATGTAACAAACATTATTTTCGTAATTCTAAGTGTTATGGGTGTGGCTGCAATTTTAGCTTTTGTGTAAGTACGTGAAAACTAAAAGAGGACATGCAATCATTGCAATTTTTTAAGAGGAGTGAGAAATAATCATGGCGAAAAGCAAAATAATTGTTGTCGGCGGCGGTCTAGCCGGTCTGATGGCAACGATTAAAGCAGCTGAAGTTGGTACTGAAGTTGATTTATTCTCATTAGTTCCTGTAAAACGCTCACACTCTGTATGTGCGCAAGGCGGGATTAATGGAGCGGTTAATACGAAAGGTGAAGGGGATTCTCCTTGGATTCACTTTGACGATACAGTATACGGTGGGGACTTCCTAGCGAATCAACCACCAGTTAAGGGTATGTGTGATGCAGCCCCTGGTATTATTCACTTAATGGACCGTATGGGTGTAATGTTCAACCGTACACCAGAAGGTTTACTTGACTTCCGTCGTTTCGGTGGAACTTTAATGCACCGTACAGCCTTCTCTGGTGCAACAACTGGTCAGCAATTACTATACGCACTAGACGAGCAAGTTCGTTCTCATGAAGTAGCTGGTTTAGTTAATAAATATGAGCACTGGGAATTCCTTGGTGCAATAGTCGATCCTGACGGCGTTTGTCGTGGTATCGTTGCGCAAGATATGCGTACAGAAGAAATTAAATCATTCCGCGCAGATGCTGTAATCATGGCGACTGGTGGCCCTGGTATTATCTTCGGTAAAACAACAAACTCTGTTATCAATACAGGTTCTGCTGCTTCTATCGTTTACCAACAAGGTGCTTCATACGCGAATGGCGAATTCATTCAAATTCACCCAACAGCAATTCCTGGGGACGACAAAAACCGTCTAATGTCAGAATCTGCTCGTGGTGAAGGTGGACGTATTTGGACTTACAAAGACGGTAAACCTTGGTACTTCTTAGAAGAAAAATATCCTGCATATGGTAACTTAGTACCACGTGATATTGCAACACGTGAAATTTTTGACGTTTGTGTAAACCAAAAACTTGGTATCAACGGTGAAAACATGGTATACCTAGATCTTTCTCATAAAGATCCACATGAATTAGATGTTAAACTGGGTGGTATTATTGAAATCTATGAAAAATTCGTAGGCGATGATCCACGTAAATTACCAATGAAAATTTTCCCTGCAGTTCACTACTCAATGGGTGGATTATGGGTTGACTACAGCCAAATGACTGAAATTCCTGGCCTATTTGCTGCAGGTGAATGTGATTACTCTCAACATGGTGCAAACCGTCTTGGTGCAAACTCATTATTATCTGCTATTTATGGTGGTATGGTTGCTGGTCCAAACGCTGTAGATTACGTAAAACATCTTAAAAAGCATGCTGAAGATCTTCCACAAGAAGTATTTGATGCACGCGTAAAAGAAGAACAAGCTAAGTGGGATGCTATCATGAAAATGGAAGGCACAGAAAATGCTTACTTGCTTCATAAAGAGCTTGGTGAAATGATGACAGCTACTATGACAGTAGTACGTTACAACGACCAACTTGAAGATACATTGAAAAAACTTGATGATCTTCTAAAACGTTGGGAAAACATCAACATCAACGATACGCAAAAATGGAGTAACCAAGGTGCTCACTTTACGCGTCAGTTGAAAAACATGCTTTACCTAGCGAAAGTAATGACAAAAGGCGCCCTACTACGTAACGAATCTCGTGGTGCGCACTACAAACCAGACTTCCAAGAACGTGATGATGAAAACTTCTTAAAAACGACTATGGCAAAATTTGACCCAGCTACGGGTGAGCCAATTATCACGTACCAAGAAGTTGACGTTTCATTAATCCCACCACGTAAACGTGACTACTCTGCTTAAGGAGGCTAAGAATTATGGATATCGCAGCTAATACTGGAAGAATGGTAAAAGTTGAAATTTTACGTCAAGATACACAAGGTGGCAATGGCTACTGGCAGAAATTCGAAGTTCCTTATCGTCATGGTATGAACGTTATTTCTGTATTAATGGAAATTCAAAAAAATCCTACTACAGCTTCTGGTGAATCAACGACACCAGTGGCATGGGATATGAACTGTCTTGAAGAAGTTTGTGGTGCATGTTCAATGGTTATCAATGGTCGTCCACGTCAATCTTGTTCAACACTGATTGATCAATTGACTGAACCAGTTCGCCTTGAGCCAATGAAAACTTTCCCAGTTATTCGTGACTTACAAGTTGACCGTGATCGTATGTTCAACGCACTTAAAAAAGTTAAAGCATGGGTGCCAATCGATGGTACTTATGATTTAGGTGAAGGTCCACGTATGCCAGAAGGTAAGCGTCAATGGGCTTATGAATTATCTAAATGTATGACTTGTGGTGTATGTATGGAAGCATGTCCAAACGTGTCTGAGAAAGCTTCATTCATCGGACCAGCACCATTATCACAAGTACGTCTTTTCAACACGCACCCAACTGGTGCTATGATTAAAGACGAACGTTTAAATGCAATCATGGGTGATGGTGGTCTTGCTAACTGCGGTAACTCACAAAACTGTGTTGCTGCTTGTCCTAAAGGTATTCCTTTAACAACATCTATCGCATCTTTAAACCGTGCAACTACCGTGCAAATGTTCCGTAACTTCTTCGGTTCTGACCACTTTGTTGACTAATTGTACAAGCTATACTCCCTTACACACTCTGTGTAGGGGAGTTTTTTATTGATATATTTATCCCGCATTAACGGTCAGTAAGACGCCCATCTCAAGTGCAAGAGGAGAACGAGTCACAAGGTGGGCAATCAACTGACCGTAAAAGCCCGATTGGTTCAACGTACAATCCGTGGAGGATGAAGAAAACCTCCACTAGTTGAATGTTCTCTTTATTATAGAAAGTAATGGATAAAACGAGGGAAATACATGATAAAACACAGAAATATCAGATTTTTTCTATACTAATAAAATATCTTCCTATATAATGAATATGTATTCATTTTGACTTCAATCAGCATGACTTACAAATTGCAACTGCTGTTAAAGAAGTAGCTTTTAGTGAATGTGCAATACCAGCCAAATGACGTTGAGGCAGATTAATAATAAGGGGATGAACAATATGAAAGCAAGTTATATTGGAGACTTTCAGGAGTGGGCAAAGGATTTTTTATTTTTTATTGAGGTGCGTGTGCGCTTTTCCGAAACAGATATGTATGGCCATATGAATAATACAGTTAGCTTTACATATTTTGAACAAGCACGAATCGATTATTTTAAACATCTAGGTGTACTCATGCCATCAGCAATAGACGAAAATGTGAAAGGTATACCAATAGTAGCTGATTTACAATGTGATTATGTAAAACAAGTTTTCTTTGATGATGTAATTCGTGTCTTTACCAAGGTGGCGAAAGTTGGTAACTCATCGATGGATATTCATTACTTAGCGAAAAACCAAAAGGATGAAGTCTGTTTTACAGGGCGTGGTACAGTTGTGCAAATGGATCCGCGAACAGGAAGGAGTGTACCAATCTCGGAGGAAGAAAAAGCTCATTTAACCTCCTTGGCTGTCATTTGATTTTTTCCTGAGTGTCTTAGTGGAGCAGTAATTTTGAAAATGAAGTTGGCAATTACATAAAAATTAAATATTTTATAGAAACAACTTCCAAATTTTTTGTGGAAACACGTGGTAATCATGAAAATAGCCGTCACCGCTACTCGTTCCTTAACATAAGTTACAATACGTGCGGGGGAGGAGGGTGTGACTAAAAATGAATGGCTCTCATCATCGTTCTCTTTTAACAAACCGAGAACGTGAAATATTTGCGCTTTTATTAGCTGAAAAAACAACGAGGGATATTGCAGAGCAACTTGGTATTAGTGAAAAAACAGTGCGAAATCACATTTCCAATACAATTCAAAAGCTAGGTGTAACGAATCGATCTCAGGCGTTAATTGAGCTGTTACGCTTAGAAGAATTTAAATTAGACTAATGGACACTTGCTATTTCGTGAAAAAAACGACAAAATAGAACTATTCAACGTATTTTTAGGAGTGAAATAGTTATATGTCGGATGAAGTAACAAAGCACTCACCTGAAACCGTTGCAACGGTTGAAAAGGAATTACGCTATATAGCGGCCATTGTGAAGCAAAAAGGAAGAGAGATTGTTTCACAATATGCGATTACGCCGCCACAATTTGTTGCATTACAGTGGTTAGAAGAGCTTGGTGATATTACAATTGGCGACTTGTCAAACCGTTTATACTTAGCATTTAGCACGACAACAGATTTAGTGGACCGGATGGAGAAAAATGAATTAGTCAAGCGGGTACGTGACGAAAATGATCGTCGTGTTGTTGTTGTTCATCTTCTCGAAAAGGGCGAACGAATTATACAAGAAGTTATCGAAAAAAGACAGCAGTATTTGCAGGAGATGCTTGTAGGTTTTAATGAACAAGAAGTCGGGCAATTATCGAGCTATTTACAAAAACTACATGTACACATGAAACAGGATTGAGGCGGAAAGTATGAATGCCCCGATAGGCGTTATTGATTCAGGAGTAGGCGGTTTAACCGTAGCAAAGGAAATAATGAAGCGATTACCAAATGAAACGATTTATTATATTGGTGATACAGCTAGATGTCCATATGGTCCACGAACTCGTCAAGAAGTACGGAATTTTACTTGGCAAATGGCAAAAGCACTCGAGAAAATGAATATCAAAATGCTCGTCATTGCTTGTAATACAGCGACTGCAGTAGCACTCGAAAGTTTACAAAGAAATATGCCTTTTCCGGTACTAGGCGTTATTAATGCTGGCGCACGTGCAGCTGTAAAGAAAACGAAGCGACATGAAGTCGTTGTACTTGCAACAGAAGGAACCATTAAAAGTGGGGCGTATGAGGAAGCCTTGATGTCACTGAATACGTCAACACATATTATTCCATTAGCTTGCCCAACATTCGTACCACTTGTAGAAAGTGGCGAATATAAAGGTGAATTTGCAAAAAATTTAATTGCAGAAGGCTTAAAGCCGTTGAAAAATGAACAGTTTGATACAGTGATTTTAGGATGTACGCATTATCCAATTTTACAAAAACAAATTGAAGCTGTCGTTGGAGAAGATGTTTTCGTGCTATCATCTGCGGAAGAAACTGCAAAGGATGTTCAGGAAATACTTGCGTATAATGGCACATTAGGAGATTTAAATGCTGTGCCTGCTCATAAATTTTATGCAACTGGTTCTGTTCCAATTTTCCGCTCGATTGCAGAAAATTGGCTCGAGCAAGGTACACTCCACATAAAACGTATCTCATTAAAATAAAAATCAGCTTAGCTTATGAGAGCTAGGCTGATTTTTTTACCTCAAAATGTAGAACTGCTTATTTTTAGCGTTCATCTCTAAATAAATAGGTACACAGCTGCGAACATGGCTGCACTACCTGCCATGACAAAAAGATGCCAAATGGCATGGTTGTACTTGATTTTTTTGTTTTTATAAAAGAATGTGCCCGCTGTATAGCAAATGCCGCCGATTAAAAGTGTCATGAAGCCGTCGAATGAAATATAAGTGACTAGTGGTTTATAGACGAATACAATGAGCCACCCCATGCCAATATAGACAAGCAATGAAGCTTTCTTAAAGCGATATACGAAAAATTGTTTTAAGACGATGCCGATGATAGCGAGTACCCATTCGATGATGAAAATGGTCCAGCCAAGTTTCCCACCAACAGCAATTAGCGCAACTGGTGTATATGTGCCTGCAATTAATAAGAAAATCGAACTGTGATCTAGTTTTTTCAGTAGTACTTTATGTGTTGGGATAGCATGATATAACGTAGAGGCTAAGTATAAACAGAACATTGAAACGCCAAAAATAATGTAACTAATAAGCTCGGTTGTTGAACCAGATGCTAAAGCTTTATAAACTAATAAAAGGGTAGCAGGAATTGTTAAAAATGCACCGACTCCATGTGTTAGGGCATTCCAAAATTCTTCCTTTATGGTATAACTACTTTGCTCAACCACCGATTGTGGCATGACCCATCACCTCTTCCTATAGTAGCCTTACTATAACAGAATGATTACATTGTTTGTAGATGAAAGTGTAATACAATCTATATGATAAATATCATATATTGTAAAGAGATAATCGTCGTACCATTGTAAAATATGATAAAATAAGTGCGCGAAAGATTTTAGGAGGCAAGAATAATTATGACAAGAATTGATGGAAGAACTGTGGATGCAATGCGTCCTGTAAAAATGGATAGTGAGTATTTATTGCATCCTGAAGGTTCCGTATTAATCCAAGTAGGAAATACAAAAGTTATTTGTACGGCAACGGTTGAAGATAAAGTACCAGGTTTTTTACGTGGACAAGGGAAGGGTTGGATTACAGCGGAATACTCCATGTTACCACGTGCCACAGCGCAGCGTACTCCGCGCGAATCATCTCGCGGTAAAGTGAACGGGCGTACGATGGAAATCCAGCGCCTAATTGGTCGTGCATTACGTGCTATCGTTGATTTAGAGGCACTTGGTGAGCGTACAGTATGGATTGACTGTGATGTTATTCAAGCAGACGGAGGGACGCGTACGGCATCGATTACAGGGGCTTTTGTAGCGATGACACAAGCGATTGCCAAACTTGCTGAAGAAAAGCAACTAGCAAAATTTCCAATCACAGATTTTTTAGCTGCTACAAGTGTTGGAATAGTAGCGGAACAAGGCGCCGTTTTAGACTTAAACTATGTAGAGGACGTTGCTGCGGCTGTAGATATGAATATCATTATGACAGGGGCAGGACGTTTTGTAGAATTACAAGGAACAGGCGAAGAAGCCACGTTTTCTCGTGAGGAATTAAATGAACTGCTCGCATTAGGTGAAAAAGGTATTCAAGAATTAATCGAACTACAAAAAGAACTTCTTGGTGAACTAGCAACCAAAGTGGGAGGAGGCTGCTAAGATGACACAGGTTGTAATTGCGACTAAAAATAAAGGCAAAGCCAAAGATTTCGAAGCATTGTTTGGACCGCTTGGCTATGAAGTGGTAACAATGTTTGATGTTGCACCGGACATGGAAATAGAAGAGACTGGCACTACTTTTGAAGAAAATGCCGTGTTAAAGGCAGAGGCACTGGCACAAGCACTTGGGACAATTGTCATTGCAGATGATAGTGGCTTAGCAGTGGATGCGTTAAATGGTGAGCCAGGGGTTTATTCAGCTCGTTATGCTGGTGATCATGATGATGAGGCGAATATGGTGAAGCTACTGGCGAATTTACAAGGTGTTGAAGATGAAAAACGAACAGCACGATTTTGCTGCTGCATCGCTATTGCAGGTCCAAATTTTGAGACGACAACCGTATTCGGTACATGTGAAGGAGAAATTGCCCACGAAAAACGTGGTACAAATGGCTTCGGTTATGATCCAATCTTTTTCGTACCAAGCTTAAAACGCATGATGGCTGAGTTAACTGCAGAAGAAAAGGGTGCCATTTCACACCGTGGAAATGCAATTCGTAAGCTAAAGGAAACATTGCCAAATCTTATAAAGTAAGAGGTGATATCCATGCAAGTTTTAGTTATGAGTGATACACATGGGGACAGTCTTGTCATAGATAAAGTGCGTAGTTTTTATCCAAATGCAGATGCTATGATTCATTGTGGAGATAGTGAGCTTGCTTTTTCACATACAGCATTGGGTGACATGAATAAAGTACGAGGTAATTGTGATGTAGATAAAGCTTTTCCTGATGAAGCAGTATTTGATGTAGACGACGTAACATTTTTTGTGACACATGGTCATTTATTCAATGTCAAAACTTCCATTTTGTCTTTGTCCTATCGTGCAAAGGAAGTCGCTGCGCAGATAGCTTGTTTCGGTCATTCTCATATTTTAGGTGCCGAAATGATTGATGATGTCCTATTTATCAATCCAGGAAGTTTATTAAAACCGCGTGGTCGCAAAGAGAAAAGCTTTGCAATAGTAGAAATCAGTGATAAGTACTTTCAAGTGAATTTTTTAACAGATGACAATGATTGTATTGCTTCCCATCAATTTGTGCGATAAGACACGATAAACCAGAACTACATAAAAAACGCTTAAAATTCTAACGAAAAGAGAGTTTAAGCGTTTTTGTGTTTATAGAGGATTGTAGTATTGGGAAAAAAAACCATGGATTGTTTGTGTGAAAGAAGAAAAAATAAATAAAAAAGAAACAAAAGGAGATAAGATGCCAAACAAAATAGGTTGGAATTTTGATAATAGTTATGCTCGTCTACCGCACACTTTCTTTTCTGCACTAAGTCTAAATCCGGTGGAGTCCCCGAAATTGGTCGTGCTGAATCATTCAGTTGCACAATCGCTAGGGTTGGACATTGATGCGTTACAAAGTGAAGCTGGCGTAGCGATACTTGCTGGTAATGAAATGCCTGAGGGTGCATACCCACTTGCACAGGCTTACGCGGGGCATCAATTTGGACATTTTAATATGTTAGGGGATGGTAGAGCCCTGTTACTTGGTGAGCAAATAACGCCGAATGAGGAACGTTTCGATATCGGACTTAAAGGATCAGGTAGGACACCCTATTCACGAGGTGGAGATGGTCGAGCAGCACTTGGACCGATGCTTCGGGAATATATCATGAGCGAAGCCATGCATGCACTGGGTATTCCTACTTCTCGTAGCTTGGCAGTGGTCACTACGGGTGAATCGATAGTCCGTGAAACGGAACTTCCAGGAGCTATTCTGACACGTGTTGCAAGCAGTCATCTACGTGTTGGTACCTTTCAATATGCAGCACAGTGGGGTACCGATGAGGACATTCAAATTTTAGCGGATACTACATTAGAGCGTCATTTTCCCGATTTTAACGCAGCACCAAACCGCTATCTCTACCTTCTTCAGGAAGTAGTTAAGCGACAGGCTTCCTTAATTGCGAAATGGCAACTGGTGGGCTTTATTCATGGGGTCATGAACACAGACAATATGACTATTAGTGGAGAAACCATTGATTATGGTCCTTGCGCTTTCATGGATATCTATGACCCAGCAACGGTATTTAGTTCCATTGATAAACAAGGGCGTTATGCCTTCGGAAATCAACCACATATTGGTGGATGGAATTTAACTCGATTTGCTGAAACGCTACTACCACTCATCCATGAAAATCCACAGGAGGCTGTCAATTTAGCTCAAGAAACAATACAACAATATCCACAGCTGTACTATACGAATTGGTTAACAGGAATGCGCGCGAAACTAGGGATTTTTAATGAAGAGCAACAGGACGAATCCCTTATTGAAGAACTTCTTGGATTGATGCAGCAACATCAAGCAGACTATACAAATACATTCCGTGCATTAACCCTCGGTAAGGGAATAGCTTTATTTGGCAGCAAAGATTTTGAAAACTGGTACGAGAAGTGGTTGGCAAGACTCGAAAGACAACAGGAATCTAAAGCCTCTTGTCAACAATTAATGCGAGCCAATAATCCAGCAATAATACCTCGTAACCATCGAGTAGAAGAGGCATTAGAAGCGGCTGTTGAACAGAGTGACTATCGTGTAATGGAACGCTTGCTTGAAGTACTTGCGAAGCCATTTGCTTATACTTCTGAACAAGAGGACTATGCTACATTGCCAGACCCAACAGACTGCCCGTACCAAACTTTTTGTGGCACATAAAACTTTCAAAACGAGGGGAAATTCCTTCGTTTTTTTATTTGTTCAAGTGTCGTATGAAGGTCACCGCACACCATGCCTACGCATACCCTATGTAAGAATAAAAGAAAAGGAGCATGTGAAGGTGCATAAATATTCAAAAGGTTGGTTTGTACAGCAGCTACGAGCAAAAGGAATTAAATTACATCCGCAATTACGATGTCATTTAGGGCTTTTTAAAGAATCAGAATTACGTAATTTATATTACCAATATGTTGAAAATGAACAGCTGGATCCTGAATAATTAAAACTAGTGCTCAGTTTGAATGACTCCCCTGTTGGAAATAGTAGATACTACAGAAGGGAGATAATTTTATGTGGAAGAAACCGTGGCTAGTCACGCAAAAATGGCAAGATGTAGTATTCCTTCATTGGCCGATACCGCCACATGACTTACAGCAACATATTCCAAAAGAATTAAACCTAGATGTCTTTGAAAAAAAAGCATGGCTTGGAATCGTTATTTTTCAAGTAAAAGGACATAGATTACGATTTATGCCTCCTATTCCTAGAATGAGTTCCTTTCTGCAAATAAATGTCCGTACGTATGTGACATATAGAGAGAAGAAGGGGATCTATTTCTTTAGCTCCGATGTGAGTCGTGCTGTTATTGCACAAATAGCCTCAATAGGTCATTTTTTTCCTTACCGTCATGCTGAGATTACTTTAGGAAGGATGGGGAATATACGCTCATTTCTTCATAACTACCGAAACACGAGGAACATGGAGGAATCATTTCAAGTTACATTTGAGCCAATGGCCGCTGAGATAGAAAGTCATGCATTCGAAAGATGGTTAGTAGAACGCTATCATTCATGGATAAAGAGGAAAAAGAATTTATTTCGCATCGATATAAGTCACATGCCATGGCGTTTACAGCGTGTTAACGCTTTTGTTGAAACAAATACAATGGCGCCTTTTATAAAGAGCGCCATTCAAGATAATCAACCAATCGCTTATTATGCGAAAAGTAGAACGGCTCGCATTTTTCCACCTATATTGGAAACGTAAAATACCAGGTCATGAACAATTACACATTGTCGATAAACCTGGTTATATCGTTTGTATTAAAATGGTATTATTTAGAGATTCAAAATGCCGCAGTATTAAAAGCGATAACAAAATTGCATCACAATTGCATTTGCAATCATATCTGACATTGCAAGTGCCTCAGCCTCTATTTCATCAAAGATCTGTACATCGGTTTGATAGTTTTTCTGGATCATCGTAACGGCTTCATTTTTCGTTAACGCTAAATGCATGTAGAACATCTTTTGTACATCTTCTTTCCACAGATATGGATTGATGCGACTTAAAAATGAAGCGATGTCATCTGCATTACGATACCATTCCTTCTCCTTTGCCTCTGCTGTTGCTGTATCACCTTTCGCCGCTGCAGTGACTAGCTGCGCCGCAATGACAAGGTGCTCTTTAATAAGTGCAGCATAACGATCTGCAATTTGGTCACCGTAAAAAGGACGGAGGCAATTACCTAAGTCAGTTGCATTCCGTAAAAGTCGTTCTTGCACGAATGGTAAATCAGGCAAGTTAAAGACAATGCTAATAATGGTCATTCTCGTCCAATTGACATGTTCCATCCATAACAGGCGGTTCATTGCCAAAAAATCAGACTCAGCTGTACTGATGCAACGCCGATAGTCATTGTGCTGATTTAAAATATATCGTATCGGTGCAGTATACTGGGTAGTTGGCGATGTATAGGCAGCACGTAAAGGGTTTACATAATATCCGTTTGCGTACGGGAACACAGTATTTTCACTCCTTCAAATTCTTCGTTCTAATTAGAATACTCGGTGATACCTCCAAGTGTGAACGAACGTTTCTTTAAACTTTATCAGGAGCATTTTTAGTTATTCTTCATAGAGCATTTTCTTTGTCATGCTACCATCGACGGTAAGGTTAATACCTGTAACAAAACTATTTGTTGGGTTCGTCAAATAAAGACAGGCTAGTGCGATATCTTCAGGTATGCTCACACGACCAGATAGATGTTGCTACATAGGCCTCCGTATATGGTCTTTACCAATCCCTTGCGCACCGCCAGTAATAACCTTTTGCTTTTACTCATTGTAGCAAAAGTATTGTTGTTTTAAGGGAGAATAACTATAGGCAGATGGAATAAAGTGAGAGTTGAACTCATATAATGAATAGGTAAACAGTAGAAGCAAGGTAATCCTTCCCTTCATAGTAAAATTCATGTTGACATTATGTTAGAAAGAACATATAATAAATATTGTCCTTTCATATGAATTTCATAGGGAAGTCAACATGTCTCAGTAGCTCAGCAGGATAGAGCAACGGCCTTCTAAGCCGTCGGTCGGGGGTTCGAATCCCTCCTGGGACGTATCAAGGTTCAGATAGAATAAGTTTGAACCAACTGAAAAGCGCTTCAAAACCTTTAATATCAAGGGTTTGAGGCGCTTTTCCTTTTTTTGAGAATCCGTTAGAAAAGGATAGAAAATGAAAAGTTTCTACACTTTTCTACACAAGATAGTGGAGTAGACGGTCATTGTAGCGAATGTTCAGGTATTTGGTTGAGTGGCAAAATCGAGCAGTGGAGCGAGAAATGGAAAAGTGGATTGAATATAACCAAAAAGCCGTCAATTAGCTTAATGTCTATTCGCAACATTCACTTTTATAGAACAGTTAGACACCGGTTATCAGCTCGGTTTGGCATTTAAATTATTTGGCTGTTTTCGTATGATTGTTGCTATTAAAACATAAAGACCAAGTTAACTACTCATTTGTAGGTTAACTTGGTCTTCATGTTTCGTTCCTTAGTAAATCCTTCTTCAACTCGTTCGTATTATAAGGTCAATCAGATTTTTCCCTGGCTGACCTTATAATACGAAGGGGCACTTAAAGGGAAAGTTGGATGCCGACCGAGTAAATCCGCTAAACAACGATTCAAAGATAAATTAAGAAAATGATGGAAGCAACCGAAAACAAGGTACACGAAACTACGTCAGTACGGAATCGACCATGATAATGCGATGAAAGCAGCACATTCAAGGAAAGGATATTGGCGACTATCGAGAAGTGAGATTAAACATCGAGCATTAACAAATGAAAAGCTCACAAAGTGGGGATTGAAAGACCTAACCCAACTTTATGAGTTCCGCTACTTAAGAGATTGAACCGCCGCATATGGGACCGTAAGTACGGTGGTGTTGTGAGAGGTCGGCTAATCAAATAATGATTAGCCTCCTACTCGATTTCATTTTTTTCCATGCATTCTATACTTACTTTTTAACTAACTATTCTCGTCGTTATGTGATTGAGGATGATAAGGAATTGAGGAGATTTCTAAAAGATGATTTAGACGCCATTTTTCTCTCAAAATTAGTGAAAAATCGTTAGAAAAATGAGTGGGAATGTAATTTTTTTATGAAGTAAATCGTATGTTTTTTCCTGTAAAGAAAATATGTGAAGAATTAAACCATAACATTAGTCATAATACTTAATTACTTTTGATTTAAAAATATATAGTATCGATATAATCCAAATTAAAATTCCACAAAACAACATCAAAAGCGAAATAGATAGGTTTATGAATAGTGATAATGAAACAAATGCGTAGGATAATGGAACTAGTCCGTTAGATGAAGCATTGACAATACTCATCACACGCCCTATTTTATCTTCGTGGCTGTTCTCTTGTATTGATGATATTAATAATACATTAATCACAGAGGAAAAAATACCCATTAATAATAATAAAATTACACCTTGCCATACAGAATTAATCTGACCTAAAGTGGCTAGAGCTATGCCGAGAAGGCTAATCAGAATAAGTATAACCAATCCTTTTCTTTTAGTAAGGTTTAAGATGCCAATTAATAAAGCACCTAACAACATCCCAATTTGATATGATCCTTGAAGAATGCTAAGGTCGATGGCTTCGCCAGAGAGAACATTATTTACTAGAAGAGGTATGCCAATTAATAAAGGGCCAAAAAAGAAAAAATTAATAATTATTAAAATAACGATCATATTTTTCAAAAAAGGCATGTTCCAAACATAATTCAAGCCTTCTTTGAACTCTAATTTAGTAGAGGTTTGGTGTGAATTATTTATTTTTATTTCTGGTTGATTTTCTCTAATAAACAATGAAAATATAAATGTGATAAATAGGAAAACTGCTACTATTAAAAAAAGAACTTTGAAAGAAGCAGAAAGTGTTATAATTAGCCCGCCAATCATAGGACCAGAAAACATTGCAATTTGATTAGAACTTTGAATGAACGAATTAGCTCTTGTGAGTAGATTTTTTGAAACTACTATAGGTAATAGAGAGGAATTAGCTGGAGAAAAGAAAGCATCAACGCATCCAAAGAGTACGGCAAAACAAATTAAAGGCCATATCTGTAACCAGCTTAATTGTAAAAACAATATCATGATAAGAACTAAAATACATCTAGTTAAACTTGAAAATAACATTATCCTCGAACGTTTTATTCTGTCTGCCCATACTCCACCAATGGTCATTAAAAATATTCTAGGAATCATTGTAACCATCAATACAATTCCTAATACAGCCTCTTGTTTTAATACTCTTACAATGTACCATTGTTCAGCAAAAAGATAAGTTGATAGAGCAAGAAAAGAGAAAGTACTTGAAAGCCAAAGAAAAAGGAAAGATCTATTAAGAAGTAAACGATCATTTGGATTAATAGGTTTTTCGGGTTTTATCAATTTTTTGGAGATTAATGATATACCTTTACTTTCCATACTAACACCTCTATAAGTTTATGATTTTTCAGAAAAAATGAACTCATCAATTTTAAAGGCAGTAATCATGACATAGTAATTATTTTTTTCTGCTATTTCGTCATTCGTTACAAGTTCATTTATCAATTCTCTATATTTCTTTGTAAATTCCAAAAATTTTTCCTTAGTCACTGAAACTTCACTTTGTAATGATAAACTATCCCATTCTTTAACTTCTGAAGAATTGATTTCAAATGATGAATTAGGAGCTGTCAATACCCGAGTTTTTGCTCGATTTAATACTTCTAAATAGGATTGTCGAGTAGCTTCTTGAGATTCTACGAAATTCAATAGATTATCTGCTGGAATAAAGCCTCTTGCAACCGCTTGGTAATATTTAAGAAGGTTCCCTCCTTGTTCGACTTTTTTTACCAGTTTAATAAAACCATGTTTTTCAAGTTCGCGTAAATGATATAGGATTTTAGCACGAGTTAAGTTTAATTCTTCAGCCAATTGGTGACATGTAAAAGGTCTCTCTACTAAATACATAAGTATTTTTGTGCGTAAGGGGTCACTTATTGCTTTTAATTGTTCATATGTTTGGATTATTTTAATTGTTTTCATTTTTAATCCCCTTTTTAACCAGTTAATTTTATTTAACTATATTACCAAAAAAAAGTAATTTTGTAAATATGGATACTTTTATATGAAATTTTTGGTAAATATGTCGATTGACAAATGTAAAAATATGTATCATATTAGAGTTACATTCGATGTAATTTTTTGTTAAATGTTATTTATGAATGTATTTATGTTTATTATTACCATTTATTCTATTTTGAAAGGGAGAGAAAATTGTGAATAAAATTTTAAATGAGTTCCCATTTCCGGAGTTCTCAACTAACTTTATTTCTAATTTTAAATCAAAAGAGGAAATTTCTCTTGATAAGGAAAAAATGAATAATAATGCAATTCTAACTGCTTGGATTGCTTTGATTTACAGATATACAAAACAAAAGGATATAGTCATTGTATGCGAAAATGAGAAAAACGTTTCTGAATTATCACTAATTAAAATAACTATTGAAAAGCTAATGTCCCTTAAGGATATTTTTAATAAAATTACTAGTGATTTAATGTATAACAAAACAGATATATCTAAAGAAGACTTTATTAAAGAAATGAAAAAGGAAAAAAGTTATTTCGTAGGATTCTTCCAAAAGGACCCTTTGTTAGAAGCGAAAAGATTCTTGTATATAACTAATGAAAGACCGAATTTATATAGTAATTTTATTAGAGAAGAATTTGCAAAACAATTATCGAATCATTTGTCTGAAATAATAAAAAAATTTGAGACAAATTATAGTATACCAATAGATAAAATAGACTTTTTAACAGAAGAAGAACGTAATGATATTTTTATAAACTTTAATAACACTTACAAGAATTATGAAAAATCATGCATTCATTCCTTATTTGAAAAACAAGCTGCGAAAACACCTAACTTGATCGCTGCAAAATACGAGGGAGAAACATTAACATATAAAGAACTAAATGAAAAGTCTAATCAGTTGGCAAGATATCTTAAAAAAAATGGGGTTGGGATAGGTGATTTTGTTGCGATAAGTGTTGAAAGATCTCTTGAAATGATTATAGGTCTACTTTCTATATTAAAGGCAGGAGCTGTCTATGTACCCATAGATCCTAGCCTACCAGAAACTAAAATTAACTATATATTAGATGATACAAAAGCTTCAATTATTTTAATAAACAAAAATTGGAATTATAACAATTTAGAGGTTGATGCTCTACGAATTGACACTATTGATTACAGTAATGAGCCAATTTCTAATCTTGATTTGCTGATAAATATTGAAGATTTAATGTATGTTATTTACACTTCAGGCTCTACTGGAGATCCTAAAGGAGTAATGGTTCAACATGGTGCGGTAGCAAACAGATTAATATGGATGGGAGAATATTATGGAATTGATTCTAAAGATATTATTCTCCAAAAGACTCCATTTAGTTTTGATGTATCAGTTTGGGAGCTATTTTTACCTTTAATAACTGGGGCAAAAGTTGTTTTTTCAAAGCCTGAGGGCCATAAAGATAGCCAATATTTAATAAATACTATTAAAACGGAAGCTGTTACAACTGTGCATTTTGTGCCCTCCATGCTGAATGCTTTTTTAGAAAACGAGGAAATTGGAACTTGTATAACTTTAAAGAGAGTTTTCTGTAGTGGGGAGGAATTAACAAAAAATCAGCAAAGAAAATTCCATCAAACGCTAAATAGTGAACTCCATAATCTTTATGGGCCTACAGAAGCAGCTATAGACGTAACTCATTGGACTTGCCATAGTTACGATAATTTTAACTATGTTCCTATTGGTAACCCAATAAGCAACATGCAAACTTTAATTTTAAATTCAGAGCTTACTCCAGAACCAAAAGGTGTAACAGGGGAGCTTTACTTAGCAGGCGTTGGTTTAGCAAAAGGATACCTAAACAAACAAGAACTTACTGCTAAATCTTTTATCGATAATCCATTCTCTGTTATATCGTCTAAGAAATTATATAAAACTGGAGACTTAGCTCGGCTAACTTTGGATAATCATATAGAATATATTGGAAGAAATGATAAGCAAGTTAAGATAAGAGGAAATCGAATTGAGTTAACCGAAATTGAAATGGCTCTTAGAAATATTTCTGATATTCAAGATGCTGTAGTTATGACAAAAGAGAGTAATAGTGGAAAAAAATTAGTTGCTCATATTCTAAAAAATAAAAAAGCTCAGTTGAGTTCTGAATATATTAGAGGTCAATTAAGTCAGTCTCTTGCGCATTATATGATTCCTTCTATTTTTAATATTTTAGATGAATGGCCTAATACCCATAATGGGAAATTAGACAGGAAAAAATTGATGAATTCTAGTCCTGTTATTATTGAACAGAGTAAGGAAAAATATTATGAGGCACCTTCAAAAAATGAAGTCCTTTGTAATATATGGAGTGACGTATTAGACATACCAAAAGTAAATATATATGATGATTTCTTTGAATTAGGCGGAGATTCTATTTTAGCTTTGCTGATCGTCGCCAAGGCTAAAAAAGAAGGAATTCACCTTGAGTTGAATGATTTACTAGAGAAAAGAACTATAGAGAATATAGATACTAGCAAAAAAACAATTCACTTTGAGATCAGTCAAAATCAAATTACTGGAGAAATATCTAAAACGCCAATCCAAAATTGGTTCTTTAATAAGGATTTGAAAAAACCAGAACACTGGAATATGTCTTTAATATTAGATACACCAGCTAATATAAATATCGCAGCAGTAGAGAAATCTTTACAGAAAATTATACATCATCATGATGTTCTTCGAACTAGGTTTTACAAACGAAAAAACGAGTACGTTCCAAAAATAGAAGAAAATATTGATTTATTATTTGAAGTAAAAGATTATGCAAGATTAAGTATTAATGAGCAAAACGAAGAAATACAAAAGGATCTAATTGAAGTTCAATCCAGCTTAAATTTGGAAGAAAATTTACTAAAAGCATTATTTATAAAATTATCACCCGCTCAATCTAATAAATTAATATTGGTATTTCACCATTTAATTATGGATGGAGTATCTTGGAGAATTTTCATAGAAGATCTAACGCAAGTTTATAATCAATTAATTAATGATCAAGAGGTTATCTTACCAGAAAAAACAACGTCATACAAAGAATGGGCTAAGAAACAACAAGACTTTTTCCATGCGCAACAATTGGATATAGATAAATACTATTGGACTGAAAAGTTTGTTGCTAATGAAATGAATGTTCCATTAGCTTCTAATAACGGACCGATGAAACGAGCAGATGTAATAGTAAAATTAAGTCCAGTTTCCACTCGTAAACTTTTAAAAGATTCATTAAGAACAGGGCAATTTAAAATAAACGAATTATTATTAACACCCTTATACTTAGCTTTAAATAATTGGACTAATGAGAAGTACCTTCTGATAGATTTAGAGGGACATGGAAGAGAGAATATCGATGGTACTGCCGATTTATCTAGAACGATTGGTTGGTTTACAAGCATTTTTCCTGTTAGTTTTACAATAAATAATTTAGAAAATAAATCGAATATTGATGTATTAACAATAATAAGTGACAAGCTAAACGAAATACCACATAAAGGTGTGGGATTCGGTATTTTAAGAGATTTCTCAGATGAAAATACGCAGTCACTGTTAAAGAGCCTAGCTAAACCAAAAATGAAATTTAATTATTTAGGACAATTTGATAACGGCAATAATAAATCTATTTTCAAAATTAATAACGATGTTCCTTTAAGTGATACAAGTGTAACAGAAAATAGTGATTATATTTTAGATGTGGTGGCCAAGGTTATTAACGGATGTTTGGAAGTTAGATTTGAATATTATGAACAAAATCTTGAGGAAAGTATAATTGAAAGCATTGCTAATATTTATCTGAATGAACTTAATAAATTGTTAAAAGATTTGTCCAAAAAACAAGATATAGAGAAAATTAAAGATTCTAATTTAAAAGAAGAAGACTTAAATAAAATTTATAGTTTATATAAATAGAGGAGTGTTTTTATGGAAAATATAGAATCAATATCAAAATTGTCTCCAGTTCAAGAAGGGATGCTATTTCATACTATTTATGAACCTGAAAAAAAATATTATATCGTACAAAAAATACTTGATTTTGAGGGGAAATTAAATGTAAATGATTTAAAAGAAAGTATTATCGTTGTTCAAGAAAAACATGATATTTTAAGAAGTACTTTTCAGTGGGACAAACTTTCTGAACCTTTAAGAATTACTCATAAAAAAATTAATCTATCTTGGAAAGAACACTTTTTAAAAGAAGAGATAGATATTAATTCAATAGAAGAAATTATCAATAATGACAAATCTGAAATTTCAGATTTGAGCAAAGAACCACCTCTAAAATGGTCTCTTATTCATTTGAATGAAAATAAATATAAATTAGTTTTTACTCACCATCATATTATTTTAGATGGATGGAGTTTAGAATTGCTATTTGAAGAAATAATGGAAACCTATAACCTTTTAAAAAATGACAGAAAACTAAATAAAAACGGTGGAGAATCTTTCGATGAATATGTTGATTGGTTAAATCAAAAAAATCTATTAGCAGATGAACTTTTTTGGAAGGAAAATTTACGAGGGTTTGATACGCCAAATCCTATTCAATTTTTCTATAATCATGACACAAAAGAAAATATAGAAAAAACTGAAAGAGTAATAAGGTTAAACAATGAGTTGGTTGAGAATATTGAAGATATTAGTAAGAAAAACCACCTTTCTATTAACTCCATTCTTCAAGGAGCATGGGGGTTATTACTCCATAATTATACTAGTGCTGAAGAAGTGGTTTTTGGTTCAACATTTTCCGGAAGAACAGCTGACTTAGATGGATTTGAACATAGAATTGGCATGTTTATAAACACATTACCAATTAGAGTGGATTTTAAGAAATCAACAACATTGGAATATTTGAAGAATATTCAAAAAATATCACATAGCATTCAACAGCATCAGCATATATCTCCCATATCCTTAAAACAACTTAGTGAAATAAATCAAAAGGAAAATATATTTAACAGCATATTGGTTTTTGAAAAATATCCCAAACTATCTAAAGGAAACTGGGAGGACCTAATAATTCTAAATGATGAGACAAGAGAAAATTCTCATTACCCAATATCAATTATTGTTACTCCTGACAGGAAAAATAATTGGCATTTAAAAATAAAGTACGATAGTTACTATCTATCAGATCAGAATGCTCAACGATTATTACAACATTATCAAACGCTAATACTTAATATAATCAGTAATCTTGATAACAATTTAGAAGATTGTAGTTATATGTCTAAAGAAGAATTACTTTATATAATAAATGATTTGAGTAAAGGAAAAGATAGTAAAGAAGATATCAAACACATTTATGAGCTTTTTAAGGAGCACGTTTATAAAAAGCCTAATGCATTTTCTGTAGTAGATGGGAATTCAAAATATACGTATCAACAGTTATTTGATAAATCAAATACTATTGCGGCTTCGCTAATGGAGAAAGGAGTAAATTCTGAAGATGTAATAGGTATTTATATGGATAGAGAGTTAAATTTACTAAGTTGTATACTTGCTACATGGAAATTAGGGGCTTCCTTTGTTCCGATTGATACTATTCTAGGAAAGGAAAGAATTCGTTACATTGTGGAAGATGCCCAAATACAGACTGTAATAATAGGCGATAATGGTTTATATGAAGATTTATCAGATATAAATATCAATATCTATTCTACTAATGAATTATTATCAGAAGAAATTAATAAGAGTACTGAAAATGAAAAAATAACACTGCAAAGTACTGCTTATACAATTTATACCTCAGGATCTACAGGACAACCAAAAGGAGTGATGATTAGTCACGGAAATTTTGGTAACTATATACAACATGCAGTAACTAACTATGGTAACGCAGGAGAAGGAGCTATTCTCCATAGCTCCATAGGATTTGATTTAACTCTTACAAGTTTACTAGTCCCTTTAGCCCAAGGGAAAACAGTATTCATGAGTCCATCTAAAGAAATTAATAATTTAAGCAATCAAATTAACATTAGAAAAGTAAGTTTCACAAAATTAACACCTTCTCATTTAAAAATGCTTGAGTACGACTTAGATATTAAAGAAGTATCCCATTATTGCGATAAATGGATTTTAGGCGGAGAAGCTTTAACCTACGAGACGATTAAACCATGGCTACTAGCTTCTTCGAGGAATACGTTTATTAATGAGTATGGTCCTACTGAAGCGACTGTAGGATGCACTACTTATGAAGTGAAAAAAGACTATATTAATCGACAAGATAGCATAATACCAATTGGAAAACCAATTAATAACACACAAGTTTATATACTAAATAAATATATGCGTCCTGTTCCTGTAGGAGTATTAGGGGAGATATATATTGCAGGTAAAGGTATTGCCAAAGGGTATCTTAATAAGCCCGAACTTACTAAAGAGAAATTTCTAGATAACCCATTTTCCAACAATAACCAAAGAATTTATAAAACGGGTGATATTGGTTATTATTTAGATGACGGAAATATGGTATATATCGGAAGAAATGATGATCAAATAAAAGTTAGAGGGCATAGAATTGAACCTATAGAGATAGAGAAAATACTTATTGAATATGCAGGAATGAGCGAAGCAAAAGTGCTCTCTTCAAAAGATAATTTAAATAGTGAACGTTTGATAGCGTACGTTGTTGATAAGACTGCTAATAAATCTGAAAATCTAAAAAGTATTTTAAGAGAACACCTTCCAGAATACATGGTACCAAGTAAAATTATTCGATTAGAATCGTTACCACTAACAGTAAATCTAAAAGTAGATATTAAAAAATTACCAGATCCAAACTGGAATTATGAAGAATCTGAAGTGGCTGCGGTTACAACGATATTAGAAGAAAATGTATTGAAAATATGGAGAAATGTTCTTGATATTGAATATATCAGTATACATGATGATTTTTTTGATATAGGAGGTCACTCTTTATTAGCAATAAAGGTTATTGCTGCATTGAGAGAACAACTAAATATTAACCTAAAAGTAAGTGATATATTTAAATATCCAACTATTTCAAAACTATCAATATACATTGAAAATTCAGAATATAGAGAGGTGAAGAATGAAACTACAAGTATTAAACCTATACGTAAAAAAAGAGTTAAAAGATAGGAGGAATACAAAATGGATAATATAGTGTCATCTAACTTACCTTATATACCTAATGAAGAAGAGTATATTGCTAAAACGTCATTTTCTCAGCAAAGAATGTGGTTTCTTAATCAAACACTTGAGCAAAAAGAGGCATATCATATACCATTTGTAATTAAACTACCAAATAATTTTAGAAAAGATTATTTAGAAAAAGCATTTAATGACATTATTTTACGCCATGATATTTTTAGGACTACATTTGAAATTGATAATGAAGAGTTAATTCAAGTAATACATCCTTACTCCTATTATAATATCAAGACAGTGGAATATTTAGATGTTTACAATAAAAATATGGAATCAATAGTATTTAACTTCTCCAATATAGAATTTGATTTAGAAAATGGTCCATGCTTTAGAGCAAAAATAGTTAATTTTAGCGATGGACAAGATATTATGATTTTAGTTTTTCATCATATTATTTTTGATGGACATTCTTTGAAGATTTTTTATAATGAACTATTAAAAAGATATGAAGCGTTATCGAATTGTAAGATGATACCATTTTCTGAGCTAGAAATACAATATGGGGATTACTCAGAATGGCAAAATCAATGGATTACTTCTGCCGATGCTCAACGGCAAATGGAATTTTGGAAAAGTAAAACCAATAATATTGATACAGAAATAAAGCTTCCCACTACTTTAGAAATAGAATCAAATGATGGGGTAGTAAAGAAAAATTTTTCAAAGGGAATTTTAGAGAAGATTGACTTATTTTGCAGAGGTACTGGTATTACGCGATATATGTTTATACTTACTTCATTCATTGTTCTTATTCAACGATACACTAGAAATGAAAATATGGTTGTTGGGATGCCTATAGCTGATAGGGATAAATCAGAGACAGAGGAACTAATAGGTTTATTGTTAAATACAACTGTTTTACACGTTCAAATTGATGAGGTAATGACGTTTAAAGAGATATTGGACATTGTCAAAAATAATTTAATAGAAGTATATGATAATTCGAATATTCCATTTGAGAAAATTACGGAATGTTCAAGAAACAAAGAATTTTCTAAAGAAAGTCCGTTTGATATTTTTGTTAATTATGAGATGGCTGATATTGAAAGCAATCAAGAGTTTGAATTAATTCAATTTGATGAAGGTAATGCAAAATTTCCGATTTCTTTATACATTGAAGATGGTTTAAATGAAATGAAATTAAGAATTTCATATCAATCTAATAAATATTCAAGCAGTATGATTGGAGTCTTGTTACAGCAACTTGAATATTTAATAAAAGATATTTTAAAAAATCCAAATATGAAGATATATGAATATCGTTTAGTAAGTGAAGAAGTTAAAAATGTTTTGCCTGATCCTACAGTGAAATTACAGGAACCTTGTCAAAAACTTTTACCTGAATTATTATATGATACTTTTAAACAAAATAGTGATTTTATTGCTATAAGTCAAGGAGATAAACAATGGACGTATAGCACGTTTTACGAAAATATTTCATCTTTACAATCGGAAATAGCTGCCGCTCAATTAAAAAAAGGTACAGCTATCGGAGTATTTGGAGAAAGATCGATGGAATATATTTGTTCTATGCTAGCAATTATATGTTCAGGTATGGTATTTGTTCCTATTGATAAAAAACTCCCAATCAAAAAAAGAGAGGAAATTTTCTCTCAGATTGGTATCAAAAATATATTTTATACAAATGACAGTTATAAAATAAGTGAAAAAACTTTCTATCACGAATTTATTGCAGAGGAAATTATACAAAGAAATTCAAATAATAAGAATCGGAATAAGGTAAAACTGGATTACGTATTCGATATAGATCCTGAGGATGCTGCCTATATTTATTTTACTTCAGGTACCACAGGTAAGCCAAAGGGGATAATTGGAAAGCACAAAAGTCTAGCACATTTTTTGAACTGGCAAGTTACAGAGTTTAATGTAAAAAGAGGAGACCGAGCTGCACAGTTAACTAATGTTTCTTTCGATGTTTTCTTAAGAGACAGTTTATTACCTTTAGTATCTGGTGCGGAATTATGTATCCCTGATGATATTTATGATATGAGCGGGGAGTACTTAATGAAATGGCTTACAGAAAATAAAATTACTATCATTCATTCTGTCCCTTCACTTGCTAATTCTTGGATACTTAAAAATAAAACATATGATTTAAAAGATTTAAGATTAATATTTTTTGCAGGTGAACCATTAACTAATAAGATAATTTATACACTAAGAAATAACCATTCTTATTCAGGCGAAATAATAAATCTTTATGGTCCATCAGAAACTACCTTAGCTAAAAGTTTTTATAAAGTTCCTACTGTTATAAAACACGCTGTTCAGCCAATTGGATTTCCAATAAATGATACTCAATTATTAATCTTAAAGAATAACCAATTAATGTGTGGTATTGGTGAGATTGGTGAAATCGTAATTAGAACACCTTTTCTAACTAAAGGATACATTGATAAAGAAACATTTAAATTAAATCCTCATACTAGTTATGAAGACGATTATCTATATTATACAGGAGATTTAGGTAGATATAACTTAGATGGATCAATCGAAATTTTAGGAAGAATTGATGATCAAATAAAGATTAATGGAATTAGAGTTGAACTTGCGGAGATAACAAATATTATCTTGGGCCACCCTGTAATTGATGAAGCAATAGTAATTAAAAAAGAGAGAAATTCCAGGAATTATTTAGTAGCGTATTTTGTGAAAAATTCAGATATACCGATTTCAGAAATAAAAGACTATTGCAGAAAATATTTGTCAACTTCTTTAATACCGTCAGTTTTTATTGAGTTAGACAAATTACCATTAAATAAAAATGGAAAAGTTGACAAAAGTATATTGCCGGAGCCTAAAGAAATCGATTCTAGTACCCAAAACTATATTCCTCCTATAACCGTTAATGAAAATAAATTATGTAATATATTAGAATATGTTCTGTCAGTAAACAATATTGGTTTGAATGATGATTTTTTTGAACTTGGTGGTCATTCTTTATTAATTACTCAACTAATTAGTAGAATTTCCAATGAATTTAATGTAAAGCCGACAATAAAAGATATTTTTAATAATTCTCGCATTAATGAAATGATTTTAATCATTGAAAGTTTATTAAAACAGCCAGAAAATCAATTTGATTCTGATTTAGATATCAATGAAGATTATGAAAAGAATTTTGATATAGAAGAATTGTCTATTGAAGAAATGGAACTTTTGTTAGAACAAATGCTACTTAGAGAGGATTGAAGCTATTATGACAAAATTAAAGAGCTTATCTGAAATAGAGAAGAAACAACTTCTAAAAAAGGTTATGTCTGGGCAAAGTGATAATATCGATCTTGCATCTCTTGGCCAAACACGTTTATGGTTATTGAATGAGCTGGATAATAGCTCTCAATACAATATAAATACAGCATTACATATAGAAGGGAAAATAGACGAAGAAATTTTACAGTCTTCTATAACAGAAATAGTTAAACGTCATGATTCGTTAAGAACAACGTTACCGAATATTAATGGTAAACCACATCAAGTGGTTACACCTAACGTTAAAAAATTAAGCGGGATTGATGAATTTGATTTCAGCAATATAAGTATGAATTCTAATGAATTTCTAAATGTTATTAAAAAAGAGGTAAATGTACCGTTTAATCTTCAAGAAGGTCCTTTATTTAAAACAAAACTTTTTAAATTTAAAAATAATCATTGTGTTTTGGTTTTTATAATGCATCATGCAATATCAGATGGATGGTCGACGGGTATCTTGCTAAGAGATTTTATAGAAATATATAACAAAAAAATGATTAATATTAATGCTTCATTGACTCAGTTGGATTGTAGATATACTGATTTTTCCAGATGGCAACGTAAGATTTTGCAACAGAATAGTTTTAAAGGGAAAATTGAATTTTGGAGAAAAAAGTTAAGTGGAGATCTACCAATTTTACAATTACCGACGGATTATCCAAGACAGTTAAAACAAACTTATAATGGTAAGCAAATTGAATTTGTGATAGAAAAGGATACTTTTAGACATATTAGGGAATATTGTCAAAACTATAATGTTACTCTGTTTATGTTTTTACTCGGTGCATATAAAAGCATGCTTTATAAATATACAAATCAAGAAGATATCATAATAGGAATTCCAGTAGCTAATCGAGAAAAAACTGAGTTTGAGGAGATAATGGGCTACTTTGGCAATACGATTGCTCTAAGATCGAAAATTCATGGAGATATGTGTTTTGAAGATATTTTAAAATTAGTTAAAGATACTAGTCTAGAGGCATTAGAAAATCAAGAAGTACCTTTTGAGAAAGTTGTAGAGAGTGTAAAACCTGATAGGAATGATGCTTATCCACCAATTTTTCAATCAATGTTTGTCTTACAGAATGACCCTATTAATATTGGAGAATTGAGAGACTTAAAATATGATATTTTAGACATTCATACAGATACTGCAAAATATGATATTACATTAAATATGACTGAGAAAAAAGGCTACTTGATAGGAAAGGTAGAATATAACTCTGATTTATTTAAAGAGAGTAAAATAAAAATTCTTATTGACAGCTACGTTAGATTTATTCAGGAGATTTTAAAAGATTCAACACAATTACTAAAATCATTCTCCATTTTAGATAAAAATGAAATTAATGCTATTCAAGATAAACAGCATAATGTAACGGAATTCCCAAGAATGAAATCGGTTCAAGATGTATTCTTAGATATAGTAAATATGTATGGTGCTATGACGGCTCTACACTCTCAGGAAAGAACTTTAACTTATAGAGAATTGGAAGAACGAAGCAATAAATTAGCTAATTATTTAATAGAAAATGGAGCTAAAAGAGGCCAGAAAATTGGAATGCTCTTAAAAAGATCTAGTAATTCTATAGAAGCTATATTAGCTATTTTAAAAGTGGGATGTTGTTATGTACCTATCGATCCTGATTATCCAGAACAAAGAATTAAATCAATGATAGAAGATTCTGATGTGAATTTAATCCTATCAGATTCAAATAGCTTAACTTATAAATCAGATGAAATATTGACAATTGATATGGATTTTAACGCTAGAGAAATAGCCTCTCAAAGTTTACAGCGTCCTAATATAAGTTCATCTGGTGAAGATATAGCTTATGTAATGTATACATCTGGTTCAACGGGCACCCCTAAAGGAGTAGAAATAACGCACAAATCGATTATACGACTTGTAAAAAATACTAATTATCATGATTCTTCCAAAGATGAGGCATTTATATTGTTTTCTACATTATCATTTGATGCATCTACGTTTGAGATATTTGGAAGTTTGTTAAATGGATGTAAGCTAGTGATTTTTCCACCAGAATTACCAACTTTAGATGATTTGTCTATATTTATTAAAGATCATAAAATAACAACAATTTTTCTAACTGCAGGTCTATTTCAACAACTTAATGATGATCATATAAATAATATGAAAGGCTTAAAAAAGCTTTTAACGGGTGGAGATGCCATTGCTTTAGCGGTTGCAAAAAAATTTAAAGTTATAGCTCCCGATACAATTTTAATGAATGTTTATGGACCGACTGAAAATACAACATTCTCAACATTTTACGAAGTAAGTAAAAATGAAGATTGGAATTCTCCTCTTCCTATCGGGAAAGCAATTTCTAATACCACTTTATATGTTTTGGATAAGGATTTAAATTTGTTACCAGATAGAGTGCCAGGAGAACTTTATTTAGGTGGAGATGGGATTTCGATTGGCTATTTAAAAAGAGAGGAATTAAACCAAGAAAAATTCATCAAAAATCCATTTGAAAATTTTGAGGATCCAATTCTTTATAAAACGGGAGATAGAGTTCAAAGATTGGAAGATGGAAGTATAGAGTTTTTAGGAAGAATAGACAACCAAGTAAAAATCCGTGGTTTTAGAGTAGAGTTAGGGGAAATAGAGCATGTATTATCAAGACATAAAGAAATTAAAGAAGTTGTCGTTACTATTAAACAGACTATTAACTCAGGCAAGCAGCTAATCGCTTACGTTGTTAGTGATATTCCATCGCAAATTATTAGAGAATATTTAGTTGAATCCGTTCCGAATTATATGATTCCTTCTTATATTATTAATATTAATAAATTTCCTTTAAAAATTAATGGGAAAATTGATATAGACGCATTACCTGAGCCATCTATAGAATCAAAAATAGAAAATTTTAATATTGATAATTATACCAATAAACAATTATGGTTTGCCGAAATTTGGAGTGAATATTTAGGGATTAATAAAGAGGTCGTAGGGTTAGATAATGATTTCTTTGAACTAGGAGGAGACTCCATTCTCGCTATTCAAATTATTTCGAAAATAAATAAAAGTGGATATAAACTTTCTCCTAAACACCTATTGGAAAATAGAACTATTAGAAAGTTAGCGAACATATCTCAACACTATAAAGGGGAGAAAATAGTACAGAGTGATTTAGCAGAGGGTGATATAAATCTAACGCCTATTCAAAAATGGTTTTTCTATCAAGATTTACCTAATAAAAATCATTTTAATATGTCTCAACTATATGAGGTAAATGTAGATAAAAAACATCTAGAAATTGCATTACAAAGAGTAATAAATAATCATGATGCATTTAGAATTAGATTTAAAAAAGCGGATGAGGGACATAAACAATATTATAAAGAAACTAAAGAAAAGTTTACATTGCAATCTCTAGATATGAGCAATGTAAATAAAGATAAACAGGAAACTATTTTTGCTAAAAAGACTTTAGAATTACAAGAAGATATTGATATTTACAATGGACCTCTTATTAAATGTATTTATTTCAAAAGAAACACTAAAGAAAAAGATTTACTTTTTGTAACTGCACATCATTTAATAATGGATGGGATATCTTGGAGAGTATTTACAGAAGATTTAATCAGTGAATATAACAATTTAAAAGAAGGAATGGCGCCAACTTTATTAAAAACTTCTACTTTTAAAAAATGGGCAGAGTACTTAAAAGAATATGCTCAGTCAGCACAGATAAAAAAGGAAGCCAACTATTGGCTAGAAGGATTAACTGGAAAATCTGGCTATATACCAACTGACTATAATAAAAATAATACGAGAGAATCAGCGGACATGATATCAAAAGTCATGAGTGCTAAATCCACAAAAATATTGTTGAGTGAAGTTCATAAAAAGTATAATACACAAATTAACGATATTTTAATAACAGCTCTGACTAGTGTTATGAGAAATTGGACTAAAAATAGTAACGTATTAATAAATCTAGAAGGCCATGGTAGAGAAAATCAGTCAACATTTACTGACATATCACGGACAATAGGTTGGTTTACAAGTATTTTTCCATTAGAAATTTCAACAAAAGGCTCCTTTGATAACGACTTGGGGGCTGCTATTAAAAGTGTAAAAGAACAACTCAGAAGAGTTCCACAAAAAGGTTGGAGTTATGGCTTAGCTCGATATCTTTTGGAAGATGAAAAAGTTCAAAATGCATTAAATAGTAAACAGAAAGCTGAAATTAGTTTTAATTACATGGGGAGATTTTCAAATGGGACAAATGAAAATTCTATTACTCCTTCTAAATACCATGTTAATTCTGATAGAACCAATCTAGGTCTCCGTGAACATTTAATAGAAATAAACTGTAGTGTTCAAGATGATCAGTTAATAATGAATTGGACTTACAGTAAAAACAAGCATAGCTTTGAAACTATTGATAAGATTGCTTCGCATTATATTGATATACTTGAAAAGCTAATTAGTCATTGTAAAAATAAGTTAGTTTCAGAAAATACACCATCTGATTTCCCATTAGCCACTTTAAATCAATCAGAGTTAGAATCTATTGAAAAAATTTATCAAGGAAACATTGAGGATATTTGGAATCCAAGTCCTATGCAAGAAGGTATGCTATACCATACTCTTTACGATGAAAAAAAATCTATGTATTATGTTCAATCATGTAGTGAATTACATGGGGAACTTGATATATCTTTATTTAATGAAGCTTGGAACATTGTTATAAATAAAAATGATATATTAAGAAGTCATTTCATTTTTGAAAATATCAAAAGACCATTGTTGTTAGTAAATAAAAATACTCCTTTTGATATTGAAGTTTATGATAGAACTAACTATTCAATACAAGAAAATGATGAATTTTACAATAATTTAATAGCAATTGATAGGGAAGAGAGCATAGATCTTCTACGTGCACCACTAATGAAAATTAAGTTGGTTAATTATAATGAATACCTAACTAAAATGATTTGGGGATATCACCACGCCATAATGGACGGATGGACTTATACTCTAATAATAAATGAATTGATGAGTATATATAAGGATCTTAAAAGGAATCAGAATTATGACAAGTCCAAAAAACCATCGTACGGTAATTACCTATCATGGAGAAATGAGAAAGAAAATCAGAATAAAAGTAAAGATTTTTGGTCTAGAGAGTTAGAAGGAATCATGGAACCAACTCTGTTGAATATAGAAAAAACAAATAAGGAAGGGAATGTTCATACTAATAACTCAATATCATTGTTACTTTCAACAGAAGAATCTCAAAAGTTATACAACTCAGCAAAGTTAAGAAAAGTGTCTTTAAATACTTTATGTTTAGGTTCTTGGGCACTAGTATTAAGTAAATACAGCAAGAACCATGATATTATTTTTGGAGTGACTGGATCTGGTAGATCTACTGAAATTATTAATAGTGAAAATATAGTTGGTCTATTTATTAACACTCTTCCTATAAGAATAAAAGTTGGGAACGAAGCTGAAATAGGATTATGGCTCAAATCTATACAGAACAAACAGTGGGAATTAAGAGAATATGAACATTCTTCACTTACTGATATAAAAGAATGGAGTGACATGGAAAATAGTTCTCCTCTATTTAATCAGATATTTGTTTTTGAGAACTATCCTTCAATAAACGAAGATAAAGAACAGAAAAATGAATTATTGATGAAGAATAGATATTCTCTCGAACACACTAATTACCCTATGAGCATAACTGTTAAGCCCGGTAAACAAATAGAATTTGAAATCAGTTACTTAGAGAGCGTTTATTCGGAATTTTCTGTTCGTAGTATTTTAGAGCATTTAAAAAATGCTGCAGTAGAGCTATCTAATGCTGCTAATTCCTTCCTTAGTGATATAAAAATACTTAGTGAAGAGGAAAAATATAAGATAATAAATGAATTCAATCACGAAATAAAATTACCGGAAAATGGGTGCGGTATTATTTCAATATTTGAAGAAGCAGCTAAACAAAACGCATCTAACATTGCTGTAAGAGCAGGATGTCAAAGTATTAATTACCAAGAGTTAGAGGGAAAAGCAAACCTACTAGCATATTCTTTAATAAGTAAGGGTGTTAAAAAAAATGACCTCATTGGTCTATCAATGAATAAATCTATCGATTTAATTGTTGGTCTCTTAGGAATATTAAAGGCTGGAGCAGCTTATGTTCCCATAGATCCAACTTACCCGAAACAACGAATTGCGCATATGATAAATGATTCAAATATTGAATTAATAATATCTAATGATGAAGTTATTAATAAACTGAAAATTTATCAGTGTAACATACTTACTGTAGATGAATTAACTCAAGAAAATACATCTAATAAAGTTATGCCTTTACCATATATAGAATCTAGTGATGTATGTTATGTAAACTATACTTCTGGCTCTACTGGTAAACCAAAAGGTGTTATGATCACGCATGGGAATTTGGTAAATATGTATAAATCGTGGAAAGCCGCTTACAAATTAACTGAAACAAACGCACATTTACAAATGGCTAATTTATCATTTGATGTTTTCACCGGAGATTGGGTTAGAGCTCTTTGTTCGGGTAAAAAGTTAGTTTTATGTGAATCGATTCAATTATTGGATTCTAAAAAACTTTATAATTTAATGAGTGATGAAAAGGTAGATATTGCTGAATTTGTTCCAGTTGTTCTACGAACATTAATTAGTTATTTAGATAATGAAAATAAATCATTAGATTTCATGAAATTGGTAATTTGCGGATCAGATAGTTGGTATACAAGTGAATATAATTATTTTCTAAAGTTTATGGGTCCAAACACAAGACTAATAAATTCATTCGGTTTAACCGAAGCTACTATTGATAGTTCATTCTATGAAAGAAATGAGTTATTTAGTGATGAAGAGAAACTTGTTCCAATAGGAAAACCTTTTATGAATCAACAATTATTAATTCTAGACGAAAATCAAGAGTTGTTACCAATTAATGTTCCTGGCGAATTATATATAGGTGGCGCAGGGGTTTCAAAAGGGTATGTTAATAATGAAGAAATGAATAAAAGAAATTTCCTTATAAATCAATGGGACAAAAATAATGTATCATATATGTATAAAACAGGAGACATGGCAAGGTTTTTAGAAGATGGAAATGTTGAATTATTAGGCAGAGCAGATAGCCAAATTAAAGTTAGAGGTTTCAGAATTGAGATAGGTGAAATAGAGTTAGCGCTTAAAAAACATCCTCTAATTAATAAGGCAGTAGTATTAGTTCATTCGGAAGCAAAGGACAATAAAGTAATTGTAGGGTATATACAAGCGTACAAACCACTAAGTAAAAATGATTATAAAGATATAAAGCAATTTTTAGCTGAGTATTTACCTTGGTATATGATTCCAGCGTTTATTGAGGAATTAGAGAAGATACCTATAACTCCTAATGGAAAAATAGATAAATTATCTTTACCGTCTTTAAGGGATATTAAGTCACATATGCAGCCATCTTCTCCTCCTCCTTCAACAGAGAATGAAAAGATACTACAACAAATTTGGGGAGAGGTCTTAGATATGAATAACCCGGGCATAGAAGAAAATTTTTATGATCTAGGTGGAAATTCTTTATTAGCTATTCAGCTTACCTTTAAAATTAACAAACATTTTAATACTGATATTACTATCAAAGATGTTATAAGTAATCCTACAATAATTAGCTTTGCCAAACTTTTAAATTAAACAACAAATTTTAAAGAAGAATCCTGGTTAGCATCAGGATTCTTCTTAAATTTACAATTTAAGAAGAAGGGGATGTGAAATTTGGAAATTAAGTCAGGTGAATGTCATATTTGGTGTTTCGATTCAAATGAAGTAACACCAGATTTAGTTAGTATATTAAGCAAAGAAGAAAAAACGAGATATTCGAATTATAAATTCAATAAGGATAAAAATCGATTTCTAAAATCCGCCTCTATGCTGAGAATATTATTATCTCTCTATACAGGAATTTCTTTAGAAAGCATACTTATTTCTAGGAAATGTAATGATTGTGATAGGAATCATGGTAAGCCAACATTAATTAACTGTAGAGAAATTAACTTTTCAATATCATACTCAAAAAATATAGTAGTTATTGGTATTTATAAAAACTACGAAATAGGAGTTGATATTGAATGGATTGATTATGATTTTCCCTACGAAGAAGTAATTCAAAGTATCTTAACTCCTGATGAACTAAAAAAACATAATGTTATGGGTGCGAATGAGAAATTAAAAAATTTCTATTTTCATTGGACTATTAAGGAATCTCTTACAAAGGCAACGGGTCAAGGTTTAAATGAAAGTTTTAATAACATTTCAATTGAACGAGATATTAATTATGAAGCCATTCAAGTCGTAAATTATCCTGGATTTAACAATGCTTTTCAAGACATTACCATGAAATCGATGATGTTTAAAGAAAATTATATGTTATCGCTAGCAGTGTTTGATTCATTAAAGACAATAAAATTTTATAATGAGAATGAGATAATCGAATATACTAAAGGCCTAGGTTACTATTCACATATAACATAGTAATCGGTATTTGTGGAATGCCTGTTGTTATAGAGTATATATTCGACGGATTATCCTAATTTTCTTTTTATTTTCACGATGAAATTAATTAACAGATGAGATGACTTCACAGACCTAAAAACAAACTTAGTCAGTGGAATCGAATATACACTGACTCACGTTTAACGGGAGGTTTGGTAGATCGCTTGATTCACCACGCCCACATCATTTCTTACACAGGGTAAAGCTTCCGTTTGCCAACGCACTTTCGCAGAAGTTGTAAAAATATCGGGTGGCAACACTCTGCATTTTTCGTTGCAATTCTCTGCACTTTTTTCTTGCAAAATACAACGAATAAGTGATTGGTATTAAATTTAACGATAAGCATATTATTTTTTAATACACATCGTTTGGAAATTGTAAATAATATGGTATAATTTACTTAATAAAACAGATAATTAAAAGGACCGTACAGCGCTCGCAACGCTTGTACAGTCCGAACAAAATAAATCGCTTCAAAGGCGATTGGAACTGAGAGAGTAAATCATTCCCAACCGGCCAAGGTATTAAAGGGGTGATTTACTTTTTTTTCGTAAAAGTAAATGACAGCGAAAGTACTAACACGACTAATGAAGAAAAACTAATCATCAATGATTTTATATGGACTATAATTACGAGCAGTAGTTAACGTTTTCTACGTTAGCTCACTGCTCTTTCTTTATGGTTAAATACTTGATATATGGGTGTGATTTTTATAGTTCTTATGTAAGCCCGTATTCAAATAACGCATATAAATAACCAGGCACCTCCGGTACGATAGACGTATCAATTGAAGGAGGTGCTTCCTTATGCTAACGAACAAACTAACAATTGTCCCCGTGACACTAGATCTTATCAC
>NZ_JBNNLZ010000016.1:0-101923 GCF_050272295.1 Lysinibacillus sp. NPDC048646
TATAACCCCATTTACCCAAGAAGGTCGAGTACAAATAACCACACGGTTGAGTATAGACATAAGACATGAAATCGTATTGTTAATGGAATCAAAAACACCGACACGAAGTGTCGAATATATGGACAATCGGATTAGTAGATACAGTATGAAGAAAGGGAAATGTGAAATAACTGGCATGTTCCTGCAAGCACAAAACGTATACTGCCACCATTATATACCTAAGCATCTTGGAGGAAGCGATAAATTCGATAACTTACGTATCCTCCAAAAAGAGGTACATAAACTAATCCATATGACTGACAAAATCAAGGCGAATACTCTAATAAAAGTTTTGGGCATCACTGAATCGATGTTAAAGAAAATCAATAAATATCGAGAAAAATGTGAGCTAGAAATAATAAACTAACCCAAATCAACAAGAGTAACTTGAAACTTATAATTAATAATACCATCGCTAGATGGAACGCGGAATGCTTGGAAACTGGCACGTTCCGTGTGGAGTAGGGGAAAAGCTGGAGATAACTTCAAATGCTTACCTATTACTAACGCTTAGTTTAAGAAGAAGTGTTCAAACAAGGTTGTCAACGTTACACTTTAAGTAAGTGATTTTTCTTTAGGGGAGGGATGAATATGTATAAAAAAATAGGCTATGTTAAATCTTATTGTTGATAATAGAATATTCCGAACATTTTCTTGCTGAACGGGCAGTCTTGTTGAACAAGTTGTAAATTTAACATTTTAAAGTAAGGGCAGTAAGAGCATTTCTTTGTAATGAGAAATGCTTTTTATTTTCTCAAAATTAAAAGGATATAATAAAAACGATATTAATTTATTGTATAACGATAAATGATGTGTTAAAGTCATTTTATTATTAAATCAGTGAGGTGCTTTAAATGAATGTTAAACCTTCAACCACCTTCTTAAAGGTAATTATTTTTCTGATTGGAATTGCGATGCTTGCTTTATGTATCTTTTGGTTGCCTGAGATAGCCAATAAAGATGCAAAGGTACATCCAGATACGGCTTACTTCCTAATCCCCTTTTTAGTATGTGCATATGGATTCTGTATTACGTTTTCTGTTGCGTTGTGTCAAGCATTTAAACTACTAACCTATATCGAAAAAAACAATGCTTTCTCTGAATTATCCCTTAAATCTTTGAAAGTTATAAAAAAATGTGCTTTTACAGTCATTTTCCTCATTCTGTTAGGAATAGTAAGCTTAATGGTACTTGCTAAAGTCACTGGAGATGATGCAGCAGGTCCTATATCATTAAGTCTAATGGGTATTTTAGTGACAAGTATCGTTGCAACTTTTGTAAGTGTTCTTCAAAAGCCAATTAAAAATTTCCTAGAAAAAAATGAAGTAAAAATGTGAGGTGTTTATTTTGAGAAAAGTTACAACATTGTTTTTAAAAATAGCTGTTTTTATTATAGGACTACCGGTTCTTGCTTTATGTATATTTTTAGTGCCCCATATGGCGAATTTCGCAGCAAAATTGTATCCAAATATTGCCCTAATGAAATATCTCGTTTTGATCGTGATGTATGGAGCGGCTGTGCCTTTTTACTTTGCTCTCTATCAGGCTTTCAATCTTTTACGGTACATTGACGAGAACGCAGCGTTCTCGGAACTATCTGTAAAGGCGTTAAAGAACATAAAGTGCTGTGCGATTACAATCAGTGGTTTGTATGTATTAGGTTTGCCACTCTTTCGTTTTATAGCGAAGGAAGTTGACCCTCCTATTGGATTAATGGGACTCATCATCATTTTTGCTTCGTTGGTTATCGCCGTTTTTGCTGCTATCCTCCAACGGCTTCTAAAAGAAGCGATTAACATAAAATCAGAAAATGATTTGACGGTCTGAGGTGGATGGTATGGCAATTATTATTAATATTGATGTGATGTTAGCAAAACGAAAAATGAGCGTAACGGAGCTTTCGGAAAGGGTTGGAATTACTATGGCGAATCTTTCTATTCTGAAAAATGGGAAAGCAAAAGCGGTTCGTTTTTCAACATTAGAAGCGATATGTAAGACTTTGGATTGTCAGCCAGGTGATATTTTGGAGTACAAAGGTGACGAAGACACTCAATAAAAACAGACAACAAATTTATTTAACCTCTTTGGGTCTTGCCCTTAAGAGGTTATTTTTGCTTTTCTAAAAAAATATGAAGAAGAACAATAGATTTCTTTTCTAGGAATTAATAATGAACTAAAAGATATTAGTTTGTGAATAATTATACTTAAACTCCCATGAAAGAACTTTATTATCTTACGTATTCTGTGATGAAGTGCTAATTTTTTCGCTTCATGGATGGCTAACGGGGTGCTTTAGTTTAATAAGAATAGGACTTGCGTTTATGATTGAATTTCATGTATACAAGTCCTTTTGTGATGGTTCCTAAATCATCACAAAGCCACCCTACATGCCTCACATGACAACACATTGAAGCAGTCAATAAATTGTCATGAACCCCCTCAATATAAAAACGACCAATAGAGTACTAAATTAAGTAACTGAAAAACGGTTCCCCAAGTTGTCTTCATTCGTATTGTTTGATTAGTTCCTGTAACTTGCTTTTTATTTGTTCCCGTACTACCTGGGGATGTTTTACGTTGGCCTCCATGCCTAAGCCCAGGAAAAAATGGACGATCCATGGTGTAAACGAAGTGTTCATTTTTGTACGAATCGTACCAAATCCATCCTCTCGCAGTTTAAGCCACTGGGATAACCATACTTCTGATTGACATCGTCTTACTCCCTCTGGTGTTAAATCTACCTCAAGGTCTAACATATTATCCTCATTTGTTGGCATGATCCATGACTTTATGTGCTCATTCGTCATGTTCAATTTCAAACTTTGATCTGCGTCTAAAGAAAAATCCTTCACTCTATCTACACGAAACACTCGATAATCCTCTGCTAAGAAACAATAGGCCTGGCAGTACCATAACCCATTCATCGTATAAATCCCGAGAGGTTGAATTACTCTACTTTTGCTAGTAGAAACTACATACAGGATAGTGACGACATGTTGCTCCAGTGCAGCTTCAAGTAGTTCCTTTAAGAACGGAACATTTAACTCATGTGGAGGCACCCAAAATATAAGCCGTTGTTGCATACTTTCAATCTTTTTCTTTAGTTCACTCGACAAATAGTGGAAAAATTTATCTAATGCTGTATTCACTTCGTTTTTGAAGGGGAGTGCTTTGTAATTACGTAACGATTGGCAAGCAAAAAACAATGCGATTGCCTCATGTTCTGTAAAGCTAATTGGCGGTAACACTTTTTCACGCAAAACACGATAACCACCGTTGGGTCCAGTTTCGGAATAAAGCGGCACACCCAGTTCACTCAGCTCCATTAAATCGCGAATCATCGTTCGGCGTGAAACACCGCATTCTTCCGCCATCTCCTGAATGGTAAATTTCTTACGTTCATTGACCTTCATTATGAGTTGAATAAGTCTTTGCGCTTTGTGCATAAAATAGTCCTCCTCTATTAAAAAAATTATTAATAGTGCCAATAGTTGTCACTATTATCCCGTATATTAAAACTAGAAGTCAATGTTTATGAAGCTACGAGAATCTAGACTAGAAATACGTTGACTTCACCAATAAGAGGATGAAAGGTGACTAAAAAATGGAACCAGAAAATCAAAAATATGTAATGGAAATTGTTTTATTTGAGCTGAAGGAGGGGACTGGCAAGCATCGTTTTTGTCAGGCAGCTGCCGCACTTACCAAGGTCTTAAAATTTGAAATATCAGGATTTGAGGGGCGCACATTGCTACATACACCAGACGAAAGCCAATGGACGGACATCATATATTGGTGTGATATGGAAAAGGCATTGGCAGCGATGGAGCAACTCAAGTCTATACCAGAGTTTCAAAATTTTGTGTCGATGATTGATTCACGGGAGATTACGCTAAGACATCTGATCCCGACTAATTTGAACTTGTAGAGGTTTGTGAAAGTCAGTTAAGTGCCATCGCTCAATCAGGATGGAACTGATACCTAACAGAAGGGAGATGGAACATGGCTGATACATTTGCGGGTAAATACACACCAGATTTCTTCAACAAATTTACGCATATTGTAAAACTTGAATATCCTGCTTTTGATTCAAATAAGTTTATGAGTTTAATCTACGACGATCATTGGGAAAAGGAACAATTCAAACAGCGTATCAGACATATAAGCGCTTCTTTACGAATGACCTTACCTACGTCCTATAGTGATGCATTATCTATTTTGACTCGAATTGCACCTAAATGTATTGGAGTGGAATACTTATTCTTTCCAGATTTTGTGGAAGTGAATGGACTAGATGATTGGCATGATTCCATTCATGCATTAGAGATATTTACTCAATTCTCCAGTTCAGAGTTTGCTGTTCGGTCTTTCATATTAAAAGATCCCGAAAGGATGATGGATCAAATGTTGAAGTGGGCGAGCCATCCCAATCATCATATCAGACGGTTAGCCAGCGAGGGGTGTCGGCCAAGATTACCTTGGGCGCCTGTGTTGGAAGCATTCAAATTGAATCCATCACCCATTTTACCGATTTTAAATCAGCTTAAACAGGATACTTCTGTGTATGTACAGAAAAGTGTGGCTAACAATTTGAACGATATTTCCAAAGATCATCCGGATTTAGTGAAAGATCTCGGTCATGGCTGGTATGGGGCGAATTCCATTACAGATTGGATTATTAAACATGGATGTCGTGGTTTACTAAGAAAGGGAGATTCAGAAGTACTTTTCTTGCTTGGTTTTGAAATCTCTCCAGATGTGTCAGTTACTGAATTATCGCTAGAAGAGGATAGTTTGGAAATTGGGCAAACGCTTATTTTTTCATTTTCCGTTCAGACTAACTCCTCTGAATCGCAGAAGCTCCGTGTGGAATATGCGATTGATTTTGTCAAAGCGAATGGAACGACTTCTAGAAAATTATTTAAAGTGACGGAACGCATATTCGAAAAAGAAGGCCGCCGATATATACAGAGCCACCATTTTAAAGATTTGACAACCCGTAAGCATCATCCAGGTGAACATACGCTAGCAGTCATAATAAATGGAAAAGAGCTAGCTGCAACACAATTTTATGTCAGTAATACCGCAGAACTCTTATAAAAAAGAAAGAATCATACAGAAAATGATAATAGGACATGGAGGTACAATAGATGAATAATGTAACAGTAATCGGTTTGGGATCAATGGGGGCAACATTAGCACGGGTATTGCTAAAAAAAGGCTATCAAGTGACCGTGTGGAATCGATCCATAGAAAAAGCAGAATCTCTACTAGAAGATGGGGCAATCCTAGCTACCAGTGTCGCTAGTGCCATAAGTGCAAGTGACGTGTCCATTATTTGTTTGTCCGATTATAAAGCTTCCATTAGTATTTTGGATACAAAAGAGGTCAAACAAGCTCTCTCAGGTCGAGTACTTATCGAGTTGAGTACAGGTAGCCCTCAGCAAGCACGTGACAATGAATTATGGGCTCAAGAAAATAATGTAGAATATCTTGATGGAGCAATAGCAGCTTCACCACTTCAAATGGGTAATTCAGAGGCAACAATTTTCACTTCAGGTTCCTTAAAAGCCTATAAACAGAGTGAACAAATTTTAAAATGCTTAGCTGGGAATGTTCCTTATCTTGGAGAGCAAGTTAGTGCTGCATCTTCTACAGACTTAGCCTTTCTTTCATACTTGTTTGGTTCATATTTAGGATTTTTCCACGCGGCACGAATCCTTGAATCAGATGGACTACGCATAGATGATTTCGGTTCCATGATTGCCCATGTTTCACAAGTTGTTGGGGAGGTTATTAAGTATGAGAGTGAAGTAATTCAAACAGAAACCTACGATAACCCACAGAGTTCTATAAATATGTGCATGACTACAGTTGAACTTTTCATGGTACAAGCTCAAGAAGCTAAAATTAACAATGAATTTCCGCTGTTTGCCCAAGGCCTTTTCAAGAGGGCTTTGGATGCAGGCTACGGAAATGAAGAGCTTGCTGCTTTGATTAAAGTAATGAGATAGAGTATTTAGGTGGGTAAATCTAAAAGTAGAATGATTTTTGTGAAACGAAGTAGCCTACTACTATAAAATATGTTAAAGACCACTCCTGATGGTTGGTATTATCCCCTTTAAGTAGACAATGTAAAAAAAGACTATAGTTATAGTCAATTGCATGTCCTATTTGGAGGGGATTTTTCTATGAGCAGAACAAATAAAGTATATTCAACTGGATTTAAAGTAAAAGTAGTACATGCCTGAATGGAGAAGGAAGCTATCGAACACTTGCGAATAGTGGTTTAGGTATGATACCCCTAGTGCTGATGAAAGTATTTTTGATGGTATTGCAAATGAAGTCTTGAATTGTATCCCAGAAGCAGAAAATTATTGGGATAAGATTAAAATCAAGGGTTTGAAATAGTGGATGTTCATCACATTTAAACTCGTTCTTCTTCAACTAACGGGGGCTAGTTGAATAAGGAGAAGAATAATTCCTTCGATAAATGTTTTGATATAGGAACGATTTTAATCAATAAATTCAAGCGTGAGGGAGTATTTAATGTGGAGGTATTAATATGAACAATGTCAATGAATTAACCATTGTTCAATTGGCAGCTTTACTGGATAAAGGGGAAACTACGTCTGTTAAGGAGATAAACTATGAATCCAGTAGTTGGTCTGGATGTCGCAAAAGGTGAAAATCAATCATATTTAATTTGATCGTTCGCATTATGGGGATCAAATTAGAAGTGATGAAGTGCTACTTAGGCAGAATTTACGCAAGCGAGGGGTAAAAGTGTACAATGGTAATGCTAATGAATATGGAAAAATTATTTGAAGTGTTTCAAACGTAAAAGGCACATTAGGGATGAGAAAAGTAGGAAGTGGTTTTGTAATGCTTCCTAAATCTCCAATTGTTCTTAATTCCACACCACTATAGATTGCTACAGCTGTTAATAAAACGATTGCTATAAGTGGTGCTGGGATTACCTTAATAAAAAGGTGATTGTTGAAGTGGTGGAATGATAAACTGTCTAGATTGAGCAAAATTGGTCATATCAACGGTCAAAAGTACTTGGCGAACGAGCAAAAAGATTCTGCAACCGAGCAAAACGTACGGCTATCTGGTCAAAACCAGCAGACCCAAGTAACCCCATCGTGTAAACCACAACAAAATTAAAAGGATGAGCAGATGTCTCATCCTTTCAATTCATCCTCTATTATATGAAGTGCTACGACTTACAAAAGCTGTCTAACTTTTTCACTACTACTTGCACAACATCGCATTTGCCAGAGATTAAATCAACAAGCTTCGTTTGGACATGTATATTTTGTGCTTTTGCTAATGCCTCTGTTTTATCTAGCCCTGATTGTGCATAGTCATAAGCTGTAACATTGGCATTGGTCCAAGGGAAGCTACATATACTGCGTTTCGTCCTTCTCCTTTCGCATATGCTGCGATAGTAGAGCCTGTTGGAAAACGGTCAGACTGTTGTCGTATAAATTCATTTGCTTCTGTTCCGTATACATATTCCTGTTGTTTAAAGCGTTGATCCCACGTATTCATTTTTTATCACCTCGTATTTGTTGCATATACATCGTATAAAAAAGGCCGCGCTGTGTAAGCAATTGTTCAAATGTACCACTTTCTGCTAGTGTGCCATTATTCATCACGAAGATGCGGTCCATTTTTGCTAAATCTGTTAGCTTATGTGTAATCAGGACAATTGTTTTGTCTTTTCCTTTTGTGAGTAAAGTGTTAAATAAATGCACCTCGGTTTGGGCATCTACACTCGTGAATGGTTCATCTAACAGCCATAGGTCACTATTTTTTAATAGTACACGTGCAAAGGCAAGGCGTTGTTTTTCGCCTCCCGATAAATTGCCGCCTTTTTCATATACAATAGCGGATAATGATTTCGTAATAAATACTTGGTCGAGCACTTGCTGTAGTTTTTCATCTGTCGCGGTTGGTTTTACCAGTAGTAAATTTTCTCGAATGGTGCCAGAGAAAAAGTGATTATGCTGTAATTGAATACTCATTTGTGCCCAAAGTTCCTGCTCATCGATAGAACGCATCGGCTGCTCATTTATAAAAATCTCGCCACTAATCGGCTTAAGCTCATGAATAAGCAGTTGAAATAATGTCGATTTGCCAGAGCCACTTGGACCGACAATCGCTACTTTTTCCCCAGCGACAATTGTACAATTGACATGTAAAACAGCAGAATGCAATGTATTTTGATACGAATAAGATACATTTTCACATGTAATGTTCAATGGCTTATTGCTTACTAATGGCATACGCTCAGTAGGAGAAGCGGGTGGTGCAATCGCATCTAATCGCGCGGTCGCTTCTTGAGCATTTTTATAATGACTAGGTAGCATCGCAAGTGGGATAGCCGATTCAAACACTGTTAATGCCACTAATACTAGCATCGCAAGGTATAAACCATCTAAAGCACCGATGGAAACGAAATAGGCCCCTACACTGACGATGAAAAACGCCGTTAATAAAGAAATGAACTGATTCCAAACATGTACGCTTTGTTCACGATTTAGCTCTTGTTTTTTTAGTCGTGAATAATCTGTACTTATGATTTTTAACGACTGTTCCTTCGTTGCTAACTGGTAATGTAGCTGTAAATCACGGTAACCGTATAAATATTCCGCTGCTTCATTTGTAAATGCATTTTTGACCGGCACAGCTGTATTCGATTTTTGATAAATCAAGATTGTTGGGACGACTGTACTTGTGAAAATTAAGCCAATCATCAAAATCAGTGCTAGCCACGGTGAAAACCACATTGTAAAAAGAATCGTTGCGAAAAAAACAAATAGCGCAATAAACGGTGGATAGACGACCCTTAAGAAAAAATGTTGCAATAGATCCACGTCGCTCGTAATCCGATTTAATAAATCACCACTTTTGTATGCATGTAATAAGTTTGTTTGCGGTACTAACTTTTTAAAAAAGCGCATGCGTACAGCACTCATAAAGCGAAATGTAACACGGTGTGAAATATAGCGTTCGGCATATTTACTAGCTGATTTGGCAACACCGAAAAGCTTTAAAAATGCCGTTAAAATCAAAATGATATAAAAAGGAGGCATGAGAGCCGCTTTTGAAATGAGAAAGCCACTTTGTGCAAATAATGCTACTGCTGTAAGACCGCTAATTGTACCAGCAGTCATCGCAAGTAGCACATCTTTTTTATCATGTAAAATCATCTGAATAAGTGCTTTCATCATACGTACCTCTTTTCTTCATATATTCGTAAAACGGGTGAGATGCTAATTGTGCATGTGTGCCGCTCGCGCTAACTTGACCATGTTCAATAATATATAATGTATCAGCATGCTGAATGCTCTCGAATCGGTGTGCTACCGTAATGACGGTTGCATGTTGACTGAATGTATACATCGCTTGTGTTAACAGTTGCTCTGTTAACACATCCAGTCCTGCAGTTGGTTCATCGAAAAATAAAATTGCTGGGTTCTTTAAAAAAGCACGAGCAATAGCGACGCGTTGTTTTTCACCACCAGATAATCCGCGTCCACCTTCACCGATGTTAGTGTCTAATTGTTCAGACAATGTGTCCAGCCAAGATGTGAGTTGTGCTTTATGCAACGCTTCATAAATCTCCTCATCAGTAGCTGAAAGCCCCATTCGAATATTATCCCGAAGCGTACCAGCAAATACATATGGATGTTGCGAAATATAGCTCATTTGACGATACCAATCTTGCTCGGACAGTTGTGTGCGCGGTTTACCATCGATTAAAACAGCACCGTTAGATAATTCCACCATACTTGACAGCATATTTAAAATCGTTGTTTTACCGTGACCAGTAGGACCGATTAAAGCAATCATTTCCCCAGGTTTTACAGCAAGAGAAATTGGTCCAATGAGCGGTCCATTTTCATACTGGTACATGGCGTTTTGTAAGGAAAGCTGTGGTTTATCGTCAATCGGCTCTTTGCCCCAATGCACGGGTGTTGCGGTTGTTTGCATAGCCTCTTCAATAATGGAAACTGCGCCTAAACTTCCTCGACCTGTATGAAAGGCTGCGCCGAGTTCTTTTAAGGAATTGTAGAACTCAGGTGCTAACGTTAAAACAAAAAATGCAGGCGCAAAAGTGAGCGATTGAAAGACAATCATTTGAAAGCCAATTTCGAGCGCGACTAATCCGACCCCTAATGTTGTAATTAATTCAATAAATAATGTGGAAACAAAAGCAATTCTTAAAACGGACAATGTACGTTCCATAAATCCTTTATTGCTTTCTGCTAGCACTTCCTCTTGCTTATCGCTTTGTCCAAAGAGACGAATTGTTTGAAGTCCTTGCAGTAAATCAAGGAATTTTCCAGAAAATCGATTCATCGCGACTAATTGTTCTTCGGATTTTGCTTTTGTTTGCATGCCGACGATGATATACGTTAACGGAATAAACGGGGCTGTAATGAGCATAATCCAGCCACTTGCCGCATGTGTCATAAATACAGCAATTAACACAATGAGTGGTACGACGGTTGTTTTGATGACTTGTGGTATATATTCCCGGTAGTAACTTTCTAATTGGTCTACTGTATCAATTAATAATGTCACCTTTTCGCCTGTTTGTGTGGTCATTTGCGCTTCCATTGCATTTTGTGTCCAATGCTGAAGCAGTGTTTGGCGAATCGAATTTTTGACACGCTCGGCCAATGTCCCACCTATTCTATTTAGCCAAAACTGTGTAGATAAGCGTAACAGGATAGCAAGAAATAATAAAAGTAAAAAAAGAAATGTAGATGAAAAAGGGCTTTGTTCTATAAATACAAGGTCGACAATTTGCACAATGCTATAGCCTTGTAGAACAATACTGCCACCTGAAAATAGAGATAAAACAAAGAGGAGAAGCAGCTTCCCTTTATGTGCCGCTGCCCAAGTTTGTAAAGAATGCATCGTATCAGCTCCTTTCTTCTTATATTAATATAGATAAATATAAATAAAATTAGGGGTTTTCCACTAAAAAAACAAGTCATTGTTTAGGGGGAAACCCCTATATTTTTGAAATATAGATTTTACTATGATTAGAGTGTAAAGTTTCACAACACAAAATGCAGAAAGAAGGAAGAAGCGTGAAAAATTCTTTCAAAGTCGTCATTGTTGGTGGGGGAACAGCTGGTATTTCTGTTGCTGCTCGCTTATTAAGAAAATCGCAAAGCCTCAACCATGAAGTGGCTATTATAGATCCAGCATCAAAACATTATTATCAGCCGTTATGGACGCTAGTCGGTGGAGGAGTTGCTAAAAAAGAAGATTCTGAACGTTCTATGGAATCTATTATCCCAGAAGGTGCAGTATGGATTCAACAATCTGTACTTGAATTTAAACCTGAACAAAACGAAGTCACCCTAGGAGATCAAACATCTGTTACGTACGATTACTTAGTTGTAGCAGGCGGTATTGAAATTAACTGGGGCGCCATTAAAGGGTTGAAAGAAGAGCTTGGTACAAAATCTATTTGCAGTAACTATTCATTTGAACATGTAGATTATACATGGGAAACGATTCGCAATTTAAAATCGGGTACAGCCTTATTTACGCACCCGAATTCACCTGTGAAATGCGGTGGTGCACCACAAAAAATTATGCATTTAGCTGAAGATTACTTCTGTAAAGCGGGTGTTCGTCAAAATATGAAAGTTGTCTTCGGTTCAGCAAATCCAGCCATTTTCGATGTACTCAAATACCGTGAGGCGCTAGAAAAAGTAGTGGAACGAAAACAAATCGATGCAAGATTCCGCCGTAACTTAATCGAAATTAAAGCGGATGAAAAAATTGCAATCTTTGAAAATCTAGATACAGGTGCGAAAGAGGAAGTGAAGTATGACATGATTCACGTCACACCTTATATGAATGCACCGAAATTTATCGCCAATAGCCCATTAGCTGACCAAAATGGTTGGGTAGATGTAGATATGTATACATTGCAACATAAAAAATATGCGAACGTGTTTGGCATTGGCGACTGTGCAAATTTACCGACATCTAAGACAGGGGCAGCCATCCGTAAGCAAGCGCCAGTCGTTGCAGAAAATGTACTCGCTTGTATGCGCAATCAAACAATGGATAAAACGTATAACGGTTATTCATCTTGCCCAATCGTCACAGGTTACAACAAGCTAATTTTAGCAGAGTTCGACTATACAAAAGAGCCTGCTGAAACTATGCCATTTAACCAAGCCGTTGAAAGTACGAGCATGTATATGATGAAAAAAGATTTATTACCGATCATGTACTGGGACGGCATGCTAAAAGGAACGATGTAGAAAGGAGGCATATGTAATGGAAACGAATCCGTTACTAGAGCAACTAAAGCAGCCGGATGTTCAAGCAGCTCTCGTATCATTACTACAGAAATTGCCGACCTATGAAGAAAACTTACAAGCAATCGGCAATGTAGTAAGTTTTGGACAAGCGGTATTACAAGATCAGCAAGCCATTCAAAAATACGATGATCTTGTACGAAGCTATAACTTAAATCTTGAAACAGTGGAAGCATTGGTTGGCTTACTAGAAAAATTGCCGAAGCTTTTACAAATGATCAATCAGTTAGAAGACTTGCTCGATTTTGCAACAGCTGTGTTAGCGGATCAACAAACAATCGATTATGCAACAGCAAGTATCCAATCCTACACAGAACCTGTTGTAGAAAAAGGAAAACAAGGCTTATCGCTAGTAAAAGAAATTCAACAACAAGCAGAAGCAACAAAAGAACCAGTAAAACTCTTTACCATTATGAAATGGTTAAAAGACCCGAGTGTTCAAAAGTCACTGAAATATGTACAAGCAACACTACAGGTTTTAAATAAAAAATCAAATTAAAAGGAGAGAATTTTATGTTATTACGTTATTTCTATGATGAAAAATTAGCACACGCTTCTTACATGGTAGGTTGTCAACAAAAAGGCGAGGCAGTGATTGTTGACCCAATGCGCAACATTGAGCCATACATCCAAGTAGCTGAAAAAGAAAATATGAAAATCGTTGGGGCATTAGAAACGCACATCCATGCCGATTTTGTAGCAGGTTCTCGTGAATTAGCCGATCGTTTCGGTGCAACAATGTATATTTCAGATGAAGGCGATGAAAACTGGAAATATCAAAATTTAGAAGGCATTAACCATATGTTATTAATAGATGGTGACAAATTTGAACTTGGTAAGCTTACTTTTGAAGTAATGCATACACCAGGTCATACGCCAGAATCAATTTCATTCCTGTTAACAGATGGAGCAGCGGCAGACAAACCAATTGGCATCTTTACAGGTGACTTTGTGTTTGCTGGGGATATTGGTCGACCAGACTTACTTGAAAAAGCAGCAGGTTTTCAAGGCACAGCTGATGCAGGAGCAAAAGTGATGTATACATCTGTGGAGCGCTTTAAGCAATTACCAGACTATTTACAAGTATGGCCAGCACACGGAGCAGGTAGTGCGTGTGGGAAAGCGCTTGGTGCAGTACCTTCTACAACAGTTGGCTATGAAAAACAATTCAACTGGGCAATGCAATTTGACAACGAGCCAGACTTTGTGAAAGCATTATTAGACGGTCAACCAGAACCACCTTATTACTTTGCAGTGATGAAATCAGTCAATAAAATTGGTATTGAGTTAATTAAAAATTTACCAGAGTCACAAGTTATTACTTCTGTTGAAGAAATTGAAGGATTGATAGCAGCAGGGCAGCAAGTAGTAGATACACGTGATGCACAAAGCTTCTCACAAGGACATATTAAGAGAACGATGAACGTGCCATTTAATAACTCATTCACAAACTGGATGGGCTGGATTGTTAACTACAAGGAACCTTTATATTTACTAGTTGATCCTGCTCAGATGAATGACATGCTGATCGCACTTCGCTCAATCGGTATTGACCAAGTACTAGGTTATGCAGATGTAGAAGCGATGATTGAGCAAGCGAATGTACTAGATTCATATGAAAATGTTACACCTTCAGAGGCAAAAGCGATGATGGACGCAGAAGATGTAGCTGTATTAGATGTGCGTAATCTGACAGAATATAATGAAGGGCATATTGAAGGTGCACAGCACATTATGGTTGGTACATTAAAAAATCGTTTAGATGAAGTGCCAAATAAAAAACTCATTGTTCAATGTCAAGCCGGTGGTCGTTCTGCTATTGCAGCCAGCATATTAAAAACAAATGGCTTCCACAATTTAGTCAATATGACTGGCGGCTACGGTCAATGGGTGATAGAAGTAAAATAGTTAATCATTATAAAGAGTGCCTTCTAATGTGAGGCACTCTTTTGGAGGTTTTATGAAAATTTTACTAATCGGTGTAGTGGGCATTGTCTTAGCGCGTACTTTTTATATCCGTCTTGTCCCTGTCAAACAGGTGAAAGCCATTCCGTATCGCCAAGTAGATGAAGCATATCAAATACTTGATGTGCGTGATTACAATACAGCAGGCTGTTTAGTTTATAATAGTAAGCATATTCCGTACGGCTACTTGCCAAGTTTTTATATAGAAATCGAAAATCGCCCCATCCATCTGCTTGTAGAAAGTCAAATAGATTTAAACATGGCTAGCCGTTTTTTACGGAAAAAAGGGTATAGTGTAAATAGTTATACGATGATGAAAAAAACGTGTAAAGTAAAAGGGTTGATTTATAAGGAGGCGTAAAGTATGCAATCCCGCCTACAAAATGAATATTTTCAGCAAATTTATGAGCATATTCAAGATGGCATTATCATTATGAAGGAAAGCAGGGAAATCATTATGATGAACCCTGCTGCACAACACTTGACGGATTGGGAGAATGGTGATTTTGTGCCGTACTGCTCCTATTGTATGACCCGAAAAAAGGAACAAGGCGAGCCTACTTGTTATTTGATTGCGAACAACGAAGTGCCTTCATTTTTATCCGAAATGCCAACATATCATGGTAGAAAAATTGATGTCGAAATGAGCACAGCCGCTATTTATGCCAATGAAAATACAGGGGAAACAGAATATTTGCTTGTATTACGTGATCAAGAAACTTTTAAAAAAGCACAAGAGGCGGCCATCAATAAAAAAATGATTCGAGCATTAATTGAGGCAAAAGAATCGGAACATAAACGGTTAGCGCAAGAACTACATGATGGTGTCGGACAATCATTATTTTCTGTATCTGTTGCGATGCAAGCGATTGAATCATTTGTTCAAGATAATGCGCAGTTGAATGACTATATTTCTGAGGTACGTGTGGAACTGCAAAAGGTAATGAAAGACATTAACGCGTACTCTCATCAATTGCGACCGCACAGTTTAGACCAATTAGGATTAGAGCCAACAATTCAAGCGACAATAGATGGGATTAAAAAAAATAGACCAGATTTGGATATTCAATTAACGACACGTGGTCTTGACCGATGTGACCCGGCGGTGGAGATTAACTTGTATCGAATCACACAAGAAGCGTTGCATAATATTATTAAATATGCAAAAGCAACCCAAGTGCATATCCATATTAAAAAGGACAACACGCATATTTATATGACCATTCAAGATAACGGGGTTGGCTTTGAGCGAGATAAGGTTCAAAATGCGGGGCTTGGTCTAAAGCATATGGAAGAACGGGTCGATCAGTTGGGCGGTACTTGTACAATCATGTCAAAATTAGGACAAGGTACATGTATTGATATTGTCATTCCGAGATGGAGGCCGCAACATGATTAAAATATTGCTCGTCGATGACCATGTTTTAATACGAAAGGGCATTGCGCTTCTTTTAGGGAATTATCCAGATATTACAGTTGTAGGAGAGGCAAGTGACGGGGAAGAGGCCATTCAGCTTGCCTACCAAACAGAGCCGAATGTGATTTTAATGGATATTTCTATTCCAAATGGTTTAGATGGTTTTACTGCTACGAAGGAAATTAAAAAGAATTTACCTGAAATGAAAGTCATTATGCTGACGATGCATAACGAAATAGCCTATATTCAACAGGCAATGGAAGTTGGTGCGAATGGCTATATATTAAAAAATAGCCAAGGCGGCGAAATGTATGAAGCAATTCAAAGTGTGTATACAGGACGCCGTTATTATGAGGTCGGATTGCCACAAGAACAAATCGAAAAATTATTTAAGAAAAAAGGGAAAAACAACCCGGATATATTATCAACACGTGAACAAGAAATTGTTCGATTAACGATTTTAGGGTTTACGAATATGCAAATTGCAGAAAAGCTATTTATTAGTGCTAAAACGGTAGAAAACCATAAAGCCAATATTATGCAAAAGCTACATTTAAAAAGCAAGGCAGAACTCATTCAATATGGCATTACGAATAAGTACATTACGTAGTATGCAAGGGCTGTCTAATAAAATCTGCTCATCCTTAAAATAGGTGGGCAGTTTTTTTGATATTTTTATATTGGTTAGTGGTTGAAAAGGATTTTTCAGACCGTCTTTTTGCATAGATTAGCCTCTTCACCGTAACTTGGAGTAAATTTTCGTTCATTATCTGCAGCTTTGTAGTCCCGATAAAAAAGATTCTTTTTGAAGACCGGTCCCTATTCAACGTAAGTTACCGATATTTTACATATAGCCAAGCTATATAAAAAGTGTAGGCGAAAATCCAGATGCAATTGGCGGATATGAAAATCAGTTTGTACAGATTTATTGCGTGTTAAATAAGCCCTTAGTTTTTATATCCAACTTAGTGTGGCCGATTCAGGCAAACATTTTGTAAACGAAGAACAGTTTATCATCCATTCTTACCCTTGTCTTGAGCGATAAAGCAATCGGCTTTATCGCTTTTTATATACTAGATACTTAGGGAAAGAATAGAAACTTGTTCATCATCATCCTCCCTAGTCTTCCTCATATCATTGATTTTCCGAACACACAAATCCGCCTTTTTCTCCGGCAGTATAGGGGCTTACCCCTATACTTTAGAAACAACGCACTCTCTATACTTAAAGTAAATAAGGTAGAAGGAAGGTGTGTACGATGGATTTTACATTCATCGTCGTCATATTTTTAATTGGTTTTATTGGATCATTCGTATCAGGGATGGTAGGTGTTGGAGGATCCATCATTAAATACCCAATGCTCTTGTATATTCCTCCGTTATTTGGGTTAGCAGCCTTCACCGCACATGAAGTATCCGGTATTAGTGCCGTTCAAGTATTTTTTGCATCGATTGCAGGTGTATGGGCATATCGAAAAAGCGGCTATTTAAACAAAACACTTATTCTTTATATGGGGACGGCTATTTTAGTAGGTAGCTTCATAGGTAGCTTTGGTTCCAGCATGTTATCAGAAGCGGCAGTGAATATTGTATACGGTGTTTTAGCCTTAATTGCAGCTGTGATGATGTTTATTCCGAAAAAGCAAATTGACGATAAGTCGTTAGATCAAATTACATTTAGTAAACCACTAGCGGCGAGCCTGGCGTTTATCGTTGGGATTGGTTCGGGGATTGTTGGAGCAGCAGGTGGCTTTTTATTAGTACCAATTTTACTCGTTGTATTGAAAATCCCAACACGTATGACGATTGCAACGAGCTTAGCAATTACGTTTATTTCATCGATTGGTGGAACAGTCGGCAAAATTATGACAGGGCAAATCGACTATGGACCAGCAGCGGTAATGATTGTGGCAAGTATACTTGCGGCTCCACTTGGCGCAAAAATCGGCGGCAAGCTCAATACAAAAGCACTACAAACTATTTTAGCACTATTAATTTTAGGTACAGCCATTAAAACATGGTTAGATATTTTATAAGAGGTGATTGGTTATGGAAAAATCGAAAGGATTTATGATTACGAGCTTCACCATTTCAGCTGTTTTTTTAGTAGCAGTGATTACAACAATATTTGGAGTTTAGGAGTGAGTCCAGATGGAAGAGGCAACTGTCTTTTGGAGTAGGGCATTAACCGAATTAACGTTATCTTTCCATATTATTTTTGCAACACTCGGTGTGGGTGTGCCGTTAATGATTTTAATTGCTCAATATGTAGGCTATAAGAAAAATGATATGCACTACACGATGATGGCAAGACGTTGGGCGCGTGGCTTTACGATTACAGTCGCAGTCGGTGTCGTAACAGGTACAGTCATCGGCTTACAGCTATCGTTACTGTGGCCAGAGTTTATGGAATTAGCAGGGCAAGTTATTGCACTACCGCTATTCATGGAAACATTCGCATTCTTCTTTGAGGCGATTTTCTTAGGAATCTATTTATACACATGGGATCGATTTAAGAATCCAAAAAATCATATATTATTGCTCATTCCTGTAGCAATAGGGGCATCAATGTCAGCCGTTTTTATTACGATTGTCAATGCCTTTATGAATGCACCGCAAGGGTTTGATATCGTCGATGGCGAGCTCATCAATATTCAACCATTTTTAGCGATGTTTACACCGGCCATGCCGACAAAAATCGGGCATGTACTAGTAACAAGTTATATGACGGTCGCATTTATTTTAGCGGCGATTGCAGCGTATAAGCTATTGCGCGGCGAAGACCATGTGTATCACAAAAAAGCATTATTTATGATGATGAAATTAGGTGTTATTTTCTCTATTGCTTCTGCATTAGTTGGTGACTTTTCAGCAAAATACTTAGCTGAATATCAGCCTGACAAGCTAGCCGCAGCAGAGTGGCATTTTGAAACAGAAGAAGGGGCAGATTTAATCTTCTTTGGTGTACTAGATGAAGGGGAAATCAAGTATAAAATCCGCATTCCTAAAATGTTAAGCTTTTTAGCTAGTAATGATTTCAATGCACAAGTGATTGGCTTAGATCAATATCCAGAAGACGAACAACCACCATTCATTATCCACTATTTCTTTGATATCATGGTAGCGATCGGTATGATGATGATTTTCCTTTCAGTTGCTTATATAGTAGGGAAATGGAGAAAGTGGCAGTGGGTTGAATCAAAATGGTTCCGAGTGCTGATTGTTTTAAGTGGTCCATTATCACTTGTAGCGATTGAAGCAGGTTGGTGGTTAGCGGAATTAGGACGACAACCATGGATATTATATGGCCTTATGCGAACAGAAGACGGCGCGACAAGTGCTACCGGCGTAGAATATTTATTTATCGCCTTTGCGATTGTTTACTTTGTGTTGGCAATCGGTAGTTTAGTCGTATTACATCGCATGTTTAAAAACAACCCGGTTGAAAAAGAATTAGCAGCACGACAAGGCGGTGATTCTGTATGGCATTAGAAATACTAGGTATTTCGGTACTTTGGCTCTTCTTATTTGGCTATGTGATTGTCGCATCGATTGATTTTGGCGCAGGATTTTTTAATGCCTATAGTTTAATGCGCGGCAATGACCATATTGTGTCAAACATTATTAAGCGGTATTTATCTCCGGTATGGGAAATTACGAACGTCTTTTTAGTCTTTTTCTTTGTCGGGATTGTTGGATTCTTTCCGCAAACCGCATATTTCTACGGTACCATTTTATTAGTACCGGCTTCCGTTGCGCTTATTTTGCTAGCGATTCGCGGTAGTTACTATGCCTTTGAATCTTATAGCGGTATGAGCGGACATAAAGGCTATGCACTCGCTTATGGGGTGTCAGGTCTTTTTATCCCAGCTGCATTTTCGGTCATTCTAACAATTTCTGAAGGTGGCTTTGTTACGATGCAAGGCGATCAGCCAGTTTTAGACTACAAAGCATTGCTGACAAGTCCATTATCATGGTCCATCGTTGTATTAAGTATCATTGCAGTACTGTATATCTCAGCTGTCTTTTTAACATGGTACGCACAAAAAGCAGGAGATCATAAAGCAAGTGAATTGATGCGTAAATATGCGCTTACTTGGGCGATTCCCCTTATCGTTAGTGGTCTTGGCATCATCATTGAGTTAAAAGCGTTTGGGAATTGGCATTATGCCCAAATGGTTGATTTATCTTGGTTATTTGCGCTAACCGGCATTGTCTTTTTAGCAACGGTTTGGCTATTATGGGCGAAAGTAAAATACGGGTTAGCGGTCATTTTATTAATCGTCCAGTTTGCGATCGCCTTCTTTGCCTATGGGATTTCACACTATCCATATCTACTCTATCCGTATTTAACGATTCATGATAGTTTTACAAATGAAGCGATGGCTATAGCACTCGTTGTGGCATTTGTCGCAGGCTTAGTGTTGCTTGTACCTTCTTTATATTTAGTATTTAAGCTATTTGTCTTTAACAAAGACTATGTATCTGGTAAAGAAGAAACACATGTGTAAGGAGTGTAAAAATGATGCACGATTTTTTAATCTTTTATGCACCGATTTTAGTAGTCATTGTATCGATTGTCGCAGCATTTATGGCTGCACTGAATACGAAGTTTTTGTAATAAAGCTTTGATCTCAAAATATTTTTGACGTATTCCTTTGTTTTATGTATTATATCAAACGAATAATACCGACATTTGAACGGAAGAGGTTCATAGCTGAAACCCTCTATAAAAAACTATGGAAGTATGCTTATTACGCCATGTCTATATTGGACGTGGCTTTTTTATTTGTTAGCTTTAGTTTACATGGATGAATGCGCCTCTCTTGTAATGTGTTTAGGGAAACATATACAGGGAGGTTTTTTATGTCTGGTCGTAAAGTTCATTGTTTAAAAAATTTAAAACGGAAAATTGCTGTAAACATCACTCTGGATGCTTTTTTGCATATGTTACAACAATGAATGGAAAATTAAATCCAAATAAATTGAATCTGAGGTATTCAACTATCGTAACAGGATAGTTGAATAAGGTATAAAAAACGACATCAATGTAGGCTTTTTTTCATACTATATATTTGGGGTGAAAAAAATGCCAAGAGTTAAACACCGAGAAGCAGACATTGATTTAATGGCAAGGATGATGAGAGCGGAAGCCGAGGGTGAAGGAAAACAAGGGATGTTATATGTTGGCAATGTAATTGTTAATCGTGCTGTGGCAGATTGTTTAGACTTTCAAGATGTAAGAACAATTGAAGATGTTATTTATCAGGTGCAAGGAGGAAATTATTCTTTTGAAGCTGTTCAAAAAGGGAATTTATTTTATCAAAGAGCGAGGTCTACTGAAAAAAGATTAGCAAAACAGAATTTGGATTATTGGAGACAACATCCAGCGAAATTTGCCCTTTGGTATTTTAATCCATATGCTCCCTGTCCTCCTACATGGTACGGTCAACCTTTTACTGGTCAATTTAAAAATCATTGTTTTTATGAACCAGCAGCTGAAACATGTGAAAGTGTCTATTACGGTTAGATTGGCTGGGGGATTTTAATAATTTTGGAGTTTTGGTTTGGTGTACTTTTATCTTAAGAAATAAAAGGGAACTTCCTGTTTTAGCAGGGTTCCCTTTTTTAGATATCAAACATTTAGTTTTACAGTTACAATACAGTCGTTAATTCGTAAACGCTGATAGAAGTGTGAAAATCGCCGGTAGAACAGTGATAAACGCCGCTAGAAGTGTGAAAATCGCCGGTAGAACAGTGATAAACGCCGCTAGAAGTGTGAAAATCGCCGGTAGACCAGTAATAAACGCCGCTAGAACTATAAATATAGTCGAATAGGGTTGTACCGACGCTGCAAGACCTACCGTCAATACTGACAGCACAGCCCATAGTAAGCTTATAAAAACACTGTTTGAAGCTCCATTTTAGCATATGTACTATGTAACCCCTGGCATATACTGTGGTGAGGGAGGGGGGAGGTGAGCATTTATGAGAGTTAACTGGAAAATACGGTTAATGCATAAACCATTTTTATTGGCGTTGTTGTCCTTACTGTTATTACTCGCACAGCAAGTGGCAGCACTTTTTGGCTACGAATTAACAAGTATGATGAGCGAACAGCTAACGTCCATCATTAATACAGGATTATCGATTTTCGTTTTAATGGGTGTTATTGTTGACCCTACTACACAAGGCACCCGTGATAGTGAACGTGCACTCATGTATCGAAAACCAAGATAATAAGTTACAGATAAAAATAATCAAATGACACCAAAAGTGTTATTTTACAATAAAGGTGAATGTGTTATAATGTTAGAAAATTGAAATAGCAAGGAGGATGATTGAATGTCGCTAGAAGTGGAGCAGCGGATCACGAAACTAGAAAAAGAAGTAGTGGATTTGCGACAAGAAGTGGATGCATTGAAGCGGTTACAGTCTATTGCACAGACAAGTACGCTGAGTGCCAGAAAGTCCTTAGAGCAAACTTCACCAACACCAACACCAGCACCAACACCAACACCAACACCAACACCAACACAAAAACCTAGACCACTACCAGTTCAAGAAAAAAAAGTGCAACCACAGCGTTCATTAGAGGAGCATATTATGTGGGCGCTCCCAAAAGTATTTATGGTTATTTTAGTGCTCGGAGTACTGTGGGGGTTAAAACTCGTAAGTGATTACGGCTACTTGTCGAACGAGGTAAAAATCATCCTCGCCTATATTTTATCCATCAGCTTAGCAGTTATAGCTTATGTAATGGAGGTTAAAAAGCTTGGGTCATCAGCCCTCATGATTTCCTTATATGGTGGAGCGTTTATCATCGGAATTTTAACCACAGCAGCTGGTGCTATTTTATACGATGTACTCGGTTTAACAATGGCACTGGTCATTGCCATTATTTATATCGGCTACGGCATTGCCATTAGTTATTTAAAGAAAAATGAGGTACTCACATTATTTGTTGCCTTTACCTCATTATTACTGCCATATTTATTAGAATATATGGATTTTAGCCCGGTCATAATATTAAGCTTTGTGATCGTGCTGTTTACAACATTACAATTTGTTATTCTTCAACATAAACAAAAAATTGCTCTGTATGTAGCGACCTTTTTCTCTGTGCTAGCTGTTAGCATTTTAGCGTTTATGAACAGTGACAACCAAGCTGTTTTTGGGGTAGGTATGCTCATTGTACTCGCGATTTATTTCTTGAGTTGGTGCCGTCTATACAATCCTGAATCTACATGGAAACATCTACATGTAGGATTGCTATTTAGCCTTGGGGCTTTTAGTTTATTACTCATGAATTTAATCATTAGATCCATCGACTATAATGAGTTATTACTGCTCGTGTTACTCAGCTTATTTGTAGCTGTAGCGAGTTATGGCTATAAGCAAAAATGGCAGGAGGCATTTGATAGTGCCGTAACACTCGCTTTTATCACCTTATGCAATACGCTACTTGTCATGAACATGCCGGAAAAAGTTGATGACTTACTGCTTCCGTTCATGACATTTGCAGGTGTCATGATCAGCTTGCGACTCCGTGCCAGTATGATGAAGGTCGTTAGTTCACTATTATTCACACTCGCTTTATTTGTAAGCTATACGGTCCATGAGCCGATTCCGTTTTTTAGCATAGCGCATGTAAGCTTGTTACTGCCAGGAATCTATCTCATTATCATTTACCTATATGCGTTGCGATCAAAGGAGACACTGAATGCATTTGAAAAGCTGATGAAGGATATGTATGTAGTCGACTTTTTAGCAGTTATCACGGCGGGTTACTTCCTCGCATATTTCGGAAAACTCGATACGGCCTATTTTGCCGGCGCTAGCAATATTCCACATAGCATGTCTATACTGCTGGCTGTACTATTTGCGGTATCACTTTTAGTGCCAGTGAAGTTGAAGGGACGCGCATTAACACCAGTACTCGGGGCGTTTTTCCTTTTCTTTACACTAATGCTTATGATACTTCCGTACAATATGCATGGTGTTGAATGGATAAACCTAGCGACAAGGCTCATTTATATGGCTGTTATTGTGGCAATTGTTGTGGATTTGCTAATGAAGGGACGCATCTATCAAATATATGAAGAACACATGGCCAAGTTTTTGGACCCGATTGTCAGTGCAGGGGTTGTGCTCGTCATGATCGCGATTTGGGGCTTTGTGTCCCAGCTTGCCTATAACAATCTACTTGATTGGAAGCTAAGTATTGCTTTATCGACGATTACACTGTTCCTAGCAGCAAGTGCCTCACTGTGGCTTAGCTCCATCCATCTTTTACGTATACTACGACTTACTGGCTTTGCGATATTAGCCATCGCTTTTGTCAAACTCATATTCTTCGATTTATCAGCATTAGATTTACTGATAAGAGCCATATTGTTTATCACGATTGGTGGAATTGGGATGTTGTTGTCGGGTAGGTTGTTGCGTGAAAAATGATACTACAAGGTTAGTAGATAAGAATAATATAATGTAGTAATTTCTGTGTAATTTAAGTAAATATAAAAAAATGTTTGAGGTGGGAAATGAAGTGTACTTAAATTTGCTGATGCAACAATAATTTTAAACGTCCACCTGTTGAACATTTTACTTGGTGATATGGAAGCATGTTTTATGTTCCATATCACCAAGTTTATGAAAAAATCCATACATTAATCATATAGAAATGTTTTTTTATTTGTAAGAATTTTTGGTAGTATTTGTATCAAGTATTATTTTTCTATCAGTGTCTCATATTTTATAGGGGCAGATTCGTTGATAGTGATTGAGTCATCTAAACTACTATTTCCTGATATGATTGAGGCATCTCCGTGTAAGTATAAATTATTACATATTATTGATCCCTTGATAGTTGCGCTACCTCCCATTGTTACATTATAGTTTGGAACGATAAAGTCTACGGATTCATTAAAAATTCCACCTGCTAGCGTGATAGTCCCTACACCATTAGAATAAAACTTACCATTAAATGCTCCACCTCCCTGATAGGTGAGGTCAGCCTGTTTAACATACATATTAGCTGTGACAAAAGTATTATTTGAAAAGTTTAATTCTTTATTTCCTGCATAATAGATACTTAAATTATTTGAAGCTCCCTTCTGATTTAAAAATGTATTTCCGAATATTATTTCATCCTCTACAAAGATAGTTAATTTTCCAGAGCCAATCACATTAATATAGCCGTTAAGTTCCAATTTTTTTAAATAGAGAATTTTGTCGGAATTTCCCACATCAATTGTAAAAGTCATACCACCGTTACTTAAAGAAAAGGTAGAGAGCTTTAAATTGTCTGTTAGTTGAAGAGTTGTATCATTGTATTTATCCCAATTCTCTGCTATTAAATTATTATTATTAATTAAGTTAGAATTACTAGGATAATAGGTAGCATTTATAAATTTCTTTGTATCGAAAGCTAATTTTTCGTAATATTTATTAGCAAGTAACGAATCATAATTATTAGGATCATGTATTAAAGGAATTTGTGAACCAGGTGAAATTACATGGTCATAAGTAGCAGAAGCAATTGATCCTATTACGTTATTCTTCATATCGTAATATTCATATTCAATTTTATTTCTTGCATACACAGTATATTTTCCATTTATTGAATTTCCATCAAATGAAGCGCTGTTTAGATCAACAATAATTTTTTGAGAAACTGACCGCGAAGTTTTTGAATTTTCCACTGACCCTGTTGATGTAATCGTATAAAACATTTTAGTATCTTGCTCTTCTTGTAGAATACTAATTTCTGCTAAAGGTTTTTTAGAAAAATGCTCCTCAAAATTGGTATAAGTTTCCTTTTTTGAAGCATCGGAATTTGGTAAACGTTCTTTGAAGATTTCTTGAAAACTTATTTTGATTTGTTTAGAAGGATCTTTTTTTGAATTTTCTATTAGTTCTTTTTTGTATTCTAAAACTGCATCAGAATAAGCTTCTTTAATTTCTTTGGTGAGAGCAGCTTTTCTATCAATTAATCCTGCTTCTGCAATATAAAATAAAGATTGATCAGTTCGTTCATTTGCTGAAGTTTTCAATGTGTTATTAGAAATTGTTAAAAGACTCATACCTAAAACTGATATTAATACTAAGGCGAGTAATACAATTAATAAGGCGTAACCTTGCTCATTTTTTGAGAAAAAATTTCCCGATTTGGATTTAATCATCTAGTGTTCACTCCTTATGACAATTTCGGTATCAACATTTTCTCGAGTATTTTTAATCAGTATTTTGTATTTATTTTCTGTAATAGGTTCAATCTTGAAATCTATAATATGCTGAATCAATTCAACACCGTTTCTAGAAATACTGTTAAGTGAAGTATTAAAAACGTATTCTTCCTCACCAATTTTTATGGTGTTTAGATTGATTTCTGGAGCAGTGCCGGATTTTCGAAGATCCTTAGTAATCACTTTTAGTGCATAGGACATGTCAGACAGTTGTTCATTTTTTTCAGTCTGCGTGTTGTATTGCTCTTTACTATTAAAAAGTATTCCATAGATGAGAACGCTGATAATAGAGGTGATTGTAACTGCTGCTAGAACTTCCATAAGTGTAAGTCCTCTTTGGTCTGGTAGTTTACTCATTTTACAACCCTCCCCACGATACAATTGATTCCATTTGTGATTTTAGTCTATCTTTCTCCTCATCGTAAACTTCTATAATAATGTTTGTTAAATTGCTGTATTCGTAAGGTTTGTGCATTTTAATCTTTAATAAAATGTAAGCTTTTTTGTCAGCAATAGTTTTTTGGAAAATGGTATAGTCAGAATCTTCACCAATGTATGCATAGCCTAAACTGGGTATACTATCTTTTATCTCTTCCCATTTGTTAAGTGTAGATGAAGAACTTTTTTCGTAAACATTTTCCATCTCTTTTTGTGCAAGATACGTATAATTTACAATCGTTTCAGAAGTATTAATTGTCTTTGCAGAGCTTATTAATAATGTAAAAAAGCTTAACAAGATGAAGAAGAGAATAATAATAGAGGCCATGACTTCTATTAGTGAGAATCCAGAAGTACCTAGTTTATACTGCTTTATTTTCAATATAATCACTCTCTTTCTAGAAGTAAGTAGTGCAGCAAGATTCTCTTTACTTTCGTTTTTTTAGCATCTTCAAAACTAATCCCCAATCTACTAGTTTTTTCTATCTATGACAGTTGATTTGATAAGATTATTCCAGGATAATATAGGTAGATGTAACCTGATTATATAGGTTATATAATGAATTGGCAATATAATGGTAATTAAAATAATTACATATTATTGAAATTAATGATTTTTTAGGATCTTCACCAAAAGATGTGGTTAACATTTTTAATTGTTAATAGTAGTTGACTGGAGCGGCGCCAGTGTGACTCCTAGGGGATTAAGCGTCACAGATGAGACCCTGGAGCGAGCAACATAGAGGAACGAAGGCTAAAAGCATCACGTCCTGTGATAACGCCTTCGTGACCAACATCCTATTGCCCCTAGTGGCCATCGGACGCCCCCCTGGAAAGCACACTGGCAGAGCGGAATTCAACCACAAGTTATGGTGAAGAGCCGATTTTTAGGAAGGTGTATTAAAATATAACCATTGTGTTGTAATATGAAATATGAATAAAAAGTATTGGGATTGTATGAGTAATTAGGTATTTGTTTTTATATATATTTGTAAAGATATTGAGGCTATGAAATTATATTTGAAGTTAGGCTCAAAAGTAGCTGTTCTGATCGTTATATTAGCAGTCTAATTTTATTGATTTGTCAGCCCTTGATTTACTAATTAGAGTAATACTGTTTATCACGATTGGCGGAAATAAAAAATGGGTTATTTAGATTGTCATTGTAAACATGACTTTCTAAATAACCCTTATTTCAATTACGATTAATTGTCTCAGGCTCGTTCAATTCAGTAATAAATTCTTCTTCTTCATCCCGTTTGAAGGAAGTGTATTGAGAGATTAAATTTTCATCGTATGTTATTTTTAATCTAGAGCTTTTCTTTGGGGTTTCATTACCATTCACAAGTGCTATTTCTTTTTGGCTTGCAGAATTTTCAAACTTATTATTATTACTAACACCACGAACGGCAGTTAGAATAGTTCTCGTAGCAGAAATACCACCATGTAAATTTATATTAGAACCTACCCCATACATAATCATGTTTTGTTTAGAATAGAAAAAACCTTTAATAACACTTGGTGTATTACTATCAACAGAAATATTACTGATTGAAATATTGCCAGTTGCAAAAATAAAAATTGTACTAGAAGAATCTATTCCGTTTAAAGTACTTTCTTTAATATTCACATCACCGTCTACATATAGGAGTGCATCACTTTGTAAATGGGTATTCACTATATCAAGATTACCATTAATGTAGTAAGTACCAGAGAGTTTAATAGTATTTTTTGCTCCATCAATAACCAAACTAGCTTTATCTAAAATATTTTTATAATTCCATTCTATACACATGTTCAATATATATTTTTTACAGCTGTCTTGTACTTGCTTTTCTCCATGTACAAATATCACATCGTCGCGTTTGAATTTAGATGTTTCGTGATTGGTAGTTTTAATAGATAATCCAGAAGGATAATTTTTTTTATAATTTTTATTTGAATAAAGAGGTGTAATTTTCTCAGCTATTTCGAGGTTATCACCAGGTAAGTCTTTTGTAAGTATTGATAAATTCTTTGTAAGAAACATTGTGTTCTGTATCGTATTTTTAGTAGTCGGACCTGTTGGCATGAGTTTTGTATACCTTGAGCTATCTAAATAGCTAGGACTACCTGCTATATGTGAGTTATAGTTTAAGGTAGTAGGATTCTTAGCGAGATAAATGTTTTTTCCTGATTCTCTCATAATAATCTTTGGTGTAACGCTTTTTGAATCAGGGATTATTCGAGTATAAACACTTTCTTGCCAAATAGCAGTAGTTCCACTAAACCAATGGGCTTTTTCAGAAAATATCAAATGGCCATCTGTTTTAATATCCCCTTGAATTTCCACTCCACCATGCAAATATAAATTTCCACCATCATTTGTTGAAATCGCATACCGTAACTGATCTGGAATCGCATCCGTTCCAACTATTATTTGTGAACGTGTAATATGTTCCCTATTGTTCACTCTCCCAGTGCTTTTAAATGTGACGAGTCGCTTATATCTATCTTTTTCTTCGCTTGACACTAGTTCGACTTTTTCTATGCAGACTGTTGTCTCGTTATTATTTTCTGCAGGGATTTTAATCCCTTGTGTGCAACTTAGCTTTGCAGATGTCAAAGTATTAACGAGAAATCCTTCAAATTCGGTCTTCCCCATTGGATTGTCTTTGATGCCTTTTGCTAGAAAAGATTGAATATCTTTCACTGCATAGTCAATACCTTTATCTGATAAATCCTGTGCTTGTACTATTTCCTCGCGTGTATTGTTTTTGGTAATACCGCTTGATGTTAAGGTTATGAGGCTCCAGCCAAGTACTGCAAAAATAATGATAACTGCAAAAGTCATTAATAATGAATAGCCGTTTTCATTTCTTCGAAAAGTCCCCACATATTTACCCCCTGTCATTTTTTATTTCGAATTTACAATAGGTTGAATCTGATTTTTGAATTCCATTTTTTTTGGGTGGTTATTACCTGAACGTTTTTTAGTAATTTCAAGCTTTAAATCAATTCCGTAAATAGATTCGTTAGAAGGGTCACCACTAATTTCTGAGCCTTCCAAAATTTTTATATTACTGTTTTGTACGCTATATTTCTCACTTTTAAAATAGATGGAGGTGATGTTTTTTTCTGTTTTAAATCCTATAGGTTCTAAAGTCTTTTCACATGCGGTATTAATAATCCATTCATTTTCCTCAGTCTTTTGACATTTGGTAAGATCATTGGTTACTTCTATATATTGATTGTTAATATTACGAACAATCTGATTTTGATTTGTTGAGTAGAGGGTTTTAATAAATTTACTAATGATGAGATCTGCTTCGTCTCTAAGTATAGTTTCTTGTTGAATGTTGTGATTTGTTTCAATCGTTTTCATAAGTATTGAAAATACTAGAGTAGAAACAATTGCTAGAATAACAATCGTTGCAAGTAACTCAACTAAAGTTAAACCATTCTTATTCTTTATGTATTTATTCAATTGAAACATATCCTTCCGAGGAGCCTTTGGTTTTTCCATTTGGAGAAGTAACGGTTACGACAACTTTTATTAGGTTTAATTCCTTCTCGGTAAAATTAGAATTTGCATATTTATTATTATGCTGACTTGGGGTATAAGTAATTGAATATGTTTTTCCATTTAAATCCATTTCGAGCAAGTCTTTGAAGTAATCATTTAAATCATTTGTTGCAATTTTATGATGTGGCTCGGATTTTAGCTTAGCCAATACAGCGTCAGCTAAATTCACTGTAACTAGCTTTTCAGTGTTGATTGCAGCAGTTTTATTAGTAGATATAAAGAGTTGAGCAAAGCTTAATAGAATAATGGATATTAATACAATGGATGCGATCACTTCTATTAAAGAAAAACCTTTTTGTGATTTCATCAGCATAAAAAATTCACCTCGATTTAAATTTTGTACAGATAGAAAAAATTGTTTGGATAAAATTATTCAAAAATAGAGGATGAAAGGTAATTTCAGCCTAATTATATAGGTTTAAAAACATATTGACAATATGGTGATTTGAATTTGATGGCATTATATAACTATGTGAAATGTATAATATTCACAATTTAATCACAATCATTAGGTAAAAAGGTGTGTTCAATTACGTTATTTTTGTAGTATTATAAATATATGAATATAAAGTATTGATTTACTATAGTATAATAGGTGCTTATTTTTGGGTCATAATTGTAAAGGAAGTGAGTCTGTGAAGTTGTATATGAAAGTAGGTTCAATAGTAGTAGGTCTAGTGGTTCTGATGGCAGTCTGGATACCCAATCTAATAGTAGATAGTGCGTTAGCTAAAGGGGGGGACTCTACAATTGGTGGGATTTCAATTAAGAATCTAGAGGATGAAGCTATTGAAACTGCGATTCAGGAGGCTATTGATACCTGGCAAGACACTCCAATCCATGTTGAAGGGGCTGGTCTTACAGTCACGCTGGATCCTACATTGTTTGCCTTTGATGTAGCGAGTTCCATAGCTGAATATCATAGTTTAACGGACAAATCTTGGTATGACTTCTGGAAGCAAAGGAAAACAGTACATATTCCATTACATGTGGTGGTGGATGAGCAAGTGAAGAGGAAACTTGAATCTGTGGGTGCGTGGGAGGTAGAAGCAACACTGAACGAGATAGTTTCGCAAGCTTCCTATTTACAAAAACATGAGATTGAAGCAACAGTAGCCGATACATCTTCAATTGAGGAAGAACGTTTAGCTTTATCTATTGAAGATATTCCTAAAAATGCTTTAGGGGTTGTGGAGCTTGCCAATTCATTTAATGATTTTGTTATCGCTCCCAATGAACCATTTTCATTTTTAGCAACTATAGGAGAAACGTTTGAGCAAGCGAATAGTGAAGGAGTAGATTTTGTTGCTTCTATGATTTATCATATTGTGCTTCAAACTGATTACGAGATTTTAGAACGACACTCTCAAAAAGTAATCCCGGAGTATTTGCAACAAGGTTTAGATGCAGGAGTGAATCGTGCCTTAAATAAGGATTTGCAATTTGTTAATCATTCCGATCAACCAAATAGGTTAAAACTAACTGTAGAAAATAATTCTTTAAAAGTAGAAACGCTGGCTCAAAAAAAAGAAAAAGAGATATCCGTTCGCGTCAGTAAAGATAAAATCATAAAACCTCGTATCATTACTCGCTATTCAAAAGAATTAGCTATTGGTGCAGAAGAGATTGTACAAAAAGGGCAAGAAGGAGTGCGTGTTGAGGTGTACCGTTCGTTTTTAGAAAATGGTAGCACGAGGGAAGAGCTTGTAAGCCGTGATTATTACGCACCTATTAATAAAATTGTCGTGCAATCTTCGAGACAGCCTAAATCAGGAAATGCAACAAACACAACTGACACTGACTTACAGCTTGATTTAGATGGGGATGGATTACCGGATACACAATCTAATAATCCACAAAAACCTGCTAATAAAAATGACGCAACACCACCAAATAGAACTACTTCTTCAACATCAAATGATCCTGAAATTGTTTATGGCTACTATGATAAAGGCGGTAATTTCGTACAAACAAGTCCTTAAAGAAAGGAGTGCATTCAGATGGCAGTAAAGTCAGGACGTAAGCGGTTGGGGGATTTACTTGTTGAATCGGGTGTTATTACAGAAACGCAATTGGAATATGCCCTAACGAGTAAAACCAAGGAAGAAAAATTAGGGGATTTTCTTATTAAAGAAAATATCTTAACAGAGCAACAATTAATCGAAGTACTTGAGTTTCAATTAGGTATTCCACACATTCATTTAAATCAATATTCAATTAGCCCGGATTTACTTCAACTAGTTCCAGCTGAGTTGGCGAAACGTGCGAATATTATTCCAATTCGTCGTGAGAAAAATAAGCTATTCATCGCCATGGCTGATCCTATGGACTATTTTGCAATAGAAGAAGTGCGTATGGCAACCGGCTGTCAAATAGAAACAAGTATTGCAGCAAAAGATGATTTATATCGTACGCTGACAAAATATTATGATTTGCAAGAATCGATGGAAGCTGCGTTGTTAGACATTGGCACGACAAGTGGGGAAACGCAGGTTGAAATTGAACGTGAGGATTCACCGATTGTTCGTCTTGTTAACCAGATTATTGCCAATGGTGTAGCGCAACGTGCGAGTGATATTCACTTCGACCCGCAGGAAACGGATTTACGAGTTCGCTATCGTGTAGATGGTGTTCTTAAAACAGAACGTTCATTGCCTAAACATATGCAAAGTATTGTTTTAGCACGTATAAAAATTATGGGGAGTTTAAATATAACGGAAAATCGTATTCCTCAAGATGGACGTATTAAAACGAATGTCAATTTCAAGCCAGTAGACATTCGACTTTCTACACTGCCGACAGTTTATGGCGAAAAAGTCGTTATGCGAATTTTGGATTTAAGTAATGTTGCCAATTCAATTGACCAGCTTGGCTTTACTGAAGGAAACGAAGCACTTTTTCGTAAAATGATTGCCAATCCTAATGGCATTATGTTGATCACGGGGCCAACTGGTTCAGGTAAATCTTCTACATTGTACGCCGCTTTAAATAACTTAAATGAAGAAGGTGTCAACATTATCACAGTTGAAGACCCTGTAGAATATCAGCTAGATGGCATTAACCAAATTCAAGTGAAAGAAGAAGTTGGTTTAACGTTTGCTGCTGGATTACGCTCCATTTTGCGCCAAGACCCAGATATCGTCATGATTGGGGAAGTTCGGGATTTAGAAACGGCGCAAATTGCTGTACGTGCTTCTTTAACAGGTCACTTAGTGTTAAGTACCTTGCATACGAATAGTGCTGTAGAGTCAATATCACGCTTACAGGATATGGGTATTGAACCTTTCTTATTATCTTCCTCCTTAATAGGAATTATGGCGCAGCGCTTAGTACGCCGAGTTTGTCGTGATTGTGGGGAAACATATACGTTCACAAATCATGAATTAGAAATCATGCATGATAACGGCATTGAAGGAGTAACACATGGTAGACGTGGAAGGGGTTGTCCATCTTGCAACCAGACAGGTTACCGTGGGCGTATGGCTATTCATGAAATTTTACCAATTGATCGCCATATTAAAGATATGATTTTAAGTCGCAGTAGTGAGCGTGTTATTCGCGACTATATGAAACAAGAGGGCTATTACACTTTACTAGTAGATGGCTTGTTAAAAGTAGTTGATGGACAAACAACCACTTCAGAAGTATTGCGTGTGGCAAATGTAGATTAGGATGTGAAGCGTGTGATGACAACACCGAGAAATATTGAAGAACTTTTAATACGTTCATTTGAGGAAAAAGCATCGGACTTACATTTAACAAAAGGCATTCCACCTGTTTATCGTATTCATGGTCAGCTAGAACATTATGGTAGCGAACCACTTACTTCCGAAGAGTTACTGAGTATGGTGAAAGCTATTTTGCCAGAACATAAATATCAAGAATTTCATGACAAAGGTGAAACGGATTTTAACTATTCATTGCCTGGGAAATGTCGTTTCCGTGTGAATGCTTATCATCAACGCAATGAGGTGACAATAGCTGCACGTCTAATCGAAGCAAAAATTCCCTCCATTGAGTCGTTAAATATGCCGCAGGTACTGTATCAGCTAGCCGAAAAACCTCAAGGGCTTATTTTAGTGACAGGTCCAACAGGTTCTGGTAAATCCACAACACTTGCAGCGATGATTGACTATATTAATGAAACAAAAGCAAAGCACATTATCACGCTTGAAGATCCAATTGAGTATTTACATACACATAAAAAATCGGTGATCAATCAACGTGAAGTAGGAGTAGATACACAAAGCTTCGCAAATGGTTTGCGTGCAGCACTACGTCAGGACCCTGACATCATTTTAGTCGGTGAGATGCGTGATTATGAAACGATTTCAACAGCCATAACCGCTGCAGAAACAGGTCACTTAGTTATGGCAACATTACATACAAGTAGTGCTCCCACAACTATCGATCGTATTATAGATGTTTTTCCACCGCACCAGCAAAGTCAAATTCGTGTGCAATTAGCCAATGTCTTAGTTGGCATAATTTCTCAGCGCTTATTTGTACGAAAGGATGCAAAGGGACGGATTGCAGCAACTGAAATATTAGTACAGGCACCATCCATATCTAATTTAATCCGCAATGAAAAAGTTCACCAAATTCCAAGTGTTATGCAGACAAGTCGTGCTTTAGGTATGCATACTTTGGAATCATCCATGCAGCAGTTGATTGCTACGGGAAAAATTTCATTAGAGGATGCAAGGCCCTATATGAATGCGGGTGATTATAGTTGACCGTTTTTCGATATAGTGGACGTACAAAAACAGGTACCCAAAAAAAGGGGATTATTGATGCTGTAAATAAAAATGCAGCACTCGAAAAATTACGAGCGCAAGGCATTAATGCACGGGAGCTTGAAGCGTCAAAAAGTATTTTACATAAAGACTTGAATATCGGTGGCAAAGTGAAACATCAAGATTTCGTTATTTACTGCCGTCAGTATGCCACATTAATTCGTGCTGGCGTTTCGATTGTAGAGGCCACACATATTTTAGGTTCACAAACGAAAAGCAAGGCATTAAAAAAGGCATTAGAACAAGTTGAAGAGGATATACGTGGTGGTACGTCATTTTCGGATGCTGCTGCCAAGCATCCGAAAGTTTTTCCAGTAATGTTTGTCAATATGATGCGTTCCGGTGAAGCAACAGGGAATATTGATGAGACATTAGAACGCTTAGCAGGCACATTTGAAAAGCAATTTAAGATAAAGAAAAAAGTGCAATCTGCATTGACCTATCCTGCTATTTTGTCAGTGTTAACTATTGCTGTTGGTATGTTTTTAATGATTTTCATTGTGCCAACGTTTATGGCAACTTTTGAGGATATGGATTTGGAAATGCCCGTACTAACGGTCATTGTTGTCAGTATTTCAAATTGGTTAATAAAGTATTGGTATCTCGCAACTGCCATTGTCATTTTAGCGATGCTTACCTTTAGATTCTTTTATAAAAATAATAAGTTGTTTTATTACAATGTCAATTATACGCTCCTGCGTATGCCTGTATTTGGTGCTTTAATGCAGAAGAACGTCATTGCACGTATGACAAGAACCCTATCGGCTTTATTTAGTAGCTCTGTGCCAATTTTACAAGCACTAGGGATTGTAGAAAAAGTAGTAGGTAATCCGGTTATTGGCAAGGTAGTTTTAGAGGCCCGAGATAATCTTGAAAAAGGTGGAACATTATCTGAGCCTCTAGAAAAAAGCTGGCTATTCCCGCCATTAGTGACCCAAATGACTTCAATAGGTGAAAAAACAGGTTCCCTCGATTACATGCTAGAAAAGATAGCGGATTTTTATGAGGATGAGGTGGATCGCTCAGTCGATACATTAAAATCGCTGATAGAACCGTTGATGATACTTGTTTTAGCAGCTGTCGTAGGTGTGATAGTAGCGGCTATTTTCCTACCGATGTTTGCATTATACGAAAGTATGTAATCGCTAGATAAATTGAAAGGGGGTGGTATGGAAATCAGAGTATCGCAGTAATGGGTGTACGTGTTTTAGCACTAATTATAATAAAATTTTAAAGGAGGAACACCAATGTTCAAAAAAATCATGAACAAAAAAGTATTAAAAAATCAAAAAGGTTTAACGCTTATCGAGTTACTAGCAGTAATCGTTATCCTAGCAATCGTAGCTGCAATTGCTATTCCTGCGATTGGGAATATTATTGATAATAGTCGCGTCAAGGGAGCGAAAGCTGATGCGGCAAACATACTAAGTGCAGCAAATATATATTTTACAGATAACACTAATGAAACAACTTTTACTGACGAATCTACTAATGTAACAGAATATCTTACTAATAAAGGATCTATTAAAACATTTACGGTAGCAAAGTCAGGTATGACAATTACAGCAGAAGGTGAAGCAGGAGGAAAAGACTTTACTATTTCTGTGGGTAACTTAGATGCATTGAAAGTAGATCAAAAAGATTTAGAAGATGATACATTTAACTGGGGCAATTAACCCTCCCAACTCACTCAGAGGCGTAGCTTAGGCTACGCTTCTGGTTGGGAAATGGATGGTTATAATTCACATTCCACTATTGAAAAGGAGGCATCTTTACGCATGTTTAATAAGAAAAAAAATTCGCATGTGTCGATTGAAATAAAGGATTATGTAGTGCGTGCGATTGTGGCAAAAGGTGCTGATCCGGCAACATGGAAAGGCTATGAACAGCCCTTAGCGCAAGACATTGTTGAGGGTTCCATTATAATGGATGAAATGGCCATGTTTGATATTATGAAAAATAATGTTGCGAAATGGGCAGGCAAGAAGCAAAATGCGCGTATTTTCGTTCCGGATACTTCCGTTTTATTAAAAAGTTTTGAACACCCTCGTGATGTCGAATCTAAAAATCTGAAAGGCTATGTAGAGATGGAACTTGGGCAATCAATTCATTTACCGTTTCAAGAGCCGCTCATTGATGTCTATGACCCAACACCTGAGGATGGGCAGGCCATGTTATTTGCTGCTCCATCAGAAGAAGTGACTAAAACAGTTAGTCTATTATTAGATGCTTCTATAGAACCACAAGTAGCAGATATACGTGCATTGTGTAATATTCGTCTACTCGAGTATCTGCAATTATTACAGAATGATAGAACGTATTTAATAGCAGATTGGTCAATAAATGAATTGTCCATTAGTATTTTTTCGCTTGGACATCTTGAATTTTTGCGATATCAATCATTTGAAACGGATTTGACAAAGTGGCAGCCTGAGGAGATTGAGGAGTTTAATTATTCATTCAATTTAATTGGTGACAACAGCGACTATCAAATGATACTAACTGATCAGGTCCTTGAAATTGATCGTATTATGAATTTCTTTAAATTCTCTTTACATAAAGGTGAAAAGAGTGTAGATAATATCATTATTTTAGGTGATAATCCATTATTGACTATGATTGCAGAGTTGCTAGGTAATAATTTTACTACGCCGATTACAGTGTTAAATGATGCAATGATTGTAAAGTCCTTCCCTCAATTTTCGGAGAAGTTTGCTAGTTTAATTGGGCTTGCATTGAAGGGGGTTCACTAATGGTACCAGAAATTAACCTCTTGCCGAATCTAGAAAAGAAGAAGTCGGCACCAACAGTAGTATATGTATTATTGATTGTACTGATTGGTATCATATTAGGTTATATGATTTTCTCGTATTTCCAAGCGAAGGGTGACCTTACTAAATTAAGTGCACAAGAGGTGGAGCTCGCATCACAGCGTGACCAACTACAGATTGAGCTGGATGTCAAACGTAATACAAACAAGGGATCATTGGAACAATCTGTACAATTCGTAGATAATGTTTCATATCCTGTGTCACCATTAATCGATGAAACACAAGTATTATTGCCCGAGCAGACGTATCTAAGAAACTACGTATTTGGTGAGAAAGATATTGAAATTATTGCTGATTTTGAAACCATGTCAGCTATTTCAAGTTATCTAGATAAACTTACAGTCAGCTCATTTTTTAATGATATTCAGGTTGGTACTATTTCTAATTTTGATCTATCCATCGGGGATCAGGACGAAGAAAATTCAATGGATAAATTTAAGGAAATGCCGCGTTATTCGGTCACTATTACATTAGCAATTGACTATATCTATCTAGCTGGGGGTAGGGAATCATGACAAGTAATAAAAATTCAGCGATTCTTTTGCTAACAGCGTTAGTCGCTGCCATTTTATTTGCTCTTCATTACTATATATTAACGCCAAAGTTGGATCAAGTAGAGGCAAAGCAGAATGCTATTAGCTCGCTGCAACAAGAAGTTGCAACTATTCAGGAGCAAGTAGCAGTGCTTGAATCAGAACAGGTGCCACATGGTACGAGTGTTTTAGCTTTACGTAAAAAAGTGCCTCAAACTCGTGCCATTGAAGAAGTCATTCGACATATTGAAGAAATCGAAGCGGTGACAGGAACAAGGGTAGAATCTGTGGACTTTAATAATTATGATTCACTCGTTATAGACTCGACTATTTCAGATCCTAACTCACCTACTCCAGAGGAGCAAGTAGATACAGAGCAACCAGCAACTGAAACAGGAGAACAGTCAAATACTGAAAAAAGTGAGGAAGCAGAAAACCAATTGCCATCGTCTACGATTGCAAAAGAATCACTACCAGCAGAGTTAAAATTAGTGACCTTTAGTATTGATGTGGCGGCGATAGACGCTAAAGCAATGCTCGAATTTTTAAAAGAAATTGAAAAAATTGAACGCGTCATGAAGATAGATGCATTGGATTTCTCATTAACTGGTGAAGAAGAAAAATTTCAAGAGGATGCAGATTCAACTATTACAGCAACTGTTCAGGTAACAACGTTTTATTATGAAGGACAACAATAATTTGTAGGCGCGCATACTTCAAATGTATGGGCGTCTATTGGTTTAGGAGGCAAGAAAAATGGAAATGGCTTATACAGTGACAGTTTTTATCTTTGGGCTTGTTTTTGGTTCATTTTTTAATGTTGTGGGTCTACGTGTGCCTGTGAAAGAGTCGATTGTCAGTCCACCTTCGCACTGTACGAACTGCAACAGGCAACTAACGGCACTGGATTTAGTGCCGGTGCTGTCCTATGTCTGTTTAGGTGGCAAATGTCGTAGCTGTGGGCAAAAAATCTCATGGATTTATCCGCTCATGGAGCTTATCACGGGACTATTATTTGCATTTGCGTATGGGCGATTAGGTTTTAGCGTAGAATTTATTGTTGCGATTTTATTTATATCATTATTAGTGATACTTGTCGTTTCTGACCTGGCGTATATGCTTATACCTGATAAAGTACTGATTTTCTTTTTGCCATTGTTGATTATAGGGCGTGTGGTGTCGCCATTGACACCGTGGTGGGATAGTATTGTAGGTGCTGTAGTTGGTTTTGGCATATTATATTTGATCGCTGTGCTGTCACGTGGTGGCATGGGCGGTGGGGATATAAAATTATTCTTTTTAATTGGTCTTGTACTTGGCACGTTGGAGACACTGTTAACATTGTTTTTAGCTGCGACAATGGGCATGATAGTTGGCATCGTGGTGCTCCGACTGCGTCAGCAGGGGAGGAAAACGCCTATACCGTTTGGCCCATCGATTGCGCTTGCCGCCGTAGTTGTTTATTTTTTTGGAGATGCCATCATAGATTGGTATGTAGGATTTTGGTAGACGAAAAACCTTTTAGCTAGGGAGGCGATCGTGTGAAACCTGTTATAGGGATAACGGCATTTGCGGAGGATGATTTATCATCAAGATTAAATGTAGCGTATTGTAAAAGTATAATTGAAGCGGGGGGTATTCCACTGATTATCCCACTTGAGGTAGATAAGGATGTGGCGCAGATTTTATCGTTGACAGATGGCTTATTACTATCTGGTGGTTATGACGTGCATCCATTTCACTTTGGCGCAGAGCCATCTACAGGATTAGGACAGATTCAACCAGAAAGGGATACACTAGAACTCGCATTGATTAATGCGGCTTTAATAAGACAAATGCCGATCTTTGGCATTTGCCGAGGTATTCAAATGTTGAATATTGCTCTTGGCGGCACGCTCTATCAGGATATGGAAAGTGAATATCATAGTAGTAAGCTGTTAAAGCATATGCAGCAAGCAGCTCGAGGTGTTGCCACACACAATGTCAATATCGTTTCGGATAATTTATTAAAAACCATTGTGGAAGAAGATCGAATTGCGGTGAATTCAATGCATCACCAAGCGATTAATGTATTAGCGGAAAAATTAAATGTGGTAGCAAAATCGAGTGATGGTATTGTCGAAGCGGTAGTACATGACACTTTGCCGTTTTGTCTCGCAGTGCAGTGGCATCCTGAAGAACAGGCAATCGTAGGGGATGAGACAGCGAAGAAGCTGTTCACCGCTTTTATCAAAGCGAGTTTGAAATACAAAAGAGAAGCATAGTTGTATGCTTCTCTTTTTTGATGAATCCATATTGTGAATCTATTATTAATGAACTCGGCGGTATAAGCCTACAACTTGTCCTAAAATCGTTACTTGGTCAACAATAATTGGCTCCATTGTCGCATTTTCTGGTTGTAATCGGAAATGTGTTTTTTCCTTGAAGAAACGTTTAACGGTTGCTTCGTCCTCTTCTGTCATGGCAACGACAATATCACCATTATCGGCAGTAGACTTTTGTTTTACGATTACTAAATCCCCGTCAAAAATGCCTGCTTCAATCATTGATTCCCCCATGATTTCTAACATAAATAGCTGATCTTCGCTTGTGCCATAAGTATCTGGTAAAGGGAAATATTCATCGATATTTTCAATTGCCGTAATTGGTGATCCAGCTGTTACTTTCCCTACAAGTGGTACATGAATGACGCTTTGTTTTTGAATGGAATCCTCGGGCTCTAAAATTTCAATGGCACGAGGTTTTGTTGGATCTCGACGGATGAAGCCTTTTTGCTCTAAACGAGCTAAATGTCCATGAACTGTTGAGCTAGAAGCAAGTCCAACCGCTTCACCGATTTCTCGTACAGATGGTGGATAACCTTTTGCGCGCACTTCTTCTTTGATAAATGCTAATATGTCCTCTTGTCTTTTAGAAACTTTTTTCATGATTGCTCACCTCTTTTTATCTTTTGTTCTTCTTACTAGATAGTATAGCAGAATGCGAACACTTATGCAAACATAGGTTCGAAAAGTGTTTGACAAAAACGTTTGTTCGTTTTAAAATCAGAACATACATTCCGAACAAACATTCTAAAAAGGGGTTATAATCATGAGCTGGATAAAGAAAAATACACATATTTCAATTTTAATCGGGGCTTGTTTACTATTTGCGGGGTACCTTTTTGTAACAGACCCTGGAGATATTACATATACAGAAATTCCTATAGAACATGGCGATAGCTTATGGTCGTTAGCAGAACAATACCGTGGTAAAATGGGAACAGATGACTGGATAAAGCTTGTAAAAGTAGAAAATGAATTAAAGAACGTCAATATCGTAGCAGGCAAATCATTGGTCATACCAGTAGTGGGGGAGAACGCCAGGCCCACAAATTCAATTGAAATTGCGAGAAATGAAAAATGATGAATAATCACCAATCGGCTGTTGTTTATTGCCGCGTAAGTACAGAAAAAGAGACGCAAAGTTCCTCTCTTGAGCGCCAAGAGGAAGAATTAGTGCACTATGCTCATCAGCAAGGCTATGATGTTAAGGGTGTTTTTACGGATAAACATAGCGGCTATGATGTTGAGCGAGAGGGACTGCTTGAAATGCTAGATTTCATAAAAGAACAAGAGATTCAAGCATTATTTGTTCAGGATGAGACACGTTTAGGACGTGGTAATGCACGAATGGCGGTGCTGCATTTGTTGCAAAAAACAGAAACAGACGTTTTTTCCATGCGTGATGCAGGGCCTGTTCAGCTGAATGAGATGGACACGATGCTCCTTGAAATTTTAGCGATTGTCGAGGAGTACCAGCGTAAAATTCATAATGCGAAGATTCGCAGAGGCATGCGTCGTGCAGTAGAAAATGGCTATCGGCCCGAAGAAAATCTGTCCAATCGTGGGAATCCTAATGGGCAGGAACGCAAAGAAGTACCTGTAGAAGAAATCGTGCTACTTCGTAATCGTGGCTTCACCTTTGAGGAAATTGCCGTGTCACTAAGAGGACTTGGTTTTGACATTAGTAAGGCGACGGTACATCGAAGATATAAGGAGCATCAAGAAAGATTAGCGGGCAAATAATTTGCACCGCTAATCTTTTTTGTTTTACAAGGAAGGTATTATGTCCATTCTTCCGCTAAAACAGCGTAATAATATTCATCCCACCACTCATCGAGGAGGTGGACTATTTCCAATAGAGCGTTTGAAATAATTTAAGAAAGGGGGGCTGTCAGGAATTGCTTTTAAGCCATCTAAATAAATAACCAGGTGCTCATTTTCAAGTGAGTACCTGGTCTTTTTATGTTTAGTATTCTCTTACTTCAAATGAAGCAATCTTATCATGTACGATATATTCAGTTACCTTTTTATAAGGGGAGATAGTTTTAGAAAATTTGAATGTTGAAGTTCCTTGTGCACTATCAAACCAATTCAAATAGTCATTTAATACTTTATTAGTAACGTCATACTCTTTTGTTATACCGTTTACTAAAGTAATGCTTAAAATGGCACTTGAAAATTCATTGATTGGTGTCTTAACAATCACTGTACTAGTGGCAGCAATATCTGTGTTTTCTATCTTTGCAGTAATTATTGCCTCGCCTTCGCGAATAGCGGTTACATTACCATTCTGATCTACAGTGGCAATTGAATCATCACTAGAGGACCATACTACTTTTGAAGTATCTGGAATTACTGTGGCTATTAACTTATCTTGACTACCTTCTAAAAGTTCTAATGCATTCTTGTCTAATGTGATCGATTCAGTATTAGGCTCTGAAGGAGTTGAAATCTTTTCCATCATTTGCAGTTCACATATTCCGGATCTGACAGTACCAGTTGCACCGTTAGCTAGGGTGATATTAACTCTGTATTTGTTATAATAATTAGTATTTTCAAAAGTAAAACTTTGTTTTGGGTTCGTCTTCCAATCTTCTTTTGTAACATTACTTTGGGAATCTAAGACTATCCACTGAGATCCATCCCACGCTTCAAACGTCCATGTGTTCGGGAATAAAGTTGGCCATTGCCCACTATTATACATTACATATTTACTGATGGCTTTTGGAGTTGTAAATTCGTAAGCTAACCATCCTGTTTCTTTGGTAGTCCCCCAAGCATTGTATGTACTACCATTTTGATAGTTTAGCACACCATCAAATGCTTTCCAACTAGGTGTTCCACTATAGTTACTTGAAGATGAAGCTTTGCCAAACTCTGATACATCTGAGGTCATTTTGGGTATTACATTTTCTGAATACCCATCTTCAGCCTGTGCATTTTCAACACTATAACTAACTAGTACTATCAGTATTAATGCTAGATAAATAAAACTCTTATTAAATAAATTTTTCACTTATGTATCCTCCTTTTAACTTGTTAAAGGTGATTTCTTTAAATAACCTATAAATATAACTTTAACCATTAAAATATTTATTTACCATAATAAAAATCGTTTATTTTTGACAATAAAAAGCCACTACCTTGAGTGACCTATTTTTGATTTAAAGCTGGATGTTCCTTATAATTATTAACTACATCTGGGAAGTTTTCTGTTAAGAATTTATCCCAATTTATTTTATCTAGTGTTGATTTATCAATACTAAATTTCATTACTTCTGCATCTTTTTCGTTACCAAATTTATCAACGAGTGGAAGTTGCCAATTAAAGTTAACTTGTTTAATGTTATTAGTTTTCGAAAGTGGTTCTAGTATTTTAATCGAATCCATCCACATGTTACGCTTAGTCATATCAACTGTAAAATTTTCTGAAGCATTTAATGTTATATTTAAATTACTGTCTGTTGCTTCTATTTTTTCGATTACCTTTTTCTTCATATTATTATTTTTGCCTAGTTTATCAGTAATAATTTTTTCTACTTCGTCTGTTGAAACTCTACTTTTTATTTGAGATATATTTTCCTCAATTTTTTCTTTCTCTTCTTTAGTAAATTCCTCTTTCTTTGTAATTAAGCCGCGTTCCATAATAATATCAACTTTTCCATCATTGAAAATAATAGTCATAGATGAATCTTTATCTACACCACTTTCACCGTCAAAATCTAGTGAAACTAACTTTTCATCAAATTGATTTTTCTTTTCATTTTTCGCTTTGCCACCGAGGATTTTTTTTACTTGATCATAACTCATACCTTTTTCAATTTGTTTAAATTCATCAGGTGTAACGGTAGCTACATTTTTCATATTCTTTTCGGTGTTATCTTCTGGTGTTTCTTCTTTAGGTTTTGCTGCTGTTCCTACTTTTTCTTTATCCTTAGAGTTGTTAGTTGATTCTGTACTGTTGGTAGGTACTATTATAAACCCAATAATAAAGGCAACTATCGAGATACCTAACACAAAACCGCCTTTCATTTTCTTCTTTTTAATTAGTCCAATTACTAATAAAACAAGACCTACAATAACTCCAAACATACCTAAAAATACTAATAAATAACCCATATTAAACCTCTCCTCCTTCTATATAACTATAAAGGAAATGATATGCAGTTGTACATGCGAAAAAACAGACAACCGTAATTAGTAATTTGTTTTAAACCTTCGTACCATCTTTCAATTTGAAATTAATCTCCAGTTCAGCATCCAAAGCTTCCGCAATTTTTGTTAAATCAGCCACTGAATACGTTTCGTTATTATGTATTTAACAAACAAATTATCGAAGTATTAACAGATAAAGATGAAATGCATAAGGCTTTATTGGCTGCACAGGTTCATAGTGCAACTGACTTTACAAAAGCTAAGAACGTACTATTTAAAATTGCTATGGGATTAAAGGAGGTGTGCCTACGGTAGCTAGTACATTAAGAGCGGTATTTCTAAGTGCATAGTAAGGCTATTGAGTGTTTGGATAAGAAGCCAACCAATTCATTATCTATAACAATAAATTAGCGCATGATTCAATCAACTTTTTTAAATCATGCACTTATTTATTGTTCATTTAATATTGGTTGTTTCAGTATGAGTAGGGTCGCTAGATAATTAATAGATAGAAGAAGCCATTTTTTAAGCTATAGTGATTCCTGCACTTGCGTTACCTGTTATGAAATTGTTTAGGGGGGCAGTTCCTGTTGCAGAGGCTGAGATCACCATTAATAAAAGATCATCATCTGCCACTTGTACTGGTGGTGTAATAGTTTTACGACCCCTAGTCAAGGTACCTACAGCTATTGCGCTAAGAGGTGGAACTAAATCAACAAATGCATTTGTAGGGTTGAAAATATTACTATCAGCAGTTGCACGGTAAATTTGTGCTCTAATTGTAACTGTTCCAGCAACAGCTATTGTAGCTGTTGCAGAGAAAGATGCTGCAATAGCTGTAATACTACCTGCACGTGCAACAGCAAACGCTTCAGTTCCAACAGAGGCCGTTAAGTCTATGGAAGTACCTGTAAATGGTATTCCTGTAATAGCGGTACCGAATCCTAAAAGGGCAACCGTCTCAGGTAAACCACTGACATCCGTTAATATAATCGCAGGTGTATTTCCAGAGGAGAATGGAATGATTGCAGAGCCTAGATTGGAAGGGATTGTAGGAATACATGCAGCATCAATACCAACAAATGGTCCTGCATTACATCCCACATTATTTTCAGCTGGGCAACCGCATCCGCAATTCATAGAATTATTTCTACACATTTTTACACCCCCTTTCCTCATTAGTCTATTCATTAAAGGGTAGTATTAAAGGGCTATCATATACGTACAGCGTGCTAATTTAGTTACATACCTTACTTTTCAATTTTCGATCCACATGGGTGTGGCAGTGTGGGATGGAAAGTTATTGATGTATACAGCTCTAGTAGGGAAGTACGCTCTAGTGATTATGAATACTTTAGATTTTGATGAACTCGGGTCTACAGTCCTGAATGCATTTCGTATTGACCCGGAAGAAATGATTGCATACACCCAACCACAACCCACTACGATACAAGGCAGAGATTACTTCTTTCACTAGGATTAGGAATTGCAAATTACTATTCTACAACGATGTTATAAATAGAGATGAAGAACTATCATAATCAAATGTAAGTCTAAAGTCTGATGTTGTATAAGTCTAACACTGTATTTACGAGCGAAGTATACCTTTGATATGCTATTTATAGAAAATATTTCTTGTTGAAGGGAGCAATCAGAGTGTTATTTAAGGGAGCAAATAATGTGAAGAAAATGTTATTTTTTGGGGTATCAATCATTATTATAGGAAGTACAGTCCTGCATTATGGCGTATCCGATGAATTAGAATATAAAATGTGTTTAGGAGCACAGGGCGTTTCTAATACATTTGCTACTGTTTTCGGTGATGAACCAACCAATGCTTGTAATGAATAAAAAAGAGAGTGGTTAAACATCTTTTATTCTATCCTCTCCAAAATATATGAGAAGAATTACTCTTGCTCCATATAAATGATTAAAATCAATATCGCTTAATTACCTTCTAGGTCTCATTAAATTAAGGTCATCATATAATTTATGATTATTACATTGGTAATTTATTCTGCAAATAAGTGTGTAATTATATGAAGGGGGATAAATTTTGTTCCATATATCTCAAAAAGTTGGAATAGTAAGTTGGGTTGTTACAATTTTATATTTTGTGATAGAACCAATTTTTATTATGACTTCACTTGTACCTTATAATATTATGCAACAAGCTATGAGTGATCTGGGAGTGACATCATGTGGGAAGTATACTTATGAAATTGCACCTCATGAAATTTGTTCCCCATATCATTTTTGGATGAATGTATTATTTATAGTGAATGGTTTAACATTTTCAATTGGTGTGTTGTATCTTTCGCAGTACCTAAAGAAGAACTGGTTAAACATATTGGCAACAGTATTTATGCTCATTTTTGCTTTGGGAAATATTGTATCTGGTTTTATACCAGCTGATATCGATTTATTTTGGCATTCTATAGTAGCGCAAATAGGCATGATTACCGTTTTATTTGGACTGTGGATTTATGCAAAATCATTAACTATAGGGAAGCGATGGACCTATTTTAATTTATTTGTCCTTATAGTTTTACTTATCCTGATCGTTCTTTTGATTTTCTTTCCATTGCCAGCAGGTTTATTACAAGGACTTTTTTATGGTGTGATTTTCTTGTGGGGTACCGTGCTTACAATTCTCTTAAGGAATTAAATCCTTAGAAATTTATCAATTAAGCCTTTAAAAAGATATTGAAGAATTACTTTTATGTCACCATAACCAGGCGCTCATAATAACTGATATGCTCCCCATTAGGTAGACAGATTAAAAAATAAAAATCTGTTATCTAAGGGGGGATTTTTTATGGTTCGAAGTAAGCACCCAGTTGAGTGTTGAAATTAAAAATTCTTCGTCTACTAAAGCAGGGGCATTTTTCTATGCGTGAATTATGTAAGCAATATGAAATATCACCGACTACTTTACAACGTCGGCGATTTCGTCTTGAAATGGAAGGCTAAAGAGGTGTTAGAAATACTAAAAATTATTAGTTTTATATTTTTGATTGTTGGAATATTTTTAATTTTTACGGGGATGATTGAAGTTGTATATTTGAAGGATTATATTCCTTTTATTCCTCAACGTTGGAAAGGTACTTTGGGTGTGCTTTGTTTTGTTATAGCAAGTTCATTGTATAAAATATCAAAAATAAACAGATTGAAACAAACATGAGCTAGTTAAATAAGCCATAAAAAGACCATTTCGTAGGTGAACTGCACCCTAATTAGTCTCAATCCTATTCACACATTCCTGTACACACACTCGCCGTATTTTATTTGCCCAGCTTGCCCCACTTAGTCTCATTGTCTTGCACTACCTGAAAGAAAATAGCATCGCTTAAAAGGTTGATATAACTGCATTTTGAAGCAATTCATGCTATACTTTGCCTACCATATTCATTAAGATAGGTACTGAAAGGTGTGGAATTATGTTATCAAAAGAAAAAATTAATCGAATTAATGAATTATCAGCAAAAGCTAAAACAGGTAATCTTACTGAAGAAGAAGCAAAAGAACGTACAGCTCTGCGTAAAGAGTACTTGGATACGTTTCGAGCATCAATGCGCGATACAATTGAAAACGTAAAAATTGTAGATGCAGAGGGCAACGATGTAACGCCAGAGAAGGTAAAACAAGCGCAAAAAAATAAATTTTTAAATTAATGTGACACAATGCTATTAAGTATGTCATAAATCTCAAATAGTATAACAAAACCATTGTTTTCTTAGGCAATGTTGACTAAACTGTAGAAGAACAATATATAGGACGAGAAAGGATGTCACAACATAATGACTCAACATGCGGATCAACTAGCGATTAATGCTATCCGAACATTGTCAATCGATGCGATTGAAAAAGCAAATTCAGGTCACCCAGGATTACCAATGGGGGCAGCGCCAATGGCTTATACGCTTTGGACAAAACAACTTCGCCACAATCCGGCAAATCCAAAATGGTATAACCGCGATCGTTTCGTACTTTCTGCAGGCCATGGCTCGATGCTTTTATACAGCCTACTTCACCTTGGTGGCTACGGCTTACCAATGGAAGAAATTCAAAACTTCCGTCAATGGGATTCATTAACACCAGGACATCCGGAATATGGTCATACAGTTGGGGTAGAGGCAACAACAGGTCCTCTAGGCCAAGGTATTGCCATGACAGTTGGTATGGCAATGGCTGAGCGCCATTTAGCAGCTACTTACAACAAGCCAGGTCATGATATCGTCGATCACTACACATTTGCACTTTGCGGCGACGGCGACTTAATGGAAGGTGTTGCAGCTGAAGCTATTTCTTTAGCTGGTCACTTACAGCTTGAAAAATTAATCGTGCTGTACGATTCAAATGATATTTCATTAGATGGTGATTTAGAAAAATCATTCTCAGAAAACGTGCAAAAACGCTTTGAATCATATGGCTGGAACTACTTAAAAGTAGCAGACGGTACAGATGTAGCAGAGATTAACACTGCTATTGAAGAAGCGAAAAAATCAACAGGCAAGCCAACACTTATTGAAGTAAAAACAGTAATCGGTTTTGGCTCACCAAATAAATCAGGTAAATCAGATTCACACGGTGCGCCACTTGGAACGGATGAAGTTGTCTTAACGAAGGCGGCATATGAATGGGCACATGAGCCATTCCAAATTCCTGCTGAAGTGTATGACACATTTAACGCAGCAACAGTAGAGCAAGGAGCTCAACCAGAAGCTGCTTGGAATGAAAAATTCGAAGCATATAAAGCTGAGTTCCCAGAATTAGCGGCACAATTCGAAAATGCAATGAACGGTAAATTACCAGAAGATTTCGCATCAGAATTACCAGTATATGAAGTTGGTAAATCTGTCGCAACTCGTTCTTCTTCAGGTGATGCAATCAATGCTATCGCAAAGAAAACACCTTCATTCTTCGGTGGTTCAGCTGACCTTGCTGGCTCAAACAAAACAACTATGAAAGGCGCTGGCGACTTCTCAGCAGAAAACTATGCGGGCCGTAATATTTGGTTTGGTGTACGTGAATTCGCAATGGGCGCAGCAATGAACGGTATGGCACTACACGGTGGTGTGAATGTCTTTGGCGGTACGTTCTTCGTATTCTCTGATTATATTCGACCTGCTGTACGACTTTCTGCGTTAATGGGTCTACCTGTGACATATGTATTCACACATGATTCGATTGCTGTAGGTGAAGATGGTCCAACACATGAACCAATCGAGCACTTAGCATCATTACGCGCAATGCCAAACCTATCTGTAGTTCGTCCAGCAGATGCGAACGAATCTGCTGTTGCTTGGGAGCTTGCAGTAGCTTCTGAAAAAACACCTACTGTTTTAGTGTTATCTCGTCAAAACTTACCAGTGCTCAACGCATCGATCGATACAGTGCGCGAGGGCGTAGCAAAAGGTGCATACACAGTTTCTCCAGCTTCTAAAGAAATCGCAGATGCACTTCTAATTGCAACTGGTTCGGAAGTTTCACTTGCAATTGAAGCACAAAAAGCGTTAAAAGCTGAAGGTTTGGATGTAGCAGTTGTGTCAATGCCATCAATGGATCGCTTCGAAAAACAAGACGCAGTTTACAAAGAATCTGTACTGCCAAAAGCAGTGACAAAACGTCTTGCTATTGAAATGGGTGCATCATTTGGCTGGCACAAATACACAGGCTTCGAGGGTGATGTACTTGCAATCGACAAGTTCGGCGCATCTGCACCTGGTGAGTTAGTGATGGAGAAATACGGATTTACAGTCGAAAATGTTGTAGCTAAAGTTAAAGCGCTATAATTTCTAATATAAATTTAAAATACCGCAATGCTCAATGATGGGTTAACTGTCAATCGAGCGCTGCGGTATTTTTTCGTTTTTTGAAGATTTATACAAGCTCATCAAGACGGCTGCACTTTGTAAAATGACCGTTGCAACAAAGCAATAGAAGTCCTTTGAATTGCCACCAAGACTCAGTTCATCGACAATAATGCCACTAAACCAAAGTAGCTGTCCTGAGACAATCACCGTTAGGCTAGCGAAGAGTAAACAAAACCAAATCGGCATTTTTTTTATTATGGCAATGATAAGCATTAAAACCGAGTATAGAACAATGACTTCAAAAATTGGTTCAAGCAAAGTAAATGATTTATCACTAACGAAGTTATCGTACGTAAAACGACTGTCCAAGTAATCTCCTCCCGTTAACAAATAACAACGATTATGGAAATGAAAGGTTTCGTAATTTGATATTATTCACATCTCCGCAGGATGGAAGTTTATATGGTAGTATTATCTGCACTATATACAATGATAGTATAAAGATGTAGAGTTGAACAATTATCCAATGCTAAACGTCGGGGTTACAGCGGTAAGTCCCATTTTACCTGAAGGAAGTTTTCAATTACTTGGGTATACGAGTGTAGCATTATTGGATATACCACCAAAGAATATTGTAGCTGTAAGAGGTTTTAATCGTTTTGGTTCACCCGAAGGATTTATGTAAGATATTCGCGAGTTTGGCTCAAAAGTTTATCAATCAATTCGATAAATCAAATATAGAAGATCGTAACACTAGTAAGCGAAAAAGGATGGGTGAAAATGAAAAAGTATAGCGTTGTTTTAGTTGATTTAGATGGAACGTTATCGGATCCTAAAATAGGCATAACGAAGTCCGTTCAATATGCGTTGGAGAAGATGGATATTGTTGAAAGGGATTTAGATAAGCTTGAAACTTTTATTGGTCCTCCATTGCAAGTATCATTTAAAGAGATTTATGGTTTGGATGATGCTTTAATAAATCAAGCAATTACATACTATCGTGAACGTTTTACAGACAAAGGGATGTTTGAGAATCAACTATATCAACATATAACGACGTTACTCGAACATTTAAAGAAGCAGGGGTATAGATTAGCAGTGGCTACTTCAAAGCCAACTGTATTTGCCGAACAAATATTAAATCACTTCAACCTTGCGCAATTCTTTGAATTAATCGTTGGCAGTAATTTAGATGGTACGCGATCAGCAAAAGGAGACATCATTGCTGATGTACTGGCGTATTTTAGTGAATTTAATGAAGACCAATTTATTATGGTTGGTGACCGTAAATACGATCTGATTGGGGCGAATGAAAACCATATCGATTCTATTGGTGTTACTTATGGATATGGTTCTCTTGAAGAATTGGTGGATGCAAAGGCGACATATATTGTTCATAGTGTGAATGAGTTAAAAGAAATCCTCACTTAGTTGTGGTTTAAAATACCTAGATATTGTGAAAAGATCCATGACATTCATGGATCTTTTTTAGTGCAGCTTCAAATTGTAAAATCGCTGATAGCGCATCAAAAATCGCTGATAAAATCACATATTACGCTGAAAACTTTGTGAAACCGAAAAAAATCTACTTCGCCAAACCATTTTGGAATGCATAGACAACGGCTTGTGTGCGGTCCTGTACATCCAGCTTAGCTAAGATATTGCTGACATGTGTTTTGACAGTTTTTAAAGCAATGTATAAGTCATCAGCAATCTCCTGGTTTGCTTTGCCTTTCGCCATCAGCAGTAATACTTCCATTTCACGGTCGGTTAGCTGCTCATAGAGTGGAATGTTTGAACCGTGACGCATACGATGCATCATTTTAGAAGTTACTTCTGGCTCCAATACCGTTTCACCGCCAATTGTTTTACGGATAGCGTCGGCAATTTGTTTGGCGTTCGATGTTTTCAAAATATAGCTAACAGCACCAGCCTCTAGTGCTGGATAGACTTTGTCATCATCTAAAAAACTTGTGACCATCATAATTTTCGCCTCTGGCCATGTTTCTAAAATTTTAACAGTCGCCTCCGCACCGGTCATAATAGGCATGACATTGTCCATTAGAATAATGTCCGGACGCAGTGCGAGGGCTTGTTCAACAGCCTCCACACCATTTTCAGCTTCACCGACAACGGTAATGTCAGACTGTGCTGACAGATAGGCAGACACGCCTATGCGGACCATCTCGTGGTCATCCACTATTAATACTTGAATCAACTTCAACAACCTCCTTGTGCAATGGGACTTTTACCTCCACAATCGTACCTTCTCCAGGTACAGAAACAATTTTGTACGTACAACCAATCTCAACAGCACGTTCAGCAATATTTTGTAGGCCATAGGAAGTCGATTTATCAGTTTCGACATCAAAGCCGAGACCATTATCCTGAATACGTAAAATGGCTAAATCATCTCGGGCAACGAGTAGTAATTCAACCTCAGTGGCCTTTGAATGGCGCAATGTATTCGATAGAGCTTCCTGCGCAATGCGGAATAAATGATCTTCCTCTGCTTTAGTTAAAGCCATTTCCTCTAGCTCATACTCAATATGGAAATAGACCTTTTGCTGTAGTTCGATAATTAGTTCTTCTAAGCCCTGTGCGAGGGTTTTATTATGCAGCGCAACAGGCCGTAAATGTAATAACAATGCGCGCATTTCAAGCTGGGCCTGCTGAACAACTTTCTCTACCTGCTTTAAGCTTTTGGCGTTTTCATCACTTTCTGTTAATGCAGAGAGCAACATCGAAGCAGCGAATAATTGTTGGGATACTGAGTCATGGAGCTCGCGCGCAAGACGTTGACGTTCGGCAATAATGCGTTCTTGTATAATTTTATCATTGGCTTCAGCTCGTTCATTGGAAAGGCGTTGTAGGCTTTTCCGTTGTGTATCGATGAGCTCACTTGTTTGCGTAAGTGCTTTTTTCAGTGGTTTCGGTAGTGTCTGTTTTTTCGGTAGCATAAAATCCGGCTCGACTAATTCCTTTACAAAGCGGGTTGCTTGCGCCTCTCGCGCCCTAGCCGTCATACTAATCCAGCTCGAAATTAGTAGACTAAGTGCAAATAGACTAAGTACAATAACGCCGCCTAACGGAATATTATCGTAATTTTGTTGCCATAAAGGTTGCCAAACTTTCTCGTTTGGTTCGCCCCACAAAGCAAAAAGGAGGCCGAATGCAGCACCTATTAATATGAAGAACAAGGTAAATACTCTTGAAAGAAAGGCAATCATTTTCGCAACACCTCCAAATCTCCAAGCCATGTAGCCACATGAATCACAAGTGTACGCTTCGCATCCTCAGGGTTTCCGTCAGAGAAAACTACACTTTCATTAAGGAGTCGCTGCGGACCAGTATGCAAGCATGTTAACTCTCCAAACAGCGTCGTATAATGCAACCGGAATGGTATTTCATAAGGGACATAAACTTGTACTTTGCCGATCCCTTGTCGTATTGTAATAAGGCTTGTGCCGGCTGGTAAAATCGTTTGTGTTGTATCAATTGTAATGTCACCTGCAAGTCGTTGAATTTGTACATCCTGCCATTTATAAGCTTCTACAGGTGCAGGCATTGTGCCAAATATATCATTTTTACTTGCGGGAAGCTTTTCAAATTCTAATGTTACCACTTTAGGTTCATTTTCTTTTTGCAAATAATGGTACAGCATGTATAAGAGCAGTAAGACAATAAATAGGCGCAAACTCCACATCGTAAAGAGTGCAATCGCAATAAAGAAAATTCCTGTCCATTTGAAAAATCGTACATTTTTTGAAAAGCTTAAATAAAGTAGTACAGCCCCAATCAATAAACAAAAAGCACCGCCATTATTAAAAATTGTGAGCTCCACAAAAACGAGTAAAAAGAAGCACAGTACCCAAAATGTGAGTTTATTTGTTGTGAAATTTTGCAAGAGGGACACCTACTTTCTACTAAATAGTATGAGAGAGGGAATTAATATCCCTCTAATATAAAACATGAAAGAATGCGCCGCTAAATGTGGCGCATTTCTTTCCATTATAACATGTTATTTGTTTTCAATTAGTAATGGTGAGCTATCATCTGTTGCATTTTTTTCGAGTGCTGCAAGGCGTGCCTCAAAAGTCGTGACTTCATGATCTTTATCAATTTGGAATGCCAGCTTATCGATGTATGATTCTAAATCCTCGAAATTGGTTTTATTGTTTTTGGCAAGCATGCCGTCCATTTGATGATGCGCTCTTGTCACATTTTCTTTGCCCATCAGTTGTAACTGACGAACCTTCATATCTTTAATTTTGTGCTTCATTGTTTCGAATTTACGCTCAAGCTCAAAGTACTCGCGAGTGCTTGACTCAATGCTCGATTGTAATGTGTTTTTGCGAGCTGTGTATGCTGCTACTTCATCTGTAGCGAATTCAATTAAATCTTGCTCGCTGCTTGTAATTGCTAATTGTAGCTGAGCTTCACGTTTTGCTAGTAACTCTGCGTTTTCCTTGAATTCCACTTCTAGCTTTTCTTTAAGCTGACCTTGGCGCTCTAATAATTTGCCAGTTTGTTCTGTTTGTTTCTCCGCTTCACGAATATATTGGTTTAACATCGCAATTGGATTTTTTTGTTCCTTCTTATCAAATACTTGATGTAAGTCTGCCTCTATTGTGTATCTAAAACGTTGGAATAAGTTCATGTTAATTCGCTCCTTTTATTTCGTTAAATTTGACCATTCTTTTTCGAAGTTAGTAAATGGGTCTTCCTCTTTGGCTTCAACTGTTGGGATTTTTACATCTTCGCCATTCCATTTTTTATAGATCACATAGATAATGGCGATTGCTGCTAGACCTACCATTGCTGGGATGTTGGATACTGCTGAGAGAACACCGATAAGCCCAACTGTGGCCCAAATTATTTTGGTGAATGTCGATTTGCTTGCGATGTAGAAGTGCATACCGAGTGCTACCAGTACGCCTGAAAATAATAGACCTGCAAGTGGTCCGATTAAGGCAAGTGCGACACATGCTGCGATAATGCCGCTTGTTAGTAAAAGAAATTTTTTCATATAATGTTAGCTCCTTTCGTTTGTACCTTAATACTACCTGTTTGAAAGCTTTGCTAAAACGGACTGGAAATGGATTTTCTTCTAGGTCTAGAGGCTGAGGTAATTGTAAGAAGCCGAAACTAGAAGGTTTTCGACAAAAATAGAAGATGAATGCCTCCTTCGTTTGACAAATTAACGAGTTTGAATAGGCTATACTTACGATAAAGAAACTGAGCGAAGGGGGATTTCTGGTGAGAACCTATTCCATCTATAAAATAAAAGAAGAGCATTTAACGTTTATTTTCGGCAGAGAGCGTAAGTTATTAGAAATGATGCAGGGCTGTGAAGACGCCAATGAGAAATCCTTAAAGGAACTCGCATATATATGTGAAACAATTGGTTTCGAAGAAATTGCTGCCATGCTAGAAGCGCAGTTAGATTCAAAGTATGCCCATTTAGAAAAAGCTCGCAATGCTTTATTTTTAGAACACCCGATAAAAGGGAAAATGGCCATTTATTTAGTGGAGCGTAAAATCTGCGTCTATTGTGAGGGTTCACGCATGCTAGATTTGGATCTATTTCAGATGCTTGCAAAAATGAGTGATCGCTTTATTGCTTTTAATAAACAAGAAAATGAGTGCGGTTGGCTAAAGCCGATGAAGTATACCATGCACTAGGAATTTTCACGACAATATATAGTAACACGCTACTATTTCGTGTATAATGGAGCGTGGAGAGTTTTTTCTCGGTATATTGTTAGTGGAGGAGGTTGGCAATATGGCAACTTGGATTTGGATTATTATTGTAATTATTGCTTTAGCAGCAGGGGCAGCGCTTGGTTTCTATTTCGCTCGTCAAGCTATGATGAAATATTTAAAAGAAAACCCACCAATTAATGAACAAATGATTCGTATGATGATGGCACAAATGGGTCGTACTCCGTCTGAAAAGCAAGTACGTCAAATGATGGCACAAATGAATAAAGTCCAAAAATAAATGGGGATTTTTAAGGAGCAACTAGTCTAAGCCAAGCTAGTTGCTTTTTTCTTTGGTGATTTAAGATAAGTGGAGCGGCCCTTCTTTTTGTAAAATTCATAAAAATCATATAATTCTATTGGAAAACTCGTTATAATAGAAATAATAGACAAAAAGGAGTTGTTCGTTTTGCAAAAAGAAAAAACAAATGTAGAGAGCTTTGATTTAGATCATACGAAAGTACAGGCACCGTATGTTCGTTTAGCGGGAGTAAAAGCAGGAAAAAATGGCGATGAAGTATACAAATACGATATTCGCTTCAAACAACCAAACAAGGAACATATGAATATGCCAGCTTTACATTCCTTAGAGCATTTATCGGCGGACATTATCCGAAATTACTCAGATAATATCGTTGATTTTAGTCCAATGGGATGTCAAACGGGTTTCTACGTCTCATTAATAAATCACAATGATTATGAGGATTTGTTAAATATTTTAGAAAAAACATTTACGGATGTTACAAAAGCAACAGCGGTACCTGCTTGCAATGAAGTGCAGTGTGGCTGGGCAGCAAGCCATAGCCTTAAAGGTGCACAAGCATTAGCACAAGAATTTTTAGCAAAACGCGATGAATGGCATATCGTTTTCGCCGAATAAAAACAACAAATGGAGCTGTCTCATAATTTTGAGATAGCTCCATTCTGCATGAAAGGCCAGCTTTTATCAGAAAAATCATTACCCTTTAAAAGTGAAATGGAATGACATTAGACGATGAAGAATCATGCTTGATTTTTTGATAGATGAAACTTTCTAAAAATTCATGTATTAGTTCCTCATATTCATCCATATTTTCATTAAAGGACTGTGCGTGAGCCCCCAGATCAAAAAGTTTTAATTTTTTTGTACCCATCTTTTTATGATATAAATCCAATGACATTGAAGCCGGAATAAACGTATCAGGAATACTATGGATAAAGAGTACGGGCTTCTCAATATGTGTAACGGCTTCTGCAGGCGTGACGCTTTTAAACGAATAACCATCTCGAAGGCGTACAAAAAAATCTGCAAATCCAATTGGAATGATGGAGCCATACTTAAATTCCGTTTTAGCAATTTGTCTAAGTAGCATCGAAAAATCTGAAAATGCACAGTCGGAAATGTAAAAATCAGCACCATCTTCTACAGTTCCTGCATACAACAACATGGTTGCAGCACCCATTGATTCACCATGAATACCTAGAATGGCATTGTCCCCGATCATTGCTTTAACGGTTTTGACAACCGCATCAAGGTCGTTTTTTTCATAGTAGCCATAGCTCGTAGTTTTACCACCTGAGTCTCCATGTCTACGGTGGTCGAAAATAACGGAATTGTAGCCAAGGCGTTCAAAAAGCCGTGCATATTTGACGGAGTTAATTTTATTTTCCGTGACACCATGGCAGATGATGATGGTATTATTCGTTTGTAGCGGCTGAAACATAATGCCTCGAATGGAATAGCCATTGGGTGAATCGATATTTAATTCACATTTAAAATTTTGATTGTACCAGACTTCATCGAAACGTTTGGCAGATGTTTCACGTTCACGAATAAATTCTGGATCTTTTTGCTGAATGTACATTAATTTATTGGAAAGCGCAAAGCCGAACAGACCTGTTGCTGCCGCGGCAAGCGTCGTTGTAATACCTGAAAATAAAAGCATTTTCTTTTTCATCTTAAACACCTCCACATCCTGTTTCTTTTGTTGTCTAGACATTGGCGCCCCACGTTTAAGGTTTGCCCTCAACCGCGAAAGCACTTTCTTACTTGTAATGTTCCCAACTAAGATTGTTTAAAACACGACAACATTTTACAATAACTTTTAAAAAAGTGCGATTATTTCTGTTATCGAAAATCGTCAAAATATTTGTTAAAATATACATATCTGCTAGTAGCATATGCAGGCAGTGTTGATTTTTGAACGGGGAAAAGGGGAGAATGATTATGACAAACGAGGTAGTAATTGTAAGTGCCGTGCGTACTGCGATCGGTTCATTCCAGGGAACATTAAAGGATGTACCGGCAACAACTCTTGGTAGCATCGTTATTAAAGAGGTTTTAGCACGTGCTGGCGTAGCAGGTGAACAAGTCGATGAAATCATTATGGGGAATGTTTTATCGGCAGGGCTTGGACAAAATCCAGCACGGCAAGCAGCGATTGCAGCGGGCTTACCCCATCAAGTGCCTGCTTTAACAATTAATAAAGTGTGTGGCTCGGGATTAAAGGCAGTCCATTTAGCTGCACAGGCAATTTTAGCTGGAGATGCGGAGATCATCGTTGCAGGTGGCTTTGAAAACATGAGCCAAGCACCATATGTCTTAAAAAATGCACGTGAAGGCTTCCGCATGGGCGACCAAAAGGTGGTTGATACGATGATTCATGATGGCTTATGGTGTGCCTTCAATGACTATCATATGGGAATTACAGCAGAAAATTTATGTGACGCTTATGAGATTTCACGCGAGGAGCAGGATACTTTTGCAGCACGCTCACAGCAACGGGCAGAAGCGGCGATTGCAGCAGGGAAATTTAGTGATGAAATCGTAGCCGTTGAAATTCCTCAACGCAAGGGAGAAGCTATTATTTTTGACAAAGATGAATTCCCACGTGCAGGTGTTACAGCCGAGGCATTATCAAAACTACGTCCAGCTTTTAAAAAGGAAGGTTCCGTGACAGCAGCAAATGCTTCTGGCATAAATGATGGTGCTGCAGCAGTTGTTGTCATGTCGAAACAAAAGGCGGCAGAGCTTGGTATTGAACCACTGGCACAAATTATAGCGAATGCAAGTTCAGGTGTGGACCCATCGGTAATGGGAACAGGCCCTGTAACTGCGGTGAAAAAAGCATTGGCAAAAGCTAATGTATCATTAACAGATGTAGATTTAATCGAAGCAAATGAAGCGTTTGCGGCACAATCAATTGCTGTTGATCGCGAATTAGGCTTCAATCATGATAAACTAAATGTGAACGGGGGAGCAATTGCTCTTGGTCACCCGATTGGTGCGAGTGGTGCACGCATTTTAGTTACGCTATTACATGAGATGGCAAAACGCGATGCTAAAACGGGTCTCGCTACATTATGTATCGGTGGTGGACAAGGCGTAGCAACAGTTGTACAGCGCCCTTAATCAGCCTCAGGCGGATGCCACAGATGAATGTTAAATCTGGATGACATTCTGCAAAGGTGTAATTGAACTATAGAAGGTGAAATAAATGGGAAAAAAACGAAAACAGCAACAACGAGTAGCCGATGGCGTAACTGCTGGTTTACCAAAGCAGCAGGCAGTGACATTAGCCGATCAGCTTGGTGGTGATGTGCTTGCTAAGTTGAAAGCTGCAAAGCAAGATTTAACAGCGAAAGAGCAAGCAGCTGAGGAAGAACGCCAAGCTAAGTTAGTATTTGAGCGTAAGCAACGTGAAAAAAATAAATCGTTTGAGGAATTACTAAACGAATACGGTGGCAAAGGCTCGAAGTTCTAACGAATAACAGTGAATCCGAATAGGGATTCACTGTTATTTTTTTATCCGCTTTATCAATTGTTTTCATGTAAAGGTGCGTTCTTATAGGTCTCAGCTTTTGTTTTGTCTATTATTTTTCTTTGTTGGGTTGTTGATTTGTGTCGTAATTGGTTAGATTAATTTTATTTTTTATTTTTGCATCCCATTCAGCAGAAAATTCTTCATTTGGGTTATTGTCGGGGTTACTGTCATTACTAGTATTATTGTATTTGAAGATTTCAGAAGGGTTTTGCTTTTTTTCGTTCATCATCTTACTGTTATTTTTACGCATGGATTTTCACCTCCTAACGTTTAATGTGCTCACTATAGGCGGTTTTATGCTCAATGGTGGCATTTGATGATGACGAGAATAGGTAGTATTAAAAGATAATTGGTCAGTAATAAAGGTTTTTGACAGTATATATAGAATCAATAGAAAAGTTGGTAGAATAATGAAATCTTATAGGAGGAATAGAAATGTTTCCTACGCTAGAAACAGATAGACTGCTATTAAGGGAGATTAAGGAAGAGGATGCGCAGGGGATTTTTAATTGTTTCTCGAATAATGATGTCACAAGGTTTTATGGCCAAGATACATTGGAAAGTGTAGAACAAGCAGTAAAGATAGTGGAGTTTTTTTCGAAAATCTATACCGAAAAAAGAGGCATTCGTTGGGGAATCGAAATAAAAGGCAACAGTGGAATAATAGGTACAATCGGCTTTAATGCATGGCTTCCTAAGCATAAACGGGCTGAAATTGGTTATGAAATACATCCGGATTACTGGAGAAATGGTTTCACTACGGAAGCAGTAACAAGCGTTTTATCCTATGGTTTTGAGGCACTAGATCTAACACGTATTGGTGCTGTTGTTTTTATTGAAAACGAAGCATCCAACAAATTATTAACAAAACTGGGCTTTCAACAAGAAGGAATCTTGAGGGACTATATGTATCAAAATGGAAAAGCCCATGACACTTTTGTTTATTCAATGTTAAAAAGATAATAGGTCTGACGCAACGAATATGTTGGAAATATTTACAGTTGAACATATGAATGCTAAAATAAATAAACTTCAAATAGGGGATTACAGGTGTGTATCAATCCTTTATCCCTTCACTTTATGAAGAAAAAATTAATGGGAGACGCTGCCAATAACGTATAACTCTTTATAGATTAGTTTTTAGTCTTTGTTAGAAGACCTACAAATTATGATAGGAGAGCAAATATGATTGAATTACGTACAAAAAGATTAACATTAATCCCATTAAACGCTGCGCATCTGAAATTATTAATGGAGCATCAAAAGGGATTGGCAGTAGAGTTATCATTAAGTAAATCAGAAGTATTTCTTGATGAAGAACTTAGACAAGCATTGAAATTCAGACTTTCAAAATTATTGGAAGATGAGCGCAATTATATATGGTACACGAATTGGTTAATTGTCTTGAAAGATGAAAACTGTACTGTTGGTGGCATCATGATTAAGGGACTTCCAAATGAAAAAGGAGAAGTAGTAATCGGTTACTACACCCTTGTACCCTATCAAGGAAACGGTTATATGACGGAGACGATTGAGACGATGAAAAATTGGTTATTCAGTCAGCCTGATGTTAAGTATGTGATTGCGGATACTGAAAAAGACAATATTGCCTCACACAAGGTATTAGAAAAAGCAGGAGCAGAATTATTTAAAGAAACGGAAGAATTATATTTTTGGAGATTTTTTTGAAATATGTTGTCGCAAAGAAGGATAACGTTCTCATTGTGGTTGCTCTTAGCACCTAATGAAAGCAATGAACCTTTAAAAAAAGATTTGTGAATAAGAGAAAATGGGGCAGTCCTTCATCATGCGGACTGTCCCTTCTACTGTTAACATGAGCCGTTTTTTGACGATGTATCCACATCATGCCTTGCGTACTTTCCTCACTAGCACGACAATTCCAACAAAAACTAGGGCGCCAGCTGTGTCGACTGCTACATCTTGAGCACTCATCATGCGTCCGGGTGTAAAACTTTGGCGATATTCATCAAGCAAAGCAATAAGCGTTGTGCCAAAGAGAGCAACACCCGCAGCATATCGACGCTTACCCCATGCAAAATAGAGTCCAAGTGCTATACAGCCAAACCCAACAAAATGTGTGAGCTTACGGATTAAAAATTCTACAAATTTAAAGTAGCCACGTTCTTCAATAGAAACAACGGTGTCCCAATAAGGAATATGTAAGCGAGATAATTGTTGTTCAAAAGGCTTATTCGCCAAAATTTCCTCTAACTCAGGAATAATAGACTGCTGTTCGTATGTCATACTGGAGGATAGTATAAGTACGACTAAAAAAATGAGTAAGATAAACCATTTTTTCATCGGTGATCTTGATATAGTTCGGATTTTGTCAGTTCATTGGCTTTATAAAAATCCAGTATCTCCATAGATTTTTCATAGGCAGTAAGGGTTTGTGCAAGTTGCGCCTGTGAGCTTGCACCAATCACGGTTGAGGCGATAGTCGATTCTTTCAGATTAAACGCTAACGCTAGCGCGTGTAAATCGTCATAATGTGTTGCTAAACCTGCTAATGTCGTCGTTAACTCATCTGGCGTATATGAGTTATAGCCATTCCCAGGCTGTAAACGGTCTTGCCAAGTATTTGTCAATAAGCCTTTTGCAACGGTACCTCGCGTAACGACCGAAGCGCCTTCGCCTGCGATATAATCGAACCACTCTTCAGGACGACGGTCAAGTGCACTATACTGCATCATGATACTTTTCGCCGAACTTGCTGGTAAAAATCGCTGTAGCACGTTTGGTCGAACGGAAGAAATACCGTATTCACGAATCAGCCCATCTTTTTTCAAATCTTCAAATGTATTGATAATGCCATCCCAATCGTCTTCAATTGTGCCTCCATGTAGCTGATAGACATCAATATAATCGGTACCGAGTCGTTGTAAACTCGCATGTAGCGCTTTTTTTATATAAGAAGGAGAGGCATCCCAGTGCCAACCTTCCACACCTTCTGTCCAGCGATTGCCGACCTTTGTCGCTAAAATAATATCCTGCCGGCGTTTTCCTAAAGTTTCCCCAATGATTGTTTCGTTGACGCCCAAATCATATAAATCAGCTGTATCGAAATAATTGATCCCAGCTTCTAACGCCATATCGACAATGCCAGCTGCCCTCTCCTTATCTGTCGAAAGAGACATACCCCCTAAACTAATTTCTGATAGGAACAAATCGCTCGAGCCGAGTTGTCTTTTTTTCATGTCAATAACCTCCTTCGAATCTTCTACTTGTAATGGTACAATGAACGTATCTGAAGAACAAGCGAGGTTGGAGCCTATGAAAAAGTTTGAAGAAAAAACGATGCAGACAACAGCTATTTTTGACGGAAAAATTGTGAAACTACAGGTTGATGATGTTATTTTGCCGAATGGCAACATGGCAAAACGTGAAATTATTAAGCATCCGGGGGCGGTAGCAGTCATTGCTATTACGCATGAAGGCAAGCTCGTAGTGGTTGAGCAATATCGTAAAGCACTTGAACGTTCAATCATCGAAATTCCAGCGGGTAAGATTGAACCAGATGAGGAGCCGATTGTCACAGCACGTCGAGAATTAGAAGAAGAAACGGGTTATGGTGCAAAGGAATTTACATATTTACAAACTTTTGCAACGTCACCAGGCTTTGCGGATGAGGTCATCCATCTTTTTATTGCAAAAGATTTATACAAAATTGAAAATAAAGCACAGTTAGATGAAGATGAGTTTGTCGAATTACTAGAAGTTTCGTTGGAAGAGGCACAAGTAATGGTCGCAGATGAACGTATATATGACGCCAAGACAGCGTTTGCAGTACTTTGGCTTGGGCTACAATAAGTCAAATAATCTTTAGCATAATAGAAGCGGACGAGCATAAGCTGTACAAAACTTGATAGAAAAGGAGCATGCTTATGTCTCGTACGGTTTCTATATTTTATCACGCATCGATTGTTGCAGTGAGCTTCGTTTGTGGCGTCATCTGCTTTCATATTATTGGTGGGGCGAATGCAGAACCTTTTATTTTGTTTATAGAACCACGTTTAGCAGATGGGGACAAGCAGTCCATTTTTCGTTTAATATTGCCTGTTGCTGCTTCCGTTGTTATTGTGCTATTGCTTGCAACACATAGCGTGCTGAAAGTTTTAGTGCGTATCACGGTCGCTATGCGCGCAACTTTTTTTGGTTTTAGTTCGGTATTTTTACTCCAAAAATTAGAAGCATTTTGGCTTTATACGATTTGGTGGTTCCCATTTCAACTCATCTATTGTATATTGTTGCTAGTCCTTTGCAATTTACTTGTTCCCGCCTGGTCAAAGCGAAAAATCGGGAAAAAGATGAATGGGCGGACAATTTTGTTGAATTTTATCGCATTTTTCATCATAATAGTTGCTGAGTTTATCGTAATATCGTATGTATTAAAATGATTAATAAAGTAGTAAAAGTGTAGCCACTGGTAAAAGTATGTAAGGACATATTTGAAATCTAATCACTATCTTGTAATAGGATTTACTCCTTTGGTATAATGGAATGAGTTTAGGGGGGCGTCACATGGAGAGCCGAATTGATCGCATAAAAAAACAGTTGCACAGTGCTAGTTACAAGCTGACGCCGCAGCGAGAAGCAACAGTTGCTGTATTGCTTGAGCACGAAGAGGACCATTTAAGTGCGGAAGATGTTTATCTTTTAGTAAAAGATAAAGCGCCTGAAATTGGTTTAGCTACTGTCTATAGAACGTTAGAGTTACTAACAGAGCTCAAAGTTGTCGACAAAATCAACTTTGGCGATGGCGTATCGCGCTATGATTTACGCCAAGAGGGAGCCGCGCATTTCCACCATCATCTTGTGTGTATCGAATGTGGTGCTGTTGATGAAATCCAAGAAGACTTACTTGAAGATGTGGAAGCCGTTGTTGAAAAGCGTTGGAACTTTATCATAAAGGACCACCGACTAACTTTCCACGGTATTTGCTGGCGCTGTCATGATAAAAACGACGAAAACGATGAAGAACAATAACGAGAAGCTGTCTGATGAGATCTAGGAATGGATTGAATCAGACAGTTTTTTGTTTTGTCAAAAAGCATGCACCCTTCTAGGTCAGTCAGGGAGTCAATTGCTTTATAGAGAACTAGGCGTCAATAGCAATGACGCTTAGTTGCGGGCAGGATTGTCACAACGGATAGAAAGCGTTTTTAGCACTTTTCTTAATATGCGTGCTAAAATAGAGAATAATTGACAGTAAGGGGGCGTTGTGATGAATGAATTTCACTATGCAATAGAGGATTATATCCATTTTATCCAAGTTGAGCGGCAATTATCTATTAATACATTAGCATCCTATCGCCGAGATTTAGAAAATTATGTACAGTTCTTACAGGAAGCTGAGGGAATGGCTGATTTCCGCAAAGTGGAACGAACGACTATTTTACGCCATTTAGAGCAGCTACGTATGCAAGGCAAGACGAGTCGTACTGTCGCCCGCCATATTTCTTCCATTCGTAGTTTTCATCAATTTCTGCTTCGTGAAAAACGCACAGAAACAGATCCAACAGTGCATTTAGAAATGCCAACAATTGAACAAAAGCTGCCGAATATCCTTTCTATTGAAGAAATCGAATCCTTACTGACTGCACCGAATCGTAGTAAGCCTCAAGGCGTACGCGATGTAGCGATGCTTGAGCTATTATACGGCTCAGGGATGCGTATTAGCGAACTGATTGCACTAGATTTAGCCGATATCCACCTGACAATGGGCTTTGTCCGTGTTTTTGGCAAGGGGGGCAAAGAGCGTATTATACCACTCGGTAAAAGTGCCCTTTCAGCATTAAGTGCGTATTTAGATGGCGCAAGAGGTCAATTACAAGGGAAATACCCAAAAACAGATGCGTTTTTTATTAATCAAAGAGGGACACGTTTAACAAGGCAAGGTTGTTGGAAATTAATGAAGGAGCATGCACTAAAGGCAGGCATCCAGCATGAGTTAACACCGCATACATTGCGCCACTCTTTTGCTACACATTTAGTGGAAAATGGTGCGGATTTACGAGCGGTACAGGAGATGTTGGGACACGCTGATATATCTACAACACAAATCTATACACATATTAGCAAAACAAGACTATCAGAGGTATATAAGCAATTCCATCCACGCGCGTAATTATTTTTACCTTAGTCGGATGTCTGACCTTTATTTTTCACTGGTTTTTGGTAAAATAGAGTCGTGAAGATTAGGAGGCAACAGATGATGAATAAAACGTTTAAAAAAATCCACGTAGTGGTTATGGACTCAGTTGGTATTGGTGAAGCACCAGACGCTGCAAACTTTGGAGATGTGGGCTCACATACATTGGGGCATATCGCTGAAAAAATGAATGGGCTTACAATGCCAAATATGGAATCGTTCGGTTTAGCGAACATCGAGCCATTACAAGGGATGCAAGCAACCAATGCGCCGAAAGCGTACTACGGTAAAATGCAGGAAGCCTCAGTCGGTAAAGATACGATGACTGGACACTGGGAAATCATGGGGTTGAATATTGATAAACCATTCAAAGTGTATCCAGATGGCTTCCCAGCTGAGCTTATTGCGGAGCTTGAAAAACGTACTGGTCGTAAAGTACTGTGCAATAAACCTGCAAGTGGTACACAAGTTATTGAGGATTTTGGACAAGAGCATATGGAGACAGGGGCATTGATTGTCTATACATCTGCTGACCCTGTACTACAAATTGCTGCACACGAAGAGATAATTCCACTAGAGGAATTATATGAAATTTGTGAAATTGCTCGTGCATTAACTTTGCAACCTGAGTATTTAGTTGGTCGTGTCATTGCTCGTCCATTCATTGGTACACCTGGAAACTTTGCGCGCACACCAAATCGTCACGATTATGCATTAAAACCATTCGGTCGTACAACGATGAATGCATTGCAGGATGCAAATTTAGACGTAATTGCTATTGGGAAAATCTCTGATATTTTCAATGGAGAAGGTGTAACAGACGCTATTCGTACAAAAAATAATATGGACGGTATGGATAAATTTGCGGAGGTTGCACGTCGTGATTTTCGCGGGATAAGCTTCTTAAATTTAGTAGACTTTGATGCGAATTTCGGCCATCGTCGTGATCCACTTGGCTATGGCAACGCGTTACAAGAATTTGACGCGCGTCTTCCAGAAATTTTACAGGCAATGACAGCGGACGATTTACTGATGATTACGGCAGACCACGGAAATGATCCAACATTCCCTGGGACAGACCATACACGTGAATATGTTCCATTAATTGTCTATTCACCTCGTTTTAAAGGTGGTCGTGAGCTTGCATTACGAGAAACTTTTGCAGATATTGCAGCAACTGTCGCTGAAAACTTTGACGTCGAAGCACCACCATTTGGTAAAAGTTTCTTGAATGATTTAAAATAAGGGGGATTTTCCTATGAATATGACGCAACTGTTTGAAAAGAAAAAGCAAGGCAAAGAGCTTACGCAAGCTGAAATAAAATACTTTGTAGAAGGCTACACAACAGATTCTATTCCGGACTATCAAGCGAGCTCCCTTTTAATGGCCATTCGTTTATTAGGGATGACTGATGAAGAAACATTTTATTTAACGAAAGCAATGATTGAATCAGGTGATGTAATTGATCTAACATCGATTGACGGCTTTAAAATTGACAAGCACTCTACTGGCGGTGTGGGTGATAAAGTAACGCTTATTGTGACGCCAGTTATTGCTTCGCTTGGGATTCCTGTGGCAAAGTTTAGTGGTAAAGGCTTAGGTATTACTGGCGGTACAATCGATAAATTAGAATCTATTCGAGGTTTTAAGACGGAGCTTTCGTCACAGGAATTTATCGATAATGTCAATAAACATAAAATTGCGGTTGCAGGTCAAACAGGCAATCTCGTGCCTGCCGACAAAAAACTCTATGCATTACGAGATGTGACGGGTACTGTCGATTCTATTCCTTTAATTGCAGCATCGATTATGAGTAAAAAAATCGCTAGTGGCGCAGATGGTATCGTACTAGATGTGAAATGTGGCTCCGGTGCGTTTATGAAGACGGAGGAAGAAGCGAAAAAATTAGCGAATGCGATGACAGCGATTGGTGAAAAGCTAGGCCGTAAAGTAGTCGCTCATATTAGCGATATGGATAATCCGTTAGGAAAAATGATTGGTAATAAGCTCGAAGTAGCGGAAGCGCATTCTTTACTTAGCGGTCGTATGGGCGAAACACACGAAGATTTACTAGAAGAATGCATCATTATTTCTTCACTTATGTATCAGGTTGCAGCTGGAGAGAACGAAGCGGCGGCAACAGCAGCTGTTAAACGAGTGTTAGAGGATGGCTCTGCAGTTGCAAAATTTGAGGAATTTATCGTGGCTCAGGGCGGTGATTTAGCAGATATCGTTCAAAATGACACAGCGAATAAGGTGGCTGTGAAAGCTGCTACAAACGGTGTTGTGGAAACAATTAATGCTTTATTAATCGGTGAGGCAAGCGTTGCACTTGGTGCAGGTCGTTTAACCAAGGAATCTGCACTTGATTATGATGCAGGTATTCAACTTGTAGCCAAAAAAGGCGATGCTGTAAAGACGGGCGAAACCATTGCTTATTTATATTCAAATCGTCAAATCGATGGTGAAACAATTAATAAAGTACAGAACGCCTATACGATTGCCTAAATAATATTGAACGAGAACTCTTCTTAACTTAGAAGGGTTCTCTTTTTTTGTGATTTGACGGTATTCGCTTTTGCTCCGCGAGTTCGCGGGTAAACAGGCACTCTCCGCGGGAAATTGCCCTAATATCGCGGGTAAACAGGTACTCTCCGCGGGAAATTGTCTTAATATCGCGGGTAAACAGGTACTCTCCGCGGGAAATTGTCCTAATATCGCGGGTAAACAGGCACTCTTCGCGGGAAATTGCCCTAATATCGCGGGTAAACAGGCACTCTTCGCGGGAAATTGTCCTAATATCGCGGGTAAACAGGCACTCTCCGCGGGAAATTGCCCTAATATCGCGGGTAAACAGTCACTCTCCGCGGGAAATTGCCCTAATATCGTGGGTAAACAGGCACTCTCCGCGGGAAATTGTCCTAATATCGCGGGTAAACAGGCACTCTCCGCGGGAAATTGCCCTAATATCGCGGGTAAACAGGCACTCTCCGCGGGAAATTGTCCTAATATCGCGGGTAAACAGTCTCCCTCTACAGGTATTTCACAGTTCTTTAAAAGTCTCCTTTCCTTCATTAATTTCAATCCTTGAACGCAATAAAATCTAACCTCCTGACCAGTATTCATGCAAAAAGTGTGTCCCACGTTTAAAATATCTTCATTTATCCCATACTGCACATAACCTAAAAAGCCATAAGTATGTCGATTTAACACTATTTCGGAAGACTTTGCACTAGTTGTGTCAGTTGCAAGGAATCACCGCATAGAACGTAGAATTGCACGAGGAGGAGGCGATGTTCATGCATTTTCAAATTGAAATGGTAACAAGAGAGACAGTAGTTATACGTTTATATGGGGAGCTCGATCATCATGCAGTAGAACAAATTCGAGCAAAAATTTCTTCAGCAATTTTTCAAGGTGCTGTATCGACTATCATTTGGAACTTAGAGGGACTGTCCTTTATGGATAGTTCGGGAGTCGGCTTAGTGCTGGGTCGAATGCGTGAGTTAGAGGCTATCGCAGGACGAACGATTTTATTGAATCCATCGCCGACAATGCGAAAAGTATTCCAGTTTTCAGGCTTAGGTCCGTGGATGATGGATGCAACCGAAGAAGAGGCGATTGAGCGAGTAAGGGGGATTGTAAATGGATAACGAAATGACATTAACATTTTTAGCAATTAGTGAAAATGAAGGCTTGGCACGAATAGCTGTGACAGGCTTTATCGCACAATTAGATCCAACGATTGATGAGCTATCGGAATTTAAAACGGTTGTCTCGGAGGCTGTTTCTAATGCCATTATTCACGGTTATGAAGAGGACGGTAAAGGCGTTGTTACAGTTCATGCAAAACGTGAGGATGATATTGTAACTGTGTCTGTTATGGATAATGGAATGGGCATAGAGGATGTGAGTCGTGCCATGGAACCGTTGTTTACAACGAAAAGCGCGATGGAGCGTTCGGGTATGGGCTTTACAATTATGGATAGTTTTTCTGATCAGTTGACAGTAATGTCTAAGTGGCAAGAAGGTACAACTGTAACGTTTACGAAGAAATTTTACTCGGTTCGCACAGCGGTCATGTGAGGATGCTAACATGAAGCCATTAGAACAGTCGTCCGATAAGCTATTGTCACAGGAAGAAATGCGTGAGTTAATTGCGCTTTCACAGCAGGGCGATCATGAGGCTCGTAAACGAATGATTGAAGGAAATACGAGGCTTGTGTGGTCCATCGTCCAACGCTTTACAACAAGGGGCGTAGAGCTCGAGGATTTATTTCAAATTGGCTGCATTGGACTCATGAAGTCGGTAGATAAATTCGATTTATCGTATGATGTGAAATTTTCAACATACGCGGTACCGATGATTATTGGGGAAATTCAGCGTTTTTTAAGAGATGATGGTATGGTGAAGGTTAGCCGCTCCATTCGGGAGCTCAACTTTAAAATTCGCCATGCAACCGATGAATTTATCAAGAACAATGAACATCCACCGACCATTCAGGAAATAGCACTGGTGCTGGGTGTCACTGCTGAAGAAATTGTGACGGCTTCTGATGCCCTAAGGGATCCTGCTTCCTTACATGAGCAATTGTATGAGAGTGAAGGGGATTCCATCACCTTAATGGATCAAATGAAGGATGAGAAATCCGAGCAGCCGTTTGATTATATACCTCTAAAAGAAATGCTCACACGACTTGATCAAAGAGAGCAATCCATTATTTATTTGCGCTATTTTTCTGATTGTACGCAAACGGAAATAGCAAACAGGCTAGGTATTTCGCAAGTGCAAGTATCGCGGTTAGAGAAAAAGATACTGGCACAATTAAAGAGCTGGATGGCCACGAGTGCTACAGTCGAGGAGTAGGTAGTAAAAAAAGACATCTAAGAAAATGGTGACAGCATGACAAATAAACTATTTAACAACTTAGAAGAAGCCGAAAATTTTCTTAAAGAACAATTTGGGGACGGCGAATCATTTGACGTTGGCATCAAACATTTATTTGTCAAAGATTTGCCGGTCCTTTGTGCATATATTAGTGGACTTGTGGATGGAGAAGCCTTAACGCAATTACTCTCTAGTATGTTGCCTGATGAAGAGGTAGATATTGAAGATGAGCAGGAATATTTTGAAGTTTACTTCAATTTTCACGGTCGTTCCGAAGAAACAGAGCGCAAAGCCTACTTACTTGCTATTTTAAGTGGGCAAGTAACATTTATAACGAAAAGTGGTTACTGTTATGTGGCTGAACTTCGAAATTATCCAGGACGTTCACCAGAGGAACCGGATAATGAAAAGGTTATACGTGGTTCAAGGGATGGCTTTACTGAAGGGATATCACAAAATACGGCTTTGATTCGTCGACGAATTCGTAATAGTAATTTACGTTTCGAGCTACATAAAATATCCAAGATTGGTCAAACCGATGTTGCACTGGCGTTTATAAAGGATATTGCGAATGATGAAATGCTCGATAAGATACGACAGCGTCTTGGACAAATTAATCATGATGGACTAACAATGGCTGATAAATCACTAGAAGAGTGGCTATTTAAGCAAAAGTTCCACCCCGTGCCATTCGTACGTTATACGGAACGTCCTGACATTGCAGCTGCGCATTTACTCGAAGGGCATGTGGCTATTTTGGTGGATACCTCACCTTCAGTTATTTTAGTACCTGTAACAGTTTTTCATTTACTGCAGCATGCTGAGGAGTATAGGCAGGCGCCTGCAGTTGGGACATTTGTTCGATTTATGCGCTACTTTGGGACAATAATGGGTTTGCTATTATTGCCTTTGTGGTATTTATTTGTAACACATGAATCATTATTGCCTGAATCACTATCATTTTTAGGTGCGCAGGAAAAGTCTAATGTCCCAATTTTACTGCAAGTGTTGATTGCAGATATTGGGATTGAATTCTTGAGGATGGCCGCCATTCACACCCCGTCACCTTTATCTACTGCGATGGGGTTGGTTGCGGGTGTCATTATTGGGCAGATTGCCATTGATGTTGGACTTTTTTCTTCAGAAGTTGTGTTATATACAGCTGTAGCCGCAATTCTTACATTTATTATACCGTCATACGAGCTAAGTATTTCCATCAAGCTCTTTAGGTTGGTGTTATTAATAATGACAGGTATTTGGGGTGCAGATGGTCTATTTATTGGATTATTTATTTTATTTACGTATTTATGTTCACTGCGTCCACTACAAGCGCCGTATTTATGGCCACTTGTCCCGTTCTTCCCAAATGCCATGCTTCGTGTGCTTGTCCGTTTCCCAATGACAGCCGATGCACTAAGACCATATGTAGTCGCTTCCAAACAGCGAAAAAGGTCATAGGAGCCGTTGCACTCGTTTTTTCCATGTGATAAAGTTCACATATAGTATTTTGTGATTTTTGCAAAAATTATCTTTATTCAGTAGATGTTTTTGCGTGCGAAGGCGAAGTCTCAACATATATGATGATTTGTGCAAACACAATTCATCATTTGGACGCAATACCGCCGGGCTGTATCGATCACAGGATGGAACGATGTGAAAAGGGAGAGATGCACATGCATTTATATGGAACACAAGCGATTTCTGAAAATGGTCATTTAACAATCGGACAGGTAGACACACTTGAGCTTGCGAAAGAATACGGTACACCACTATTTGTATACGATACTGCGCTTATTCGTAAGCGTGCACGCGGCTTTATAGATACGTTTAAAAAACTAGGCGTAAAAGCAGAAGTAGCTTACGCTTCAAAAGCATTTGCATGTGTGGCTGTGTATCAATTAGCGGCAGAAGAAAATCTATCATTGGATGTTGTTTCAGGTGGAGAATTATTTACCGCGTTAAAAGCGGGATTCCCAGCCGAGCGTATACATTTCCATGGTAATAATAAAAGCATTGCCGAATTAGAATTAGCCTTTGACTCAAAAATTGGTTGTATCGTCGTAGATAACTTCTACGAAATCCAGCTTTTAAAAGAAATTTCAGAGCGCCGTCAGCAAAAAGTGCGTATTTTATTGCGTGTTACACCAGGTGTTGAGGCACATACGCATGATTTCATTACAACAGGACAGGCGGATTCTAAATTTGGCTTTGACTTAAATAATGGTCAAGCAGACGAAGCATTCCAGCAAACATTTAACCATGAATACTTAGAGCTTCTGGGCTTACACTGCCATATTGGCTCTCAAATTTTCGATACAGCTGGCTTTGGCTTAGCGGGTGAAAAACTAATCGATAAAATTTCTGATTGGCACAAGGCTCACGACTTTACTTGTACTGTGTTAAACTTAGGAGGGGGCTTTGGTATTCGTTATACAGAAGAAGATGCACCGCTTGAGCCACAAGTATATGTAGAGGATATGATTACAGTTGTTAAAAACAAAGCAATTGTACTAGGTCTAACGATGCCAGAAATTTGGATTGAACCAGGTCGTTCTCTTGTTGGCGATGCAGGGACGTCACTTTATACAATCGGTTCACAAAAAACTGTACCAGACGTGCGCAAATATGTTGCGGTCGATGGCGGGATGAGTGACAATATTCGTCCAGCACTTTATGATGCAAAATACGAGGCGGTCATTGCAAGTAAAGCAAATGCACCGAAAAGTGAGACGTACACAGTGGCTGGGAAGCTATGTGAATCAGGCGATAAATTGATTATTGATGCTAAACTGCAAGAAGCAGCTTCAGGCGATGTACTAGCAATCTTTTGCACAGGCGCGTATGGGTACTCAATGGCGAGTAACTACAATCGTGTTCCACGTCCAGCGGTGGTGTTTGCTGAAAATGGCAAGCATCAATTAACGATTAAACGTGAAAGTTATGAAGATATTGTACAAAACGACCTCCCGCTAACGTTAAAAAAGGGTGAGTAGAATTTGAGAAAAAATAAATGGGTATTACTTGCGTCCATTTCAACTTTTATTTTGTTGTGGGGCATTGTTTATTGGGTGTTAGCTTCAAAAGGTATTCTCGGACCTGGTTCGTAAGACAGAAATTGACTTGCGGTAAAAGTACAAATCGTGTAGGATAGTCAAAGATTATGTACAGCTAGAAAAAGAGGGAATAGACAAATATGTTAATTCGATATAAAAAAGCTTTCGAGAAAATAGCGATGGGGCTACTCTCGTTTATGCCTAACGAAAAAGACATAAAAAAGCTCACAGAGACAATCCAATCTTATGAAAATAATGATAATTGGGTGTTATATTTATGGAAAAAGAATGATGAGTATGTTGGTATCGTTGGTATTGTAACAGATAATGATTCAGCAACGATTCAGCATGTTTCCGTAATCCCTTCTTACAGAGGAGAAGGCGTAGCGAAGGAAATGCTACAAGAAGTGGCAGAACTTGGTCAATACGAAAATGTGCGCGCAACTGATGAAACACGTGAATTTGTTCGGAAATGTATACAATGTAATGATGAAAAAGCAGACGAGTGTTAACGTCTGCTTTTTCTTTGTTTACTTTCTTGGCGCTCAGCAAGAATATGTGAGCGATCACGAAGCATATGTTTATGAAGAAGATAGTCGTGACTATTTAATGGTAAAAGTTGTATGCGTGCAGTAGTTAGCTCATGCAATGTTGGTGTGATCGGTAGTTGAAAAGCTTGAAAGGACTTGCCCATTTGAATAGTAGTGATTGAATCCTTTAGTAGTGTGAGAAGCTTTTCGTAGTCAATTTCAGAAAAAAAGACATGACGCACATTGTACTGAAAATTATACAGTGCTTTTTGCAAGATTCGGACTGCGCCAGTAGAATTGCCACGTCGCCAATGATAAAGACCTGTTGCGAGCTGTACATAACCAACAAGTGGATGATTTTTATCACCTGGAGCAATGTCTTTCCAATACTCCTCTAATACTTCGTGGCATTCGAAATAATCTCCATTACCATTGAAATAAGCACAGTAGTCGATAAATAAAGTATGATGCTGTGGATGCATTTTGAACTCCTTTCCACTATACTAAAACGTGAACTTAACTTTATGCAGTTGGTTTTTAGGCTCATATTGCATAAAATTGAAGCTTCCAACTGCTGTCGTAGTTGTTTTTTCACAGGAAGCGACGACAACTATATGGAGGCGTAATTGAAAGAATGTCAGGGTGGTAAACAATGTCTTATGAAGTAAAATTAGAAGCCTTTTCGGGGCCTCTTGATTTATTATTGCATTTAATTCACAGATTGGAAATTGATATCTATGATATTCCAATGGCTGAAATTACACAACAATATATCGACCATATACATGCTATGCAGGTACTGGAATTAAATGAGGCGAGTGAGTACTTAGTGATGGCCGCGACGCTTTTGGCCATTAAAAGCCGTATGTTGTTACCGATTCATGAAGGAGAGCTAGAGGATGCCGAATTAGAAGTTGACGGACCTGACCCTCGTGAGGAACTGGTACAGCGATTAATAGAGTATAAGAAATATAAAGAGGCGGCAAGCAACTTACAAGAGCTTGAGTCAGATCGGGCACAGGTGTTTACGCGACCACCAGCAGACTTATCTGGATTAGCTTCAGATGAGCAAATGGCGTTATTTGATTTGAACGTCAATATTTATGATATGCTTGGGGCTTTTCAAAAGCTGATGCGGAGGAAGAAATTAAAAAAGCCACTGAAGACGACAGTTGCTAGGCAAGAGCGTTCAGTGAGAGATCAAATGCGTTCTGTTGTTCATTCATTACGTGCGACAGGTGGACGTGCGTCATTTTTCGAGCTTTTCTCCTATGAGGATAAGCCAACGCTAATTTTGACGTTCTTATCTCTGCTTGAATTGATGAAACGCCAAGTAGTTATTGTGCAGCAGGACGGTAATTTTGAAGAACTAACGGTCACATTACAGAAGGAGGAATGGGATGATGACGAAAACAATGATGCTACAAAGTAGAATAGAGGCTTTATTATTTGTCGTTGGAGATGATGGCTTAACCATTAAACAATTAGCGCTATTATTAAGTGAGGCGGAAGAACTTGTCGCACAAACAATGGATTCATTGCGTACAGCATATGACGAAGATTTAACTAGAGGTATTACGATAAAAGAAATTGCAGGGGTATATCAGCTAACGACAAAGCATGAGCTAGCGGATACAATTCAAAGATTAGTAGAGAATCCAACCGCGCAATCATTGTCCCAAGCTTCACTGGAAGTATTGGCTATTGTGGCATATAAGCAACCGATTACACGTGTGGCCATTGAGGATTTACGGGGCGTAAAATGTGAAAGACCACTGCAAACACTCGCTTCTAGAGGGCTTGTCAAAGAGGTTGGCCGGTCAGAAGGAACAGGGCGTGCAATTTTATATGGCACAACAAAAGAGTTCTTAAATTACTTTGGTTTAAATAGTATTGAAGAAATGCCTCCGCTACCTGAGGAGGAACAAGGTGAAACAGAGCAAGAAACCGATTTATTTATGACGAAATTCCAAGAAACATTTAGTGTTGCAAAGTAACATAAGAAAAATAGTAAAGAGAGCAGTTATCCTGACAAGTGTTGACCACAAAAAATGTTCCTTTAGAGGAGATGACCCTATTGTGTTGAACGCGCGAAGTGAGCATGGATTTTTCGACTTTCATCCGAAAATTTTTTACGACCTCAGGTGAATCATGCTTTGGTCTAAACAGTAATAAGAACCAATACTTTCAAATCATTTAATAAGGAGTGGCTCGTTGCTTCGGTTAGTACGTTTTATGGTGTTGATGTTGTTAGTGGGATTCTTGATATTTCCGGAAAACGGCTTAGCAAGAGGTGGTAGCGGACATGTCGTCTTGGATGGTGATACTGGTCGTGTGTTAAAAGGTGTAAATTATGATGCACGACTGCCTATTGCGAGCTTAACGAAAATTTGGACGGCTCTTGTCGCTATTGAAAATAGTGACCTTCAAGATGAAGTGGTCATATCACCGAACGCTGCGATGGCTGAGGGTTCATCCATTTACTTGCAGGCAGGTGAAACAGTTACGGTAGAAACACTGTTATATGGTTTAATGCTACGTTCAGGAAATGATGCGGCAACCGCATTAGCCGAGCACGCGGGGGGATCTGTTGAAGGCTTTGTTCGTTTGATGAATGAAAGGGCTGTTATTGCAGGTCTCACGAATACAGTTTTCATGAACCCGTCTGGTTTACATCATGATCAGCATTTATCATCTGCAAGGGATACGGCTGAAATGCTACGAGTGGCCCTTCAAAATAAAACCTTTGAAAAGATTGCATCAACGGTCTTATATCGAGCAAATACAGTAAATGGCATGCTGTGGGAAAATAAACATCGTTTATTACGAGAAGGTTCAGGGGTTGTAAGTGAAATAGATGATGAGACAGAGCAGCCTGTCAGTTCATTGAAATCTGCAACAGGTACGGCCTTTGCAGGAAAGACCGGCTTTACAAAGGTTGCTGGTCGCACACTCGCAACCGCCTTTCAAAAGGACGGGCAAACTTGTATTGTTGTGACATTAAATGCTTCGGATGACTGGAATGTACACCGAGGTTTAGCCAATTCAGTGTGGCAGAATTACAACATTGAGACGGTTGTAAAGAAGGGTAAATATAATGTGAACGATAAACTTGCCATTCGTTTAGAGCAACCGATTCGTTTGCAGTTAAACAAAGAGGAAAAAGCGGCAGTAAGGCAAGTACTACAGGTTTCTAGAAAACGGAAGGAAGCTGTACTTTCAATTTTTATCGGTGAAGAGCGCATCTATGCAACACCTGTAATTGTAGAATCGGCGGATCGTTAAAAGCGATGCGCTGATTTTTTGTTTAATTAACAAATAATATAAAAATTGGTAAAATAGATGAGTGTGATTTAAGGGAATTGTTTTCTAAATTTTTAAGATATTAACAGGGGGGGTGAAATAGTATAGCTAATAAGGCACTTACAAACAGTAAGCAATATCAAATCGGATTGATGATTATTTTATTTCTTTCAAGCTTTATTGCGCCTTTTATTTTGTTGTATCCAATTCAAGAGCTTTTTTATCGCCCGCAAGAGTATTTTCTTTTTGAGCCTTTTTTTAAAGCATATATTATTTTGATAGTAGTTTTAGTAGCGATGGCTCTGTTAATACTAGCAAATCTATTAGTGACCCCTCAAACAAAAAAAGGGAAGTATGTTAAACGTGGAATAATGGGCGCATCTTTAGTTCTGGCTGGAGCCTGTTTATTTTTATCTATTAATAACTATCAATTCATTGATACAAAAGGCATGCATATGAATCATTTTTTTAGTTTACAAGTGGATGTTACAAGCTGGGAAGCTATTGCGAGGGTTGAGCAAATAAATGTGAAAAAAAATGGTGTAACTGTACCAGATAAACTGATTTTCACATTACACGATGGTTCTACAATTGAACAACCTTTTACAAGCAAATTAAGGAAAGCTAAACAATCGATTAGTAGTGAATTGGGTAAGTATGGACTTACTATTGAAAATAAATTTAGTGAAAATGAATAATTTTGACAAGCTGCCGAAATGGCGGCTTTTTTATGCATTGAATGACCCTGAACATATACTTCACTAAAGTCATTCATTTTTGCGATATATGACATAATAAAAAACAGCGATTTGCTAGCTGTTAAATAGCGTATAGTTAGCAATAAATGAAGAACGGTGGGGTGAATTCTGCTAAAGATTGAGTACAAATCCTAGGGTTACCAGCAAATAAAAAACTATTTAGAATAATCGTATTACTTGTGTAAAATTAGTTTTCCTTTAATAATGAACAAAAGTATGACATAATTTTCACAGATTAACGGGAAAAATAGCCTTATTCTTTACATGAATTAAAGTTAAGGTTTTTGGCGGATGCCAAGGTGAATTTAAACTAGAGGTGAAACAATGGAAAGATTACAAAAAGTTATTGCTTATGCAGGTGTTGCGTCTAGGCGTAAAGCGGAGCAATTGATAGTAGAAGGTAAAGTAAAGGTCAATGGTGTTGTGGTACGTGAGCTCGGCACAAAGGTGTCTAACTCAGATACAATTGAGGTTGAAGGCGTAAAACTTGAAAAAGAGGATAAAGTATATTATTTACTTTATAAACCACGTGGTACGATTTCTGCTGTGACAGATGATAAAGGACGCAAAACTGTCACAGATTTATTTAAGCATTTGCCGCAACGTATCTTCCCAGTAGGACGTCTTGATTATGATACATCAGGGTTATTGCTATTAACAAATGATGGCGAATTTTCCTATATGCTGACACATCCTAAGTTTAAAATTGACAAAACGTATATTGCACGTGTCAAAGGTGTGCCAACAGTTGAAGGCTTAAAAAAGCTACAGCGTGGTATTAAGTTAGAGGATGGCAAAACAGCACCGGCTAAAGTGAGTATGACCTCTTTTGACGAGCAAGCAGGTAAAGCAATTTGTGAAATTACCATTCATGAAGGGCGTAATCGACAAGTACGTCGCATGTTCGAGGCAATCGGCACACCTGTTGTCAAGCTGAAACGTGAGCGCTTTGCCTTTTTAGATCTTTATGGCCTAACACCAGGAGAATACCGTGAATTGTCCAAGCATGAAGTGAAGCAACTGCGCGTGTTAGCTGAAACTGGACAAATCGGCTAAATGAACATTTGATGAAGAAAGTGAACATACCGCTATACGTATAGTGTGTTTTTCACTTTCTTTGTGGTGAAAACGTTCATAAATCATTCATAATTAATAGCTAAGCAAATTTGTATCATTTTGCTATAATAGGTGAGAATAGTACACCTTATTTAATTTCGTCCAGCGGTACTGCTGGATATAAAATTAAAGCCTCGCAGATGTCACATCTTTTTGAAAAGATTCGTGGCAGCAGTAATTTCTTTCAGTGCCGACAGCAACGTGGCAGGTACGGATTTAGGATCTGGACGCATGTTTTTTAAGTACAAAAGCAAAAGCGTCACCAAGAATTACTCCGAGGGGTAATTAAGAGGGAGGTTTATTAACTTGGAGAAAAAGAAGAAACGTCTCGTAACACGGACAATTATTTTAGTAATTTTAGCGCTAGCGATTGGTTACACAGTATATGGAACGGCAACAAAGGAGAAAGTAGAGTTAGTAGCAGTGGGCTCTGAAGCACCTGACTTCACGTTAGTAGATTTGAACGGTGAGAAACATAAACTGTCTGATTATAGAGGACAGGGGGTATTTTTGAACTTCTGGGGAACTTGGTGTAAGCCTTGTGAAAAGGAAATGCCTGCAATGGACAACCAATACCAAAGCTATAAAGATCAGGGTGTACAAACATTAGCTGTGAACATAGCACAAACAGATTTCGAGGTGCAGAACTTTGTTGATAAGTATGAATTATCATTTCCAGTAGTTATTGACAAAACGAAGAGCGTTATGACTGCTTATAACGTCGGAAATTTACCAGCTACCGTTTTGATTGACCCAGATGGCAAGGTAGCAAAAATTATTACAGGTGAAATGACGGAGGCGAATATCGCTTCTTACATGGAATTAGTAAAGCCAGAATAAGGAGTAAATGACGATGGAAAATATCACTTGTGCTTGTGGTCATAGTAACCCGTACGGCACGAAGCTCTGTGAGAAATGTGGTCGTCCATTAACCGAAGAAGAAAAACAAAATAAAGTTGTCGACATGCGATACGATGGTACCGCGATTCGTTCTAAAACTTACAACAAATCGATTGTTGATAAGATTTGGAATTTCTTCTCAAGTGTTAAAGTGGGGATATCGTTAATTATTATCACATTGATTGCTGCTTCAATCGGGACATTACTACCGCAAGAGTTTTACGTTAATGCTTCAGATGTTAACAAAGAGGCTTATTACGAGGACGTATATGGTACATTCGGAAAAGTCTATTATGCATTAGGACTATCAGATTTATATAGCTCTTGGTGGTTCCAAATTTTAGTTGGGATGCTGGGCGTATCTATTATTATTGCAAGTCTAGACCGTGGTTTACCACTTTATAAGTCATTAAAAAACCAACGTGTCAAACGCCATGAAAGTTTCATGAAGCGCCAGCGTATTGTGGCAGCGGGACAAGTAACAGCTAGTCCTGAAGAGACGCTTGATAAAGTTGAAAAGAAAATGACGGAGATGAAATATAATGTTCGTCGAGATGGCAGTGCGCTACTTGCAGAAAAAGGTCGTTTCTCTCGTTACGGTCCGTACATAAACCATGTTGGCCTAATTCTCTTTTTAGGTGGGGTTATGCTACGTTTAGTCCCTGGTTTCTATGTCGATGAGTCGATATGGGTTCGTGAAGGCGAAACACGTGCAGTTACTGGCATGGACGGTTATTTTATTGAAAGCCGTGATTTTATTTTAGAAACACATGATAATACACCACAAGGGGAACAGCTTAAGCAGGGCGTTAACGTAGTTGCGAAAAACTTCCAAACAGATATTACGTTATACAAACAACATGAAAATGCTATTGCTGGTGATACAGAAAATCTTGAAAAAGTAAAAGATTATTCGATTCGTGTCAATCATCCATTAAAAGAAGAAGGCTTTGCTGTCTATCAAATGGATTATCGTCTAAACGAATTGAAGCAAATGAATTTTCAATTAGTGAATAAAGCAACTGAGCAATCACTGGGTAAAGTAGAAATTGATTTAACCAATCCAGAAAAAGAGTACGATTTAGGAAATGGTGCATCTGTAACACTACTTCTCTACACACCAGACTTCTCTGGCTTTGAAGATGGTGTACCGCAAACAGCAACATCGGTTCCGAATAATCCGGCATTTTTATTTAAAATGACGACACCTGAAACACCAGAGGGTGAAACAAGCTTTGTTGCCATTAAAAATACAATCGAACCGCTTGGTGACAACCAATACAAAATGAAATTTGAAGGTGTGGAAACACGTGATATGTCTGGCTTCACCGTTCGTAAAGACCGCACAATTCCTATTTTATTTGTGGGTGGAGTTATTTTCATGATTGGTGTAGCGATTGGTTCCTATTGGAATCACCGTCGTCTATGGTTACAAGTGGAACCAGATGGTGGAGTCGTAATGGCTGCACATGTAAACAAAAATATGTTTAGTATGAAAAAAGATTTAGATGCCGTAACTGCCTTTGCTGGTCTACCGCACTATATAGATCAGTTAGAGAAGTTAGAGGAAGGCGAAGAGTCCACGGATGATGGGATTAAAGAAAAGGAAGGTGACAACACCTTATGAGTTTGATTGACTTAAGTGGAAACCTATTATTTGTTGCATTTATAGCCTATCTTGTGGCAACATTACTGTTCGGTGGTGCGATTAAACAATCGAATGCTACAGGCAATAACACGCATATATGGGGCAAGCTCGCGATTGTCGTAACAATAATTGGATTCCTTTCACAGCTTAGCTATTTTATAACGCGTTGGATTCATACAGGACATGCTCCTGTAAGTAATATGTTTGAATTTACGACTGCTTTCGGGATGTTCATCGTAGCAGCATTCATTTTAATTTACTTTATTTATCGTATGACGGCTCTTGGCTTGGTGGCATTGCCTGTGGCATTGTTAATCATTGCTTATGCATCGATGTTCCCGAATGAAGTAAGCCCATTAGTACCGTCATTGCAAAGTTACTGGCTAACAATTCACGTGATTACAGCAGCTTTAGGACAATCGATATTAGCAATTAGTGCTGTTGCAGGTCTTATTTATTTATTAAAAGTGGTCGATGTGAAAAAATCTTCAAAGCAACGCTTCTGGCTTGAAGCAGTCATGTATGGCATTATCGTGGTTGTTGGCTTTGTGGTTGTTACGTCGACATTTAGTGCAATGGATTACGAGTCGACGTATACATATGTTGATAAAGAAGGTAAGGATCGTCAAATTATCTACAATATGCCGCCGATTTTCGGAATGAATGAATATAAGGCCGTGGAAGAACATGGACTGTCACCGTTAGTAGAAATGCCTGGAATCATCAATGCGAAAAAATTAACAACAGTTGTATGGTCATTGTTAGTAGGTACTATTCTATACTTACTCATTCGCTTAATTGCACGACGTCGAATTAGCGCTATATTCCAACCGCTCGTTAAACGTGTAAACTTACAATTACTAGATGAAATCGGTTACCGCTCGGTGTTAATTGGTTTCCCTGTATTTACGTTAGGCGCATTAATCTTTGCGATGATTTGGGCACAAATTGCGTGGAGTCGTTTCTGGGGTTGGGACCCGAAAGAAGTGTGGGCGCTTATTACATGGTTATTCTATGCAGCATTCCTACACCTTCGTCTATCAAAAGGCTGGGAAGGTGAAAGATCTGCCTGGTTGGCATTAATTGGTTTCGGTATTATTCTATTTAACCTAATTGCTGTTAACTTAATTCTTGCAGGTTTACACTCTTACGCGTAAATGTGAAACGAAAAGCCCTTTTGCCGCAGCGAAAGGGCTTTCTTTTCTTTTCAAGACGTAAAGTACCATGTACAATAGAGGATAGAGAAAGATTGGAAGAGAGGGATCGTGCAAGTGTCAGAAAATATTTCAGTATTAGTAGTAGACGACGAGGATCGTATTCGCCGCTTATTAAAAATGTATTTAGAGCGTGAAGGATACTTAGTTGACGAAGCAGAGAATGGTGAAGAAGCGATCGAGAAATCTTTAGAAAAAGAGTATCACTGTATTTTACTTGATATTATGATGCCTGAAAAAGATGGGCTTGAAGTGTGTGCTGAAATCCGTGAGCGTGCTGCAACACCAATTATTTTATTAACTGCGAAGGGCGAGGAAGCGAATCGCGTACAAGGGTTCGAGCTTGGTGCAGATGATTATATTGTAAAACCATTTAGTCCTCGTGAGGTTGTCCTACGTGTAAAGGCTATTTTACGCAGATCACAAGCATTTTCACCTACGACGAGCGCATCTTCTTCAAAAGATTTAGTTGTATTCCAACACTTAATGATCGATCATGATGCTCACCGTGTAACGGCAGAGGGCATCGAAGTAAATTTAACACCGAAAGAATATGAACTACTGTATTTCCTAGCAAAATCGCCAGACAAAGTGTTTGACCGTGAACAATTACTAAAAGAAGTTTGGCATTATGATTTCTTTGGGGACCTACGTACAGTCGATACACATGTAAAGCGTTTACGTGAAAAGCTCAATCGTGTATCAGAAAACGCTGCAAAAATGATTGTCACTGTTTGGGGCGTTGGCTACAAATTTGAGGTTGTCAATGAATAGAATATGGAATAGTGTTGTCGGGAAGCTATGGGTAACCATATTGCTTCTCGTTTCATTTGTATTATTTGTTTTCACGGTTTTAATGCTCGAATTTCTTCAAAACTATCATATGCAGCAGGCAGAGATCTCGCTACGTCAAACGGCTGCAACGGTCGCAAGTATTGTTGATGACACTGAAACGGCAGAAACGACTTCGGAATTATTAACAGATATTTTACCAGATAGTACGAATGCACTTATTGCAATCAGCCATGTCGAAGTATCATTTGCGATGCAAGAAGGCGTCAATAAAAAAGAAATTCAAGATACGATATTGGCCAACAAAACTTTCCATGAAATTTTTCAATCAGATGAACCTGTCATTAAAGAAATGATGATGCCGTCCTCAACAGACAAAGATAAAATGGAGTCTTATGTCGTACTCGCCTTTCCTTTAAATGTGGAAAATGCTGTACACGGTGCAGTCTTTATTTATCAAAGTCCAGATGCACTACATAAAACGTCGAAAGAGACAACGAAAATTGTCTTTTTAGCGGCATTTATAGCTTTCGTGTTAACGACATTCTTTGCATTTTTCTTATCTTCACGTATTACCTCGCCCTTGCGTAAAATGCGAGAATTGGCATTTGAAATCTCCAAAGGAAACTTCGAAGCGAAAATGCCAACCACACAAAATGATGAAATTGGTCAGCTCGCAGTTGCTTTTAACCAAATGGGTCGCCAACTGAAACACAATTTAGAAGTTATCAATCAAGAAAATGAACAGTTGTCGAATATCCTGACTTCGATGACGGATGCCGTTATTACGTTTAATCGTGACCGTACAATATTACTAAGCAATCCACCTGCTGAACGTTTAATGCAAAAATGGTTTGTCAATAAGGGTTCACAAAGTACAAAGCCCATTCCGCCAGAATTGTATCATATGCTCGATCATGTACTGATGTTTGAAGATAAGCTCGAAGAGGAAATTGAAATGGATGGGAATTATTACACGTTTACGATTAGTCCGCTCTATAGTGGAGAATTGATACGTGGAGCAGTCGCTGTTATACGTGATATGACAGAGCAGCATCGTCTAGAAAAGCTCCGATCTGATTTTATAGCCAATGTGTCGCATGAGTTACGTACGCCGATTGCGATGCTCCAGGGCTACTCTGAAGCCTTAATGGATGATTTCATTCAAGATCAAGAAGAACGCAATGAAATTACAAAAATTATTTACGATGAATCAAAGCGGATGGGACGCCTAGTTACGGACTTATTGGACCTTGCGCGTATGGAGTCTGGACATATGGCGCTCTACAAAGATGAGTTACCGATTAACTCAACATTCGAGCGTATCACACAAAAATTTGCACAAGTCGCAAAGGAAAAGCAAGTTCAACTAATTTTCGATAGTGAATTTAATGACGATGCGATTATTAGCATAGATGAGGATCGTATTGAGCAAGTGTTAACAAACTTGGTTGATAATGCACTTCGTCATACGGATGAGGGATCAGTAACAGTGAAAGTAGAGAAGGAGCCAACCTTTGCCAAGATTTCTGTACAGGATACAGGACATGGTATTCCACAGGACGATCTACCGTATGTCTTTGAACGCTTCTATAAGGCAGATAAGGCACGTACGCGTTCAAAAGGTGGCACAGGTCTTGGGCTCGCTATTGCGAGAAATATCGTCAAGGCACATTCAGGAAATATTATGGTCGATAGTGTTTTAAAAGAAGGTACGACTTTCACGTTTTATTTACCATTCGATTAACTTTATTTTGTCGAATGGCAAACAAAATAATAGCACCTAGACTTATGCGCCAAGCAACAGCACTAAATATGTTAATGTGCAATTGCTGGGAGGCTGCAAAATTGTCATGTAGAGATAGATTAAGTGTAACTTCTATGAAAGTTAGACGACAAATACTATAAGAACGGGGGTGGAGTGCTTTGAATGACTCCGTGTTCCATCGACTATACGATGTATACCATCAAGACGTGTTCCAGTTTCTTATTTATTTAGTGAAAAACCGTACACTTGCTGAGGATTTAGCGCATGAAGTGTACGTTCGTGTGCTGCGCTCATATGACCACTTTGCTGGGAATAGCAGTGAGAAAACGTGGTTATTTGCTATTGCAAAAAACGTGGCAATTGACCATTTTAGAAAACAGGCAGTACGCAAAAAACATTCACTTGATTTTTTTGACTGGGAAACGGAACAACTACATTCAACCACACCATCACCTGAAGATATGCTACAGAGCAGTGATGAATTTTTGCAAGTAGAGTCAGCGCTTGAAAACTGTTCGGGCGACCAAAAAATGGTCATTATTATGCGCTACTTCCAAGACTTATCGATAGCTGAAACAGCACAAATATTAAATTGGACAGAAGCGAAGGTAAAAACGACTCAGCATCGTGCCATTAAGTTTTTAAGACAACAGTTACAAACGGTTAGTGAACAGGAGGCGAAACGGCAATGACTCATAAACAGTTTGACGATGACCAACTTGAAAATGTATTGAACAATGCCCCTAAGCTTTCTGACCACCGTTCGAAAGACGAAGTGTTGAAACGTTTGCTGGCAGATGCACGCTTGCAGGATAATATCCATCTTCAAGATGCCGTGCAAGAACCGATTGATACCCAAATTACAACGATAGAGCCTAATCAACAGCATGATTCTACACAAACAGAGAGAAATGATTTACCAATAAAAAAACGTAAAAATAGAAAAATGCCTCTATTTATGAGTGTTGCTGCTGTTTTTGTCCTGACTTTAATAGCGGGATCTGTGTTTGTTCACAATAATGAATCGCCTAAAAATCAGGCAACCCCTGATAGCGCTACATTTTCTGCGATACCAGACAACAGAGCTACAAAGGATATTGAAAGTAGTGACAATGTAATGGATTCCAGTATAGTTGCGGAACATACTCGGATGATGTCGCTCCGAACATCTGTGTACGAAGAAGATTTAACAGATGCCGTAGTATTCCGCATTGGTTTAGCTGGAGGGATAGCGGCGGAGAGTGTCCCTATGACGTATATTATTCCAAATGAGCGCGTTGTCGCTGATTTTGGCAAGGAAAAGCCTACATCTTTGCAAATGTATGAAAAATACGCCCCACAAATAGATGAGGAAGCAATGGGCTTTACAAACTATCATCCATACAAGGGTGAGTTGGAAGAAAAAGGCGAAAAACTTGTGCATGTACTACCTAAAAAAAATGAATATGATATAGCCTCTGCCTCAGTAAGTAAGTATCTAGGGTCGTTAAAGGATACGTTCTCAGATTCTGATTATAAGGAAATTGCCTTTGAAAATGCAGATGGCACAGCTTATGAGTTTTCGCAAGCGGGTGAGCCAAGTGAGCCATTGGCATTGAAACCAAAAGATCATTTTAATTATTATTTATATACAGAAGAAAATGGCACGGAATATTTATCGCCAGATTTTCGTAAAACGTATCCAACTGTAACAGAGGCACTCACGGCGATGCGTCATAAAAACGATGACGTCTATGTTCCAGCCATACCTGAAAATGTGACTTACACAGTGAAGGAAGAAACGGATGGTGTCGTGGTAACTTTTGATGCACCACTTGATTTAACGACTATGGATGCAGTGCGTACTACGCAGTTAATTGAAGCAATGATGCTAACTGCTGCAAGTTTCGATAAAATATTGCGCTTAGATAATGTTGTACAAGATAGTTGGGAGGGCTTTGATTTAACAAAGTACTTACCAATGCCTGTAGGGGCGAATAAGCAATATATGCCATAACGACTTTTTAAAATAGAAGTATCTACATGAACCCGTTGATTTCCGCTAGGTCGGACGCTTTTTGCAGGCATGGCTTTAGTTTCCTCGTAGCTTACGCGCCTGCGTGGCCTTCAAGCTCATGCTATTCTCGCAGAAAGCTTTGCGCTGTAGCGAAAGGCGAATGCCGTCAGCTACACTCGCCGCCTGCGTGTCAAACAACTAGTGTACGTCTATAAATTCAAAGTGACATGAAAAAAATCTATGTACGTCGAAAAGAAACGATTGAACGTGTAGTTGTTGATGCGAAAGAAAACAAGGGTATGCGTTGGATAACCTTACGAGGGATTAAAAAATTGTCCATGCAGGCGACGTTTACTTTTGCTGCCATGAATTTGAAGAAGCTGCAAGATTCAAAAATGGTAAAAAATAGATGCTTGTAGCGTACTACTCTCGTTAATAGGGGCTATTTGTAACGTATATTTCTGATAAAATTTCAAAAGGGATTCGGAATGTGATTATTCTGAATCCCTTTTTTATATGGACAAAAAAATGCTGGAATTAGTGGATGAACATAAGAGGTGAACATATTGACAATAAGCTGTCTTAATACATACAAACTTAATCGGATTTTTTAAAGCAGAAGTATTTACTTTTTCTTAATAATTCATTATAGTTAAGTTGTAAGATAAAATAATATTGATTCATCTTCGGGGCAGGGTGAAAATCCCGACCGGCGGTAATAGAATCGTAAATCGCTATTGTAGCATAAAACTACATTCGCTCGATTGATTTACTACAAGATTCTTCAGCCCGCGACCTGTGCAAATCTTTTTTTGCATGGCTGACTTGGTGTGATTCCAAGGCCGACAGTTATAGTCTGGATGGGAGAAGATGGAGGTACGATCGTCATTTGATGTTACGAATTTTAGCTATGCACGAGCGTTTTTTCATTGTGGATTTTGTACAGTGGACGCTAAAAAATGGCTAATAATGGCGTTTTTTAACCTTGCCTATTCTCCCTTATGCTATTCGTGCATAGGGGTTTTTTCGTGAACAGGAATTGATTGCATCGTTGCCTTTCTTCTTGCGAGATCGAATCAGCAAAGAGGAGAGAGCTTACAATGAAGAAAAATGTCAAACTTCAATCGTTTATTACGATTGGCATGCTAAGTAGTATTTCGTTTTTACTAATGCTTTTTAATTTCCCGATTCCGCCATTTCCAACGTTTCTAGAGGTGGATTTTAGTGATATGCCTGCACTTATTGCAGCAATCACAATGGGACCTGTAGCAGGCATTTTAGTAGAATTATTTAAAAATGTACTAGATTGGATTTTCTCAGGCACACCAACAGGCGTACCGGTTGGTCATATGGCAAACTTTGCAACAGGAATTTTATTTATTTTACCAGTAACATTTATCTTTAATCGTTTTAAAACAGTTGCAGGGCTTGTCGGAGGTTTAGTTGCTGGAACGATCGTGATGGCAGTAGGTATGAGCCTTCTAAACTATGCGCTATTTTTACCAATGTACACTTACTTCTTAGGCATGGAGCCAGTCGTTGGAGATTCTTTATATACAATGATTGTAGTAGGAATTTTACCATTTAACCTTGTAAAAGGTATTTTATTAACGGCCATTATGGCATTACTATTCACTACAATGCGTAAATGGATTGAACGTCAACGTCAAATGTATTTAACAAAATAATAAATAGATCGAACCTCGAGTATGTAGATACTCGAGGTTTTTTTATGGGAATTAGGGTAGCGACGCGACGGATAGAAAGCTAAGAGTGGCGGATAGGAAGCCTAGAGTGGCGGATAGAATGCTAAGAGTGGCGGATAGAAAGCCTAGAGTGACGGATAGGAAGCCTAGAGTGACGGATAGGAAGCCTAGAGTGACGGATAGGAAGCCTAGAGTGACGGATAGGAAGCCTAGAGTGACGGATAGAAAACTAAGAGTGACGGATAGAAAGCTAAGAGTGACGGATAGAAAGCTAAGAGTGACGGATAGAAAGCTAAGAGTGGCGGATAGAAAGCTCCGAGTGGTGGATAGAAAGCTCGAAGTGACGGATAGAAAGCCTAGAGTGACGGATAGAATGCTCGAAAACACGGGAAACGGCATAAAACAATGGATAATATGCTGGTCAACTTTAGATTGTCTAGTCGTAATACTTAATTTCATGTACAATGAGTGTGAGTTTAGAATGTTGAGGAGTTTGAAGAGATGAGTCAAAAGAACGGACAGTGGTCCAGTAAATTAGGGTTTATTTTAGCATCGGCAGGAGCGGCAATTGGACTAGGCGCAATTTGGAAACTGCCGTATGTCACAGGTCAAAGTGGCGGTGGTGCATTTTTCCTGATATTTGTGTTATTTACATTATTGATTGGTTTACCGATGTTATTATCGGAATATATTTTAGGGCGTGGTACACAGTCAGAGGCTGTAACTGCGTATAAAAAAGTTGTGCCAACGAAGCAAGGCTGGGCATGGATTGGCCGTATGGGTGTGCTTGGTTGTTTTCTGCTATTAACTTTTTACAGTGTAGTAGGGGGCTGGATTTTTATCTATAGTGGCCTTGGTGTGACGGGAGCGGTCATAGATCCTGCGGTGAATCCTAGTAATCTATTTAGTGACATTATAGGGACGCCTTGGATTACACTGCTTGGTTTAGGGTTGTTTACGTTGGCAAATGTAGTGGTTATTTCACTTGGTGTGCAAAATGGGATTGAAAAAGCTAATAAGTGGATGATGCCATTATTATTTTTTATGTTTGTAGTACTTGTAGTGCGTGCGTTAACGTTAGATGGGGCGATGGAGGGTGTTAAATTCTTCTTGTGGCCGGACTTCACACATATTACAGGGAAGGCGTTACTAGAGGCTTTAGGGCAATCGTTCTTTGGTTTGGCCGTTGGGTTTTCATGTCTTGTGACGTATAGCTCATATTTGAAAAAGGATGTGAGCCTACCGAATTCGGCGGGATCAGTTGTTATGCTAACTGTGCTTGTGTCGTTTTTTGCCGGACTTGCGATTTTCCCGGTTGTTTTTGCTTTTGATTTAGAGCCAGCAGCGGGACCTGGATTGTTATTTATGGTGTTGCCAACAGCCTTTAGTCAAATGCCATTCGGTGAAGTATTTTTAGCGATGTTTTTATTACTGTTTTTATTTGCTACGCTTACATCATCCTTTAGTTTATATGAAATAATTGTAGCTGCATTTATTGAAAAGTGGCATATGTCACGTACTTCATTGACAATGTTACTCGGTGTGGTTGTCTTTATAGCTGCGATTCCATCTGCTTTATCTTCAAGTCTTTTAGCAGATGTATCGTTTTTTGGTAAAACAATTTTTGATGCGACCGACTTTTTAGTGTCGAATTTAATGTTGCCATTAGGCAATTTATTGATTGCGATTTTTATTGCGTATGTGGTTGATAAGGAATTTGTGAAAAAAGAATTACTGATGGGCAGTAAAATGGGACAGGGATATTTTATGACATATCGCTGGTTAATGTTAATTGTAGTTCCTTGTGTCATTATTGTTGTACTGCTTAATATGCTTTTGCAATTTTAAAGTAAGAAGAGGCTGGGACAAAAGAGAAAAAGTGTTAGATTGACTGATGTCGATCTAACACTTTTTTGCTGTAAGCGTTGATGTCCGCTGCGGCGGACGCTTTCCGGGGGCGTGACCTGAGCCTGTAGTCTCAGGTACGCTAATCCCCCAGGATTCGCCGCCTTCGCTACCATCAACTAGTACTCTCTTCTGAACTTTATTTATTCCAAAAGGAAGAACGTCTAAATTTTTCTTCATTTTAGATAGCGAAAATTTAATAACACCTATGCTCCTCTTTCTTAAAATTTAAAGTTTTGACCCAGTCTCTAAATTTTTACTTACAAAAGATTAATACTCATTTAGCGATAATTCGCTAGACCATCCGTCCTGGATGATCTGTTTTGCGTCATCCTCGTTTTTTGAGATTGGGAATATTTTGTCGCACTGAGAAATAGCGAATAAGTTACGAATGAAGTCATCAACGACAATAATGGCAATTCTTTTTTCTTTTACAGATACCATCTTTGCAAAATTGACAATCATGCCAAAGCCTGTACTATCAATATTCATTACTTTTTGCATATCGATAATGTATCCGTGCTTTGTTTCTAATTTAAGCGCTTGCAGATCTTTTTTAATATCCTCAATTACCCCATATTCCAAATCACCAGTAAACGAAATGACAATATAATTAGCCTTTGTTTTTATATCCATTGTAACCTTTTTCTGAGCCATATTTATAGCGCCTCCATCTTTCTTTTCGTTATTAGGATTCGTTTTTCAAAACTTAAATTTATTCACTTCATTCTGTAATTTATGAGCAATCGTAGCTAGTTCGTCTGAACTTTGTGTGATTTCTGCAACAGTTGCATATTGTTCTTCTGAGGTTGCCGCTATTTCTTCGGTAGCAGCTGCTGAGTCTTCGATAATTCGTGAAATATCTTGAATTGCTTGTTGGACACCTAGAGAATTATCATTTACATGCGTGAATGCGTCTTTCATTTGCTTAATATCTGCTTCGGTTTCGACCACCTTTTCAACAATTTCTTTTAAAGCACTCCCTCCTTTATTGATGATTACCACTTGTTCCTCTACGGCAAGCAAGTTACTTTCCATTGTGCGAACAGTCACTGAAGTTTCTGCTTGTATATCATTAATTAAATTTGTAATCTGTCCTGAAGCTAAACTAGACTGCTCTGCTAACTGGCGAACCTCTGAAGCTACCACTGCAAAGCCTTTTCCTTGGTCACCTGCTCGTGCTGCTTCAATAGCAGCGTTGAGGGCAAGTAAATTTGTTTGCTCAGCAATGCTAGTGATGACTGTGATTATTCCGCCAATTTCTTCTGAACGCTTACCAAGCTTTTGAATAGAATCAGTAGCATAAGAAACTGTTGTTGTAACAGCGCTCAAATGTTTGATGGCTTCATTGATGGCTTCGTCACCTTTACGAGCAATATGGGTCGAATCTACGGCATTATTTAAAGTTTCTTCTACCTTTTGTAAACTATGAGCTACTTCATCAATCGTTTTTTGCATCATATTTACGATTTTCTCAGATTGGTCAGATTGTGTCGTGGTCCCGACTGCAATTTCATTCATTGTTAACGCAATTTGACTTGCTGCTTCACTTGTTTGATGTGATGATTCTGCTAAAGAATGAGAAGAGTTTGCTATTTGGTTGGCACTACCAGCTACAATGGTTATCGTTTCGGTTAAGCGATTTTTCATATCACTAAAGGCTTGTGCTAAATCCGTAATCTCATCTTTTCCTCTTGGGCTTAATAATTGAACATTTAAATTTAAATTGGCAAGTTCTTTGGCATTTGCACTAAGTATATTGATGGGTGTAATAATCTGACGTTGTAAAAACCAGCTAATACATATAAGAATCAAAATGGCAATTCCTATTGAAATGGCGATATCGTAGTATGCGGAATTTGTAGCAATTTTTATATAGGGTGCGGTTGGGACAGCTGTTGCCCACACACCAATGACTTCCCCTTTACTATCTAAAATGGGATCATAGGCTGCTTGATGCATGCTTCCTAAAACATTTGCAGAGCCAATAAAACGGTCTTTTTGCCCGAGTACAACGCTAGCTACCTCATCGGAAACTTTTGTATGGAGAGCTCGTTCGCCAGATTCTACTATATTCGTACTAATGCGGGTATCATTTTGGAATATGGATACAGCGTTCCCGTCTGTTAGCTCACCAATTTTATCAACAATTTCATAATTCTCTACCATGCTGATATCGCCTTTATATAATTGGTTGTTAACAATTTTCCATTCTCCAGGGATTTTTGCATCTAAATATTGATAGCTTAATTGAATATCTGATAAAAGTTTTGTATTTGCACTTTCTAATAGATTATTCTTTGCTACATAGAAATTAATACCGACTAAAAGTGATGTCAGTAGTAAAATACAAGTAAAGATGAGCAGGGTCATCTTTTTCCGGATTGTCCATTTCATTAAACTTCCTCCTAGTTATATATTACGCATGGATTTTTTTTGAAATACCAACTAAAAATTTTGTTTCTGTTATATTTTCAAACCAAATATGATCAACCATATTTTTTACGAATAATAAACCTCGTCCCCGATCAAAAGAAGTGTGATTATGTACATCAAATTGAAAGACTTTTTCCCAATCATTTTCGTCGATTCCTTTAGCTTCATCAGTGACCGTTACTCGTATCTCTTCGTCCGTCTGGGTAACCTGTACTTGTATTTTTTCTTTACAGTCTGTATAAAATTTTTCCATCGCTTCGACAGCATTAATGACTAATTCGTGAACGACGAATCGTAATTCCCTTTGATAAGGAAGATTATATACAGTCATATAATTTTCCATTACCTGATCAACAAAGGTAATGGCCTGCATATTAGGTTGTACATTGAGTGTGAATTCCATTACCAATCACCTACCTTGTAATGTTATCGTTACTGATACTATTGTAATATCATCGCTATATTTATTTTCTGACAAATCGTATTTTTTAGAAAATTTTTGCAGGGCATAGGCGTTATCTTGAGATGCATAGGAATGAAAGAAATCAAAATCGATTACCTGTTCTTCATTTAGTGTAAGTAAACCATCGGTATAAAGAATTATGCGATGCCAACCAGATAAAGGAATCATCTTTTTGTTGATTTGAATAGTTGGAAAAAGACCTAAGATGGGCGTATTCGCTGGCAGGAACACCGTTTCTCCGTACTTGCCGTATAAAAAACCAGATGGGTGAGCCGCATTGACATAATGTAAGGTGCCACTTTTTGTATCGATTAGTATATAGATAGCTGTCATTAAAAAACGATCCATATCCTCATCTGAAAACAACTCATATATTTGATGGTTAAGTTCGTGAATAACGGCAACGGGATCGATTAATCTAGTAATAATTCCTTTTAGTAACGATTTAATGGACATAGTGACAAGTGAGGCAGCGATGCCGTGTCCCATCGCATCATAGAGTAAAACAGCGGTTAAATCCTCATTAATTTTAAACCAGCTATACATGTCACCGCCTAATGTATTAGAAGTAACATATAGCCCATCTATTTGTATATGTTTGAGATTTAACGGTGGTGATAAGGCGTTCTTTTGGAACTTTTTAGCAATCGTTAAATCCTTGTGAATGCTACTTTCCTGCTGCTTCCGAAGTTTAGCTTCTCCTCGATATTTTAAGGCAACTTGAATGCGTGTCTTGAAATGGGTGAAATCAAATGGCTTCAATATAAAATCGAATATGCCAGCCTCAAAGACTCTGTCAATCGTAATCGATTTTTCATATGAAGTGGAGAGAAGAATGGGTGCATCACTCCAACTCTGTAATACTTCAATTTGTTGACAAATCTCCTCGCAATTTTTAAGTGTTAATTTTGCATCATAAATAATTAAATCGAGCTCTTCTTTAAAATCATCTAATAAATAATTCATCGCCGCTTCCGTTGTTGTAAAGCAATGAATATTTTTGATGTCTATACGATGAAAATATTTTTGCATTCGCAACACATCATTGCTCACGCTACCAATAATTAATACTGCCATCCTTCTTTACGCTCACCGCCTTATATATCTTTAGAACTGTATGCGCATTTTATATATACGGCTTTTTTCATTAGCTGTCTTAAAATATGAATGAGCAATTTAAAATTCTAATTTGCTATAAATTTACCAATAAATCTAACTTTATACAAGACTATTGTGGTATAAAGTGTGAAATTTTTAAGGGTAGTTTTGTTAAGTGAACTATGTATATTATACTGTTTTATCTTTATATCGATAGAATTAAAAATGATTGATATCACCTATTATTAGGTGGTGACTAAAAATATGTAAAAACACCCAAAAACTACATTATAGATTAGACGCCATTCCATCTAATTTCTTCTTGAAGTAAATCAATATGCTATACATCTATAAATAAGATAAAATTATTCTAAAAATTCTATGTAAGAAAACTTAACATATGTATTGCGTTTCCATCTACTGTTAGTGTATTTTAATATCAGTTATAAATTTTATGTAAGGAAAAATGACAATTGGAGTGGTGAAGAATGAAACATTATACGAAAGAAGATATTGTCCGCCTGGTGAAAGAAGAAAATGTGAAATTTATTCGCCTACAATTTACTGATATATTGGGAACAATTAAGAACGTTGAAATACCCCTTAGTCAATTAGAGAAAGCATTGGACAATAAGGTCATGTTTGATGGCTCCTCAATTGAAGGGTTTGTACGTATCGAGGAATCAGATATGTATTTACGTCCGGATTTGGCTACTTTCGTAATTTTTCCGTGGACAGCTGAAAAGGGGAAGGTGGCGCGCTTCATCTGTGATATTGCAAGACCGGATGGCACGCCATTTGAGGGGGACCCACGCTCCAACCTTAAGCGTGTGCTAAAAGAGATGGAGGAATTAGGCTTTACCTCGTTTAATCTAGGACCGGAGCCAGAGTTTTTCTTATTCAAGCTCGACGAAAAAGGACATCCAACGCTTGAGTTAAATGATAGTGGAGGGTATTTCGATTTAGCACCGACCGATTTAGGCGAGAATTGTCGCCGTGATATTGTCCTAGAATTAGAGGGAATGGGCTTTGAAATTGAGGCATCCCACCATGAGGTTGCACCTGGCCAGCACGAAATTGACTTTAAGTATGCAAACGCCATTGAAGCGTGTGACAATATTCAAACCTTCAAACTTGTTGTGAAAACGGTGGCAGCTCAGCATGGTCTACACGCAACCTTCATGCCTAAACCATTATTCGGCGTCAACGGATCAGGTATGCACTTTAACCTCTCACTTTTTGAGGGTGATAAAAATGCTTTCTTCGATGCAAATGCAGAATTGCAATTAAGCCAAACAGCCCGCAGCTTTATGGCAGGGATTATGAAGCATGTGCATGGCTTCACAGCAGTGACAAATCCATTAGTAAATTCCTATAAACGATTGGTGCCAGGCTATGAGGCACCTTGCTATGTGGCATGGTCAGCTCAAAATCGCTCACCACTTATTCGAATTCCGGCAACACGAGGCCTCTCTACACGTATTGAGCTTCGTTCTGTAGATCCAGCAGCCAATCCTTACTTAGCAATGGCCGTAATTTTAGCATCTGGACTCGATGGTATACGGAAAGGTTTCACACCACCAGATGCTGTAGATCGTAATATTTATAAGATGACTCGGGTGGATCGTGAAATTAACAGCATAGATAGTCTACCTTCCTCACTAGAGTACGCACTTATTGAGCTAGAAATGGATCATATCGTACGTGATGCACTTGGAGACCATATTTTTGAGAAGTTCACGGTAGCTAAAGAAATTGAATGGAATAAATACCGTACACGCGTTCATGACTGGGAACGTGATGAATATATGAAAATGTACTAGAAAAGAAGTGTTGGGGTTTGGGACTGACCCCAAAAGTATAGACAAATAAAAAAAGCATCTTCGAGATAAAGAGATACCTTTAACTAATAATATTGTTCACATTATAAATATTAGAAGCTTATAAGAGTTGTTCAAAATTCATAAGCCTTTACGGAAAATACCGGAGGCACTAACAGACAGGTTAAGCACCTGTTATGTTGGTGCCTCTTTTTCGATGTCTATAGGAAGGGGTGGGGTAGTTGAGTATGTTACAGACTGAGCTAGTGCAGAAGGGGTTAGGCAAGAAGGAACAAGGGCAAGAATCAAAAAGACGTCAATCCGAAAAGAAGATGAGTCAAAGAGAAATTGAAGAATTTGAAGAAAAAGGTGCAGTACCAGGAAACGAGCGAGTATTTGAAGCGAATCTTAAATTATGTCGTCTCTAAAATGGTATATGCCCAACTGGATAGTAAGACAATGCCTGAGCATGGAAATACAAGCGAGAAATAAAATTTCCTGGTAATTGGTTTGTAAATGAGAAAAGTATGAATTTGATTATGGACTGCTGAAAAATGTGTTTTTGGATGTTTTTTATCAATCCTTAATTCGTTATGCTTAGAGCGTTCATTCATTCATTCATCAAACTGACAAAGAACAAAGAGGGGGCATAATATATTAGTCTATTTAGTTCAAGAAAGTCTCTCAATTGTGAGGAAGTAGATTGAAATTAGCTTGCCAAGCTTCAACACGCAAGTAAGAAGATTAAGAATGTGTATTTAATATTCTTCAAAAATATTAGAAAAAAATTACTTCATCGTTCAAAAACATCTAAATAATAAAGGTGGTTTTTAAAATAAATACAAACAAATCAACAGAAGCCTTCGAAATAGCAAAAAAACTTATGCCTGGTGGAGTAAATAGCCCAGTAAGAGCATTTAAATCTGTTGGTATCGATCCAATTTTTATGAGCCATGGAATAGGTTCGAAAATATATGATATTGATGGTAATAGTTATATAGATTATGTTCTTTCCTGGGGACCATTAATTCATGGACATGCAGATAAAGAGGTTTCAAGTGCACTACTTAAAGCTATAAATAGTGGGACAAGTTTTGGGTTGCCTACGTTACAAGAAAATAAACTAGCAAAATTAATAACAACTCGGATTCCTTCCATAGAGAAGATTAGAATGGTTAACTCGGGTACAGAAGCAACAATGAGTGCCATTAGGCTGGCTAGAGGTTTTACTGGCAAAAACATTATTGTTAAATTTGATGGAAACTATCATGGACACAGTGACGATCTATTGGTAAAGGCAGGTTCAGGAATTGCTACATTAGGCCTTCCAGATAGTCCTGGTGTACCTTTAGAGATAACAAAAAATACTTTATCAGTTCAATATAACAATATTGAAGCACTTAATAAAATATTTGATAAATTCGGGTCAGAAATTGCAGCAGTTATAGTAGAACCCTTTGCTGGTAATATGGCAGGAATACCTGCTGACCTCGAATTCTTACAAGCTATACGTTTTTTGACTAAAAAATATGGTGGGCTATTTATTCTTGATGAGGTAATGACTGGTTTTCGTATAGATTACTACTCTGCTCAAGGGCTTTATAACATTAAACCAGACTTAACTTGTTTAGGAAAGATAATTGGTGGAGGGATGCCTGTTGGCGCATATGGAGGAAGAAAAGAGATTATGGATCTAATTGCTCCTGAAGGTAATATTTATCAAGCTGGAACTCTATCGGGTAATCCATTAGCTATGGTAGCGGGTTATACCACAATAAATAAATTAGATCATGACAGTTACAAGTATATAGAAGAGCTATCAGACAGACTTATTCAAGGATTATCAACAGTAGCTAATAAATATAATATTCCCCTTAAAACAACTAAAGCTGGAACTATGATTGGATTCTCATTCATAGACAATCCCTTACAAAATTTTGATGATGCTCGAAAAATAGACGCTGAGATGTTTCGTCGTTTCTATGTAGAAATGCTTAAACAAGGTATACTTTTACCTCCTTCTCAATATGAAAGTATATTTATATCGACTGCCCATTCAATAAATGATATTGATAGCACGATTAATGCTGCAGATGTAGCATTTAAAAGAATTTTATCATTGATATAAAACACAAAGTCTAGGTACTCAATTAATTTTGAGTCTGGGCTTTTTTCTTTCATATCATAGAACTTAATTGGTATATTTAGTAATTCAAAGTATAGTGATAAAAAATACATAATAGGTGCGATGAAGCGATGGTTAAAGCATTAAATTGTCCCAAATGTGCTGCAGTATTTAATCCAAAGGAAATAGTTGTACGTACTGTGATTCATAGTTTCGGATTTAAAATTAATTTATCTAAAACTAGGATTGCAGAAAATTCAAAAGCTAAGTATGTAATAGCGAATCACATTATCGTACTCTCATGAGAATTTGCTTTTTTTATCTACATATATTAGAATAAACAAAACTATTTACTAATATTAAGAAAGGAGGCAAAAAGTCATGGAAACTGTTTTCAGAAGAATTGCAACAGAAGTAAAGTCATATTTACAACTAGCAGATTTACTTTCAAAGGGACCAGTCTGTCCTTTTTTAAGCAAACTTCATATAGAAACCAGCTACCGGAAGCTTTTTGTCTCTTTATTATAGAATCTGTAGTAAACACTTACATTATTTGTGCATTTTCATTAAGTGCTAAGCAATGACTAGACGCCGGTTGTATATGGCGTCTTTTTGCGTTATAAGAGATGGATATACCTATACGACCTCTTAGATGAGATTCATGAACCAGTGGACAAAGGTCAGGTAAGGAACTACCAAATACCGAACAACCAAGTTGGAAAAATTGATGTGCCTCCAATAAAGGAGTTTTAGAAAGGGTGAGTCAATTGCTTAAAAAACTTAGGCGATATAGAAAGGTTTCAGTGTTCCAAACGCTTCTAATATAGAAAAATAATTAGAAGCGAGGAATAATACTATGAAAAAACAAAAAATCTTTAATCAATCATTTCTATTTTTATTTATAAGTAACTTTTTAATTTTTATAGGGTTTGAAATGTTGCTCCCTATTTTACCAGCTTATTTGTTAAGCATGCATGCATCTTCCACGCAAGTAGGTTTAATGACATCGTTATTTACATTAGGAGCTGTTCTAATCAGACCGTTTGTAGGGTATTATTTAATTGATAATCAACGGAAAAGTCTTGCCATTATAGCAAGTGTAGCTTTAATGATTATTACAATGCTGTATCCTTTACTTAATATTATTTCGCTATTGCTATTGTTACGACTTTTCCATGGCGCAGCATGGGGAGTATCAACCACAGCCAGCAGTACAATTGTAGTTGACTTAATTCCTAAAAATCGGTTAGGAGAAGGTATAGGGTATTTTTCTATTTCAACAACGGTCGGGGCTATCATTGCACCGAGTATAGGTATCCTTATCTATGACGCTTTTTCCTTCGATATTTTAATTTGGTTATCAGTAGTACTCAGCCTATTGGCCGTAATAGCGCTTCAATTTATATATTCATCTAAACCTGTTAAACATGACAAGCAACCATTTCGATTTTTTGAAGCAATATTTGAAAAAGACGCATGGTTCCCAGCATTACTGACGGTTATTACAACACTTGGTTTTGGAGCGATTATTACTTTTTTAGTGCTTTTTGGAAAACAAAAGGGATTAGATCAAGTTTTTCTATTCTTCCTTATCAATGCGACTGTCGCAACTTTATTACGTCCGTTTACAGGTAAATGGTATGATAAAAAAGGACCTTGGTCTATCATCATTGCGTCAGCAGTGCTAGGTTTTTTATCACTTGTTATCCTTTCTTATACGACAAATAATCTTTATCTTATTATTGCAGCGATTTTATTTGGTGCAGGTTATGGGACTGTCATGCCATGTTTACAAACATGGACGGTTCAAAAGGTAAGTGAAGAAAAAAGTGGCGCAGCCAACGCAACCTTTCTTTCCAGTTTTGACGTTGGTGTTGGGGTAAGCGCATTTGTCTTAGGGATTTTAGCTGAATGGATTAGTTTAGAGATGATCTTCCGATTTGTTAGTCTAAGTTTTCTTGTAGTGGCTGTTTTAGTCTATAAGGATTTTTTAAATGAAAAGAAAAGGAATACAAATATATAAAGCGATGAAAAAAGTCCACTTCATAGAAGTGGACTTTTGGTTTTCTTGGTATGTCAACACTAAACTGGACAAAAATTATAAGGTCTGTTTTTTAAATTCCACGGGTGTTAAATAGCCTAATGTTCCATGAATTCGAATGTTATTGAACCAAT
>NZ_JBNNLZ010000017.1:0-100516 GCF_050272295.1 Lysinibacillus sp. NPDC048646
GAAGGCAAAATTAAAAGATCTGAGTCCGGTACAATACCGGACTCAGATCTTAGAAGCTGCTTAAATTATTTGTCTAACTTTTTTGGGTCAGATCAGTTTGTCTACAGTCTGAAAGGAGTTGTCTTTAACAACTCCCTCTAACTTGTTATTTAATGTATTGTATATCTTGCAGAAGGTCATCGAGGCGATAAAGTTGTGTGGCAAATCCTTCGACTACACCCACTTCCATTACTTGCTGAAGATCCTTGACTGAGACGAATAGAGAACGCGTAATGGGTTGCTGCCTGCTTGTAAATTCTCGATACAGATTCACTAAGAACGCTAAGACGGCGGGAAGTCTGTGGCAGAGAAAACCAAGTCGTTTATTGTTAAATACTACCTAACTTTATATTGATGTATCTCTATAGGGGGAGTCCTCCACTGTAATTATCATCAAACAATGGATCTAGCAATTCTAAACCCGATATCATCTATATAAAAATCAGGCATACTCTTGCGTCGACAAGTTGCGCCACACCCCCGTTGTTCTTCTGCCCAACTGCCTCCACGAATTATTCTGTAAGAACCAAAGGTCTCAGTGTCATATAGGTCCCAGCACCACTCCTAAACATTCCCAATCATGTCGTGTAAGCCCCAATCATTAGGCATTTTCGCACCAACTTCGTGTACTCGTTCTTCAGAATTATTTTTATACCAAGCAATTTCATCTATTCCACCATAGCGATATCCTTTTGAATTTGCCTGACATGCATATTGCCATTCAGCATCTGTTGGTAAACGAAAACCATTAGTACCATAATTGCAAACTACATCGTCTTTACTTTTATGATCCACATCATAAAACTTGTCATAACCCAATGCATCAGATAGTAAATTACAAAAATTCACTGCATCTATCCACGAAACATTAACTATCGGTTTGCGAGTCACATTCGTTATTGCCGTTTTCTGTCCCAGAATAATGTCATAAAGTTCTTCTGTCACCGTATATTTGGCAAGATAAAACGGCTCTATATCAACATGCCAAATAAATTCCTTTAAATTCTTTCTAATACCTGGCAATCCAAATTTATAGTTAGAACTAATCCATTTTTCCTCGTTCCGAAAATCGCGTAAGCAAGTCGCTCCTTCAGGGATATACACCATTACATCTCTTAAGTAGTCATCTAAGTTAGCTAACATTGTTCACTCCCAGTCTTGAATTAATGTAAAAGCTCATTAGTTAAGTTTCATTTAAATAATCATAATCGTTTAATCAAACACTGTTGCAATGGAGATTGTTAGTTAATCGACAAATGCATAGTCACCATCACTTTCGAGTAAGTCCTTTAATATTGATAGGGCTTGCTCAAGCTGTGCACTATTTTCTGGCGCCGTTATTGCCAAACGAACCGCATTTACCGGTTTCGCGTTCCCTACAGCAAAGCGTTCTGCCGCATATACTTGTACGCCGGCCTGCGATGCGAGCAACTCAAACTGCACACCTGTAAATTTATGTGGGAGCATAAGCCATCTAAAAATACATTCCCCATCCCCTAAAACTGTGTAACCCTGTAAATACTGATCCACAAGCGCATTTTGTTGCTTCGCATACACACGGTGTTTCTCTAATATCGTGTGTGCAACGCCATCTTGAATCAGCCGTGCCGTTAGTTCCACCATTACAGGAGATACGGAAATATTAATATTATAAAGCGTCTCCATAATTTTCTTCCGAAGGCTTGTAGGTGGGACAATAAAGGATAGTCTTAACCCTGGCGAAATGGCCTTTGATACACTGGCAATATAAATCACCTTATTAGGTGCATAGGAGGCGATCGGTGCAAGGGGTTGGTCCTTCAGCAAGCTATAGATTGCATCCTCAATTACGATTAAACCCGTTTGCCTTGCTACTTCCGCAATCATTTCCCTTGTTTCCATAGACATCGTATGCGTTGTTGGATTATGAAAATCTGGTATCACATAAAGACCCTTAATATGCTCGTTCTTGCAAGCATATAATAGCCCCTCCCTTGTCATCTCACCATTTCTTTGTTGAATGGCTACAAGTTGGATACCAAGCATATTGGCCGCTGTTTTAATACCCGCATATGTAATAGGATCTGTGCCAATTCGGTCCCCAGGCTGAAATAATGCCGCTAATGTACCAACGATCGCATTTTGACCTCCTGCTGCAAGCAATACAGGTTGATCGGTTTGATAGCCGACCTTTTCAAGCAGTTTCGTTGCTGCCTCAGTTTGCCATGCATTTCCCTCTGGTCGTCCGTACTGAAATAACTTACTGAAATTAGGATCATTCAGCATCTTTTTCATGTAACGTGTAATTTCTTCGTTCGCATGATTTTCTGGCAACACGGAACCCATTTCAATAATATGCGTGGAATTACTTGTCGGTAATAAAATTTTATTCGTGGCTGCATCCGAGGAGACGAACGTGCCACTCCCAATCGAAGCATAAATAAGCCCCTTCTGCCCACAAAGTTTAAACGCTCGCGTAATCGTGCTTAAGTTAACATCTAAAAAATCGGCTAACTCTCTTTGTGGAGGTAGTTTCGTCCCTGGTGATAATTTCCCATCTTTAATATCTTGTTCAAGCTGCTCGGCTATTGCTATATATAATGGCGCTGAAATATTGCTGATATCTGGCTTCCAGCTCATTGGATATTCTTCAAATGAATTAACTGGCATTTTTCAAGCCCCTTCTTTCTCTTCGTGCATTTGCATACAATATTATAATTGTCTTGCATACAATGATAATATTGTATGCAAATGATTACAATGATATAATTTTTAAAAAATCAGAAAAAAGGACCGATAAATTATGCAATATTCAGAAAGAATCTTAAAAACACCATCCTCATTCATCCGAAACATTTTGAAAGTAACCGATGCAGTAGATGTCATTTCCTTTGCAGGCGGACTTCCAAACCCGATCTCTTTCCCAATCGATGCTTTACAGGCATCCGTTGACCATGCAATTAGAGATAATGGTAGCAAACTATTCCAATATTCGTCTACACAAGGCTATGCGCCACTCCGCGAATATATTGCTGCCAAATACAAACGTCTACATGATTTAGATATCAGCGCTGATGATGTATTTATAACAACAGGTTCACAGCAAGCGCTTGAACTCATTGGGAAAGTACTCATTAACAAAGGTGACGGTATTGTTATTGAGGAACCTGGCTACTTAGGCGCTATACAAGCATTCACATTAAGTGAACCAACTTTCTATGGTGTAACGCTTGAAAATGATGGGCTTAACTTAGAAGAATTAGAGAATGCTTTACAGCAACCAAATGTAAAATTCGTCTATACAGTACCAAACTTCCAAAATCCAACTGGACTTACGTATTCTAAGGAAAAACGTGAACAAATTTATGAGATTATTGCAAAATATGATGTAGCATTAATCGAGGATGATCCATATGGTGAATTACGCTTCCAAGGTGAGCCGCTTCCTTACATTGGCGCTGGTAAATTAGAAAATAGTATTCTATTAGGTTCTTTCTCTAAAACGGTCACACCAGGTATGCGTCTTGGCTTCATCATTACAAAGAACAAAGAATTAATGCAACATATCGAAACAGCGAAACAAGCATCCGACCTTCACACTAATATTTTTTCGCAATATGTCATTTATGATTACTTAGCAAACAATGACTATACAGAGCACGTAAAAAAAATTATTTCATTATATAAAAATCAATCAGATGCTATGCTAGAAGCTATACAGGAATTCTTCCCAGCACACGTTGATTACACACGACCAGATGGCGGGATGTTTATTTGGGCTACTATGAATAATGGTGCTTCATCTTTAGACTTGTTCCATAAAGCGATGGAGCAAAAGGTTGCCTTCGTTCCTGGTGACCCATTCTACACTTCTAAAACCGATGTGAACACAATGCGTCTTAACTATACGAACGCAACACCTGAAGTCATCCGTGAAGGTATTAAACGATTAGGTAGTATTTTATAAGCATGCAATTAAAAAACCGTATGAGCGCTCTCTATGACACTCATACGGTTTTTTCAATTGCATGAATCTTTTTAATAGAAAAAGGCTTCCTTAAATAGATTATTTTTATCCTAAACCACCATTAATTAAAGAACAGCAAGTTAACTAGGATAATGAATTGTCATGCTTAATCGAGTCAATGATTCCCCAGGATTACAATATGTGTGAGGTCGATCTGCTTTAAATCTAATGGAATCTCCACTTTTTAATTTATACTCGCTTTCATTGACACAAATTGTTACTTCACCATCAAAAACCGTGATGAATTCCTCAGTACCCTTTCGATGGGCATCTGCACTTAATTTCCCGTTCTTTTCAATTTCGATAGTGTAAATTTCAAAGCGGTTATCTTCTTGGAAAGGAAAATAAGGATAGACTCTATATTTTCCATTGTCCTCAGACAATACTTGAATATCATCTCTTATTATAACTTTCGCATCAGGCTGTGTACTATTTATAAGGGCCGTAAAAGAGATCTTTAGTCCGTTCGCTATTTTCCATATCGTTGTAAGAGTTGGGCTTGACTCCCCTCTTTCGATTTGACCTATCATCGTTTTACTTACGCCACTTAATTGAGAAACTTTTTCTAAACTTAATTTCTCTTTCTCTCTAATCGCTTTTAGATTTCTTGCAAGAATAAGATGAATTTCTTCCATAAACTCACTCCTGTAATTTGTACAATATAACGGTCGATGTGTATAATAAAAAGACTATCGTTATATCGTCCTTTTCGGTCATTATAACATACAAAATAATAGGAGGGTCAAATATGCCTGTATTTTCATTTTTGTTATTTGTTGTTATAACGAGTTTTACGCCAGGTCCCAACAATATCATGGCAATGGCTTTGGCAAATAAACATGGATTAAAGAAAAGCATGCTATTTTGTCTAGGTGTGGGCATAGGATTTTTCGTCATTACCTTACTATGTAGTCTTTTTAATATTGCCCTAACAAAGGTTATGCCTATTATTGAACGTCCTTTAACAATTGTGGGGGTAGGTTATATGCTATATCTAGCCTATAAAATCCTTACTAGCAAAGACAGCGACAGCGAAAACACTGTAAGTACGAACAATTTATTGCTAATAGGTATGTTGTTACAGTTTGTTAATCCGAAAGGCATTTTATTTGCTATTACTGTAGTAGCAACCTTCATCCTTCCATATCATTCTTCTTACTTAAGCTATTTTCTTTTTTCATTATTTTTAGGAATGGTCGGTATGATGAGTACATATAGCTGGGGTCTATTTGGTTCTGCATTTCAAAAGCTGCTATTGCAATATAGACGACAGTTTAATATCGTCATGGCCGTCTTATTAATGTACAGTGCCTTTTCAATTCTTATGACCTAGGAAGAAGAAAAAAAACAAGGGGATATAACGGGTGTAAAACCGGAGCACCTATAGTTTTTGGTCGACAGAAAAAAATCTGCCAGTTTTCCGACGAGAGCGTGAACAGGAAACTTCTCCAGATGCTCAGGCTCTGAAGGCGTTTGCTGTTTACCGCGGAAATCTAGCAGAATATAGTGTTGTTTAGCATATTATGTTTACCTTAAGTCACAGGACATTCCCAATCGACAGAACATCCAATGATGAATTATTTTGTATATGTTAAAACCGCATTTTTCTTAAATTTAGCTAAAGCTTTTGTCGCCTCAACTTTATCTGTGTATTCAAAAATACGAACATCCTTTTTCTCAAAAACTGTAATAACCCACATTGTAAAATCTCCCTTCAAATTTGTTTTGTCATATAACAACCATCTAAAAATGTGAAATTTTCATCGAACTACCTTATAACAACTTCTTGCTTAATTCCTATTCTACGCCGATTTTTTAAAAAAGAAATAGGTATGTGAAGCCCTTCACAAACTGTTCATATTCAAAACGCTTTCATTGAACAATTTGTGAAAACCCAATTTTTTTAGGCATAGATTATGCAACCAGCGTGTAAGAACAATCCAGCCAGCAAAAGCCACTCGCTTGTTCCTTTTTCTTATCCGTCACTTTCGCGTATTTAACCGCCACATAATACAAAACCGTATGCACGCCTTTTCCACGAAGTACATACGGTCTTTCAATTTTTGATGATAATTAAGTAGTTGTAATAGTAGAAATTTATTCAATAAGGATTATAGATTTGATCAGCACAGTACTTCTTCTTGCTTTTGTGTTAACTCAATTTCAAAACCTAAATCTTCGAGCATGCGATAATCACGATTCGCTTCTTGCCCTTCCGTAGTTAGGTAATCGCCAACAAAAATGCTATTTGCAGCATACATTCCTAGTGGCTGAAGTGACCCAAGATTAACCTCACGACCACCAGATATACGAATTTCTTTTGTTGGATTTATATAGCGGAATACTGCTAATACTTTTAAACAATAGCGAGGATTTAATTCCTTTGTGCCCTCCAGCTTTGTACCATCGATGGCATTTAAAAAATTGACAGGTATCGAATCCGCATCTAATTGATGGAGGGCACGTGCGATATCCACCACATCATCTTTCGTTTCCTTCATGCCAATAATCGCACCTGAGCAAGGAGAAATCCCATGTTTCTTAGCAATTTCAACTGTATTGACACGATCCTCATACGTATGGGAAGTTGTGATGTAAGAGTGGTGGCGCTCTGATGTATTTAAGTTATGATTGTAACGATCAACCCCCGCTTCTTTTAACTGTTGCGCCTGTTCTTCTTTCAATAAGCCAAGACAGGCACAAACTTTTAAGCCGTATTTTTCTTTAATTTCTTCAACCGCTTCACTGACTACATTGACATCCTTTCGCGTTGGTCCTCGTCCACTTGCGACGATGCAATATGTACCAATTTTATTTTCAAATGCTCGTTTCGCACCTGCTAAAATTTCCTCTTTTGTAATGAAGGGATATTTATCAATCGGTGCAGTTGATTTGGATGACTGTGAGCAATAACCACAATCCTCTGGGCAATAACCACTTTTTGCATTCATAATCATATTTAATTTTACTTTTTTACCATAATAATGTTTACGAATAGCAAAGGCTCCGTCCATTAGCTTTAATAGTTCGTCATCGTCACTATTTAAAATGGCCAATGCCTCCTCCTTGCTAATAATCTTTCCTGCAATGACTTCTCCTGCTAGCTGTAACCATTCCACTATACATTCTCCTTTTCAAATTGTTCTATTTTTAGCATTATTCAGCAGAGATTTTGTGACGAAAAAAATGAGTTAGCGAACAAGTCCCTATACGCTATGGTGAAGAATTTGCCTGCTCGAAAGCTAATTGACAACATTAGCGCCATACTTATACCGCACCGTCAACAAAGAACCAGGAACCATTACGCTGAGGCATAATGGATTGACCTTGCTGATTGAAATACTTTATAAAGTCGTTCCGCTAAAAGTGCAGAAGCAATTGCTAGGCAAAAGTCTGCTACAATGCTATTCAAAAAACCAACTAAGAAAATATGAGTCCAGCTCGTTTTCATGTGTAGCCAGAAGTTCAATGATACATATAAATACGGTACTGCCACCGCATAAATAATGATGAGCCCTACGATATTAGCGGCGATAAAATGCTTTTTCGTCGGTACCTCTACTCTTTCTAACATTAAACCAATGACAAAGGCAGCAAGGGCAAAGCCGATTAGATAACCAAAAGTGGGCTGCAATACATATGTGATGCCTCCTCCTTGTGTAAAAACAGGTAAACCAACCAATCCAATACCAATGTAGACGAGTTGACTTTGAAATCCATGACGACTTCCGAGCAAACATCCTGCCAAAAAGACAAATACTATTTGTAATGTAAACGGCACTACTGGTAGCGGCACTTTAATAAATGCGCCTATGGCTGTTATAGCAGCAAACATCGCAATCATAACGAGTGACAGAGTTGATTGTCGTTGTAGCATACCTTATCCCTCCCGTTCCGCAAAAAATTGCACGATTGTATCTTTTGCTGTTTCAATCATGAAATGCATTTCGTCATCGGTTATGATATATGGAGGCATAAAATACAAAACATTGCCAAGAGGACGAATAAGTAATCCTTTTGTTAAAGCTCTTTTATAAATTTGATAACCGATCCGTTCTTCACTTGGCAGCGATTCCTTCGTCACAGCATTCGCAACAAGTTCAATTGCCCCCACGAACCCTACTTGCCGATATTCCCCAACATATGGAAGATGATTAAATGCTTCCATGGCTAGCTTATACATGCGTTCACCTTTTTCTTGCACAATGTCGATATACTGTTCCTCCTCAAACATTGTCAATACTTCTAATGCAACGCGGCAAGCCAGTGTATTACCGGTATAGCTATGTGAGTGTAAAAATCCTTTCATCGTCCCGTAATCATCATAAAAAGCGTTATAGACCTCATCCGAAGTTAGAACAACAGAAAGTGGCAAATAACCACCAGTAAGCCCCTTCGATAAGCACATAAAATCTGGGGTAATAGCGGCTTGTTCGCAGGCAAACATCGTTCCAGTACGGCCAAAACCAACAGCAATTTCATCGGCAATGAGATGCACATTATACTGTGTACATAACGCTCGTAATTGCTTCAAATATATAGGTGGATACATTTTCATGCCTGCCGCCGCCTGAATAAGCGGTTCAATAATGACAGCTGTAATTTCTGCATGGTGCATTGCGAGTGCATCTTCGACAAAGCTAATACACTGGGCTTGGCATGAATCCGGACGATCATGAAAAGGACAACGGTAACAATCGGGCCCCTGTGCACGCACTGTATCCAGTAAAAGTGGCTGATACAGCTCGTTATATAGATCTACGCCACCGACTGATAAAGCACCTAGTGTTTCACCATGATAAGCATCCGTTAATGCTAGAAATCGTTTTTTAGATGTTTTTCCAGTTTGCATATGATATTGAAAACTCATTTTTAATGCAACTTCAATGGCTGCTGAGCCGTTATCTGCAAAAAATACTTTATTTAAACCTTCTGGCGTTAAAGCTACTAATTTTTCTGCGACCTTAATAGCCGGCTCATGGGAGAAATTCGCAAAAATCGCATGCTCTAAAGTAAATGCTTGCTCGCTTAAAGCTTGACTAATGCGCGGGTTAGCATGCCCAAATAAATTAACCCACCAAGAAGACACTGCATCTAAATAACGCTGATCTTTTTCATCGTAAAGCCAAACACCTTGTCCTTTTTTAATAACAATTGGTGGAAACTGCTCATAATCCTTCATTTGCGAACATGGGTGCCAGACATGTTGCAAATCTCTTGTCTGTAATTCAGTTAATGCTTGTCTCATGTCTGGTCAGCCTTTCGAACAATGATGTGTCTGTGATGGCATATTCCACAATCTCCGAAATATTCTGGAGCTTTGGAATGATTGCATATGGTAAAGCATGATGTTGCAATATCGTTTCTACATTACTTTGCTCCATTTGACTACCTGTATCACCATTAAATACGATACCCAGTACTTCAATAGCACGTGTCCGTAAAGACTCTAATGTCAAAAGCGTATGATTTATCGTTCCGAGTGTTGTCCGTGTCACGACCACAACCGGTAGTTTACTTTGGACAATGACATCAAGGAGTGTCGTTTCTCCGATTGTGTCTAGTGGGACAAAAAGACCTCCGGCACCTTCACAAATAACGACATCATTTGATTGCTGTAGCATCTGCATTTGCTTTAATAAGTAATGGGTATTTATTTGCTGCCCCTCCAGTTGAGCCGCAAAATGAGGTGATGCCGCCTCTTTAAACGAAAACCCATTCAAATTCTTTGGTTCAAGCATTTGCAACGAATACTTTTCATACATTGCTGTATCGTGGTAATAGGATTTACAATCCTGATACACTTCACCAGTTTGTACAGGTTTGTACGGTGTGACACGAAGACCCTGCTTCTGTAATTGGCGCATCAATAATGTGGTAATACACGTTTTACCAACTTCCGTATCTGTTCCAACAACCCAAAAATGTTGCATCGTTAACCTCCCCCTCTTTTGAGTTAACCAACTACACAAATTAAGTTAACACATTTATTTTCACTTTGTAAATGCTCTTTCACTTTTTCTACAAAAACACTGCATTTCTTTACAAAATAAAGAGAATTTTGCGATAACTCATCGTAATCTTTTTTTATTATCCTAAAAAACACAAGAAAGTTCCTATGCAGGTGGATGCCAATCAACATATTTTTTGAGTTCTATCAGGGATATTTGTCATCCTATCAGCGCAATTACAATATCTATCAGCGATTCTTGGCATCCTATCTCTAAAGGCGAAGCTCAATAAACAGCGAAACACGCTACTAAAGTCTAAACGGTACCCAATTTCCCTAGTTTGAGAACATTTTAATTTGCTATAGAAAGGATTTTGAACTTCATCTGTAGTATTTAAATACATGGAGGTGGCTGTATGTTTGGCATATTTAAAGAATCTGAAAAGGTCCTCGATACATATGAGCATGTTGGTTTTATTCTTAAATCATTGCTTACTTACGAACTCAAGGATTTACCCTTGCGTTATGAATTTTGGTACCGTGTGGCCATTCGCCAGGAGGAATTTCGAATATTACAGGCCGAACATCGCGTGAAAAGCTCCATGCACAGTGCAATTGGACGTTTTCATCAAACACAGTATGAGGCGACAAAACAAAAGTGTACAAAGCTCGCGCGCCTTGCAGATATGTATAAGTATTTTTGTATCGAAGATGAGCGAGAATCCTTAAATCATCGACTTCTTTTTTACAAAGAAACGATTGCTGAGATCTATGACCATGTGCAAAAAAAAGAACTCTATGCTTATTGTGACTCGGTACAACAGCAATTTTGGGAGGCAGTAAGTGAAGACATACTAAATGCAATAGCCCATCTAGATTAATACTAGATGGGCTATTGTCTTAATAGTCGCCCCTGCTCCACCGGTCCAAAGCCCATCGATCACAGCGTTTAAATAATGGATTTGTCTTTCACACCAACTCTACTTCGGGTAATTTTTCCTACTGCAATGGAGGCGAATGTATCATTAGGTGGTTTTTGCTACTATATGGTATTTTAATGAATACAAGTGTAGTAAAAAAAGGAGAGAATTTATGATTGCTTGGATTATTACGGCGGAAATCGCCTTTTGGATTGTCATAATAGTAGGACTGATTTGTAGATATGTCTTTAAAATGCCTAAACTTAGTATTTTCTTTTTTGCGCTTACACCTGTTATTGACTTACTCCTTGTGCTTCTTACAGCAATGGACTTAAAAGCGGGTACACCAGCATCAACAGCTCACGGTATCGCTGCCATTTATATAGGCGTTTCCATTGCATATGGCAAAACTATGATCTCTTGGGCGGATGTAAAATTCCAGCAGTGGATTTTAAAAGCCTCTATTGAAAAAGAAACATTAACAGGTATGGCGAAAGGCAAGCATGAAATGAACATGCTTGGTCGCCATATTGTAGCCTATATTATTGGCGCTGGATTATTATATGCCATGACGCTGTTTATTGGTTCGAACACGGATACATCTCCCTTATTTCAAGTAATGAAAGTCTGGGGAATCGTTTTAACGATTGATGCTATTATCAGTATTTCTTATGTGATTTTTCCTAGTAAAAAATAGTTAATGGATATATAGACTTCCTATTTTAATAGAATTTAAAAACAAACAGGTGCCTGCTTAGATTGGGACACCCGTTTGTATAATTATCTTGGACTAATGAATATTTTAAATACCGACTCAACCGATTACATTTTCACTTGATTACTTTCCATTCCTTGTACAAGCATTTCTCTAAACTCTTGTACTTGATCGGCTTTAATAGCCACTTTTGTATACTTCTTTTTAATACCAAGCATAAATGTCACGTCAATTGGTTCTTTCATCTTCAAAATAAATTGTGGATAGGCCTCACCAAAATCACGTGCAATAAAATCAATTGTATCTTTGGTCAATTTTCCTTCCAAAAGTTCTATATCTTCAACAAGTTCTTCAATATTACCAAAATGAAGTTCCGTACGTTTCATTAAACCTAAGGACAAATAAAGCTTATCATGCGTTGCATAGACAGAATTTAAACGAACTGCCTGCATATCAGCCATAAAAAATACAACAGAGTAGACATTCAAAATGAGCAATAATATAGACAGTATCATAGACTTCTCATGAAGCCACCAGTGAATTCCAATTGTTTCAATAACAATTCCATGGATAAGCATAATTTGAAAAGCGATATAACTAGAGTTTTTATGCAAGGTTAATCCTGTTCGTTCTTTCCTCTTCCAACTTGCAAAACCGTAGTAAAGCATTAGAAAATCTGTACAAAGCATTTGAATAATTGGTTGTTTTGCTGTATGTCTCTCAACAGCTTTAGGGAAAGAAAACAAATCAGGTAATGCACTTCCTCTTACATCCGCTAATATTTTTGGCATATAACATATGAGTGAAGCAATCAGTGAGATTTCTAAAAGAATGATTGTACCTTCAATCGCAAATCCGATCCAAGTTACCGCTACAAATGGCTGTAAATGCTCAAGCGGAATGATGAAGCGTGCTGCAATGCAACCAGTAGCTGCTAAAAGAATCGCTTGCTTTACAGAAAATTTACGTTTATAGAGCATAAATAAAACCGGCATAACAATGAGAAAATCAATGAGTGATCCGATGACAACTCCTTTGGATTCAGCGGGTAAAATCGACAGACCAATCCCTGTGTTATAAAGCGTGTAATTACTTGCTAACACCACTAATAAAAATACTAGCCATCTATTTTGCCTCTTGTTTAAAGCAATCATTTCACATTACTCCTTTCAACTCTTTACTTTAAATGAAATATTAGTAAATTGAGCTCTATAAAAAAACTTACAATGAATGGTATTATTTATCAATATCTAACAAGTGAAACATTTATTCTTTTACTATATTTGTGATGAAACTTTCATTAATTAGTTATATTTCCATCTTTCGTAAAAAACTTTTTACGATAAACATGAGGACTATATCCAGTATATTCCTTAAATCGTTCAATATAATAACTAACCGTACTAAACCCTGTGCTGGATGCAATAGTGGTTACTGTTTGCTCGCTATCGCGTAACAGCTCCATACTTTTACGAAGTCGGTAATGCAAAATGTATGTGAACGGCGTTATTCCCACTATTTTCTTAAAAAAGCGACTGCATTCTGCTCGACTTAAAAAAACGTGCGCGGCTAAATTTTCAAGGGTGATTTTCTCCTGATAATGGATATGTAAATAATCAAGCATCTCCTTAGCACGCTCATGCTGCACAATTACCGATGGCGTCATTATTTCCTCTGTTAGCAAAGACTGTGTCAAAATTGTTTCCCAAATTAGCAACAGTTCTCTCCATACCTTCATCTCAAAAAATAGTTCACGCCCTTTCAATAAAATTGCTACACTTTCAACCGATTGTGCCAAATCCCCAGAAAGCTTTACATATGGTAGCCGATTGACCGTCACATACGGGAGAACATATTTTGCAGCAATAATACTCCCCTCGTGCCCCCCTAACAGTTTAGGATCAACATTGACACAGTAAATCTTCGCTTGCTCTATCTCAAAAGGTTTCGCTTCATGTAAACAAAATGCATTGACAAATACACCATTTCCCTGTTCAAGCACAAATAGCTCAGCCCCTACCCGATACTGCACACGTCCTTTTTTCACATAGACAAATTGAATCTCTTTATGCCAATGTAACGGTAAAAAATCCATACGATCTAATCGTAGTACAGTTTCATACAATGCTACAGGAAACGCCTTCGTGCCGTGCAATCTTAATTCTTGTAAATCCTTTGCTACTTTAATGTGTAATAACGCCACCTAGTCCACCTCAATATATTGATATTTCCAGCCCTATAATTCGATATTTTTTGTCTTAAACACACTTTATAATTGCTTTATATTAATAGTTTAGGAGATGTAGCAGTATGAATCAACACGTATCGAAAAATCGTACAATGGGTTTTATCCTTGTCATTCTTGGCGCAAGTTTTTGGGGGATTGGGGGTACCGTCGCTCAAAAGCTATTTCAGCAGGGAAATATTGAGGTTGGTTGGCTCGTATCCAGTCGTCTTCTTTTAGCAGGCTTGTTACTACTTATCGTTTATAAAATTACACATCGTAAAGAATCCATTTTTGTGATTTGGGGAACAAAGTATAATGCTTTTAGACAAATTTTATTTAGCTTACTCGGCATGCTGGCTGTGCAATATACTTATATGATGTCTATTGCTATAGGTAACTCTGCAGTAGCCACATTGTTGCAATACTTAGCGCCTCTTTTTATCATGGCATATTATTTGATCTCGAAACACAGTCAATTGACAAAACAGGATGGTATAGCTGTGTCACTCACGCTTATCGGCACATTTTTATTGCTAACGAATGGCTCTCTCTCTACACTTTCAGTTCCAGCAATGGCGGTATTTTGGGGTGTATTATCTGGTCTTTCGGCCGCCTTTTATACATTATATGCTGTGCCGCTTTTACAACAGTTTCATTCATTACTTGTTGTAGGCTGGTCAATGCTGATTGGTGGTTTAGTGATGAGTTTATTCTATAGACCATGGCACATAGATATTTCAAATTGGACTATTTCAACTACAGCTTATTTTTTCTTTATCGTTATTTTCGGGACAATGCTAGCATTTTGGTTTTATATTGAGAGCCTGCAGTATTTATCGCCTAAGGAAACAAGTTTACTTGGTAGCCTCGAACCATTAACTGCTGTCATCACAAGCGTACTTTGGCTACAAATTTCCTTTGGTAGCTACCAAGTTATCGGGACTTTACTCATTCTATGTATGATTTTATACCTCACTGTTTTTCAGAAAAAACGCATGAACGTGTAACAAATTACAAATAAATAGTAAGGTTGTATTAAATTCAAATAATTCTGATAAATAATGGTCATAAATCCCTATAATAGAAATATTAAACTAAGAATTTATACATAAAATTTACATAATTCATATATCTTTTCTCCTTGTTTGTCCATTATACTGAAATTATCATCATATGAAGGAGCTAAGTATATGGATAAAAAAGTAATTTTCTTCGAAGTGCAAGGCGGTAATGATAAAGAACCAGATGGCTACCGAAAAGACACAATGCCAATGGTTAATGCGCTAAAACAACGAGGTCAAGATGCTGAAGTGGTTTTCTTTGATGTAACAAAAAAGGATGAAATTTTTAATTATGTAAAAGAGCAAGGAATCGCCTATGTATCACGCATTAATCCCGGAAACTTACAGCATGAGTCAGAATATTTTGAGATGCTACGTGCGTTATGTGCAGAAGGTGTTATTGGTATGCCTCATCCTGATGCAATGATTGGCTATGGCTCTAAAGATGTTTTATCAAAATTAACATCCACTAATCTAGTCCCAGATGATACTTTCGCTTATTATACGATTGAAGCATTTAAAGCACAGTTCCCTACTTCTCTTGCCATTACCGAGCGTGTGTTAAAACAAAATCGCGGTTCAACAGGCGAAGGCATTTGGCGTGTGCAGTTAGTCAATCCACTTGCTAAAGGGGTAACAGAAGTGCCACTTGATGCAGAGATTAAATGTACAGAAGCCAAAGATAATCACGTAGAATATCGGAAACTCAGTGAATTCATGACTTTTTGTGAACAGTACATTACTGGTACAAATGGTATGTTAATTGATATGCGTTTCCTCCCTCGTATTACAGAAGGTGAAATTCGCTTATTTATGTTGCGCGATAAACCAGTTCACGTAGTACATAAAAAACCAGCAGATTCTGAGGACGCCTTTAGTGCGACACTATTTTCAGGTGCCCAATATCGCTATGATGCACCTGAGGATTGGGCAGAACTTGTCCAAAACTTTTTAATACAATTACCACTTGTCACAAGCTTATTGGGCAATTATGATCTGCCTCTCATTTGGACAGCCGATTTCATGCTAGATACAAACGGAGCGGGTGAAGACTGCTACATTCTAGGTGAAATGAACTGCTCATGTGTAGGCTTCACATCTGAGCTCACATTGGCTCACCAAGTGGCCGAAGAAATTTTAGCCTGTATCGAAGAGCAAACAAAAGTTATAGCATAAATAAAAAAAGTGCGACATTAACGTCGCACTTTTTTACATATAAATCTTTATTCCCTGAATAAATTCATAAATAAAGTAACCTGCAAATCCAATTAATAATACGCCGGATATCATGGTAAGCGATTTAATCATTTTACGACTCATCGCCCTACGCGTTACAGAGACAATCGTCATCAGACCGATATCATGTAGTAAAATACCACTTAGTACACCTGCAGCAATTACTAAAAAGTTTGCCGACTCCGCTTGGTCATATGATTTGGCTAGTACGACACCAAAAACATTCACCCAAAACACTAGATTTCCTGGTGATATCGCTACAAGTAATCCATTTCGATAGGATTTTAAAAAAGACTTCGTCACCTTTTCACCAGCCAATGTAATATCTTGGTCGGCATTCTTAATAGAATCAAGCCCTAATAACAATAAGAACCCTGCCCCAATAATCCACATTGGCAATTGAATCATCGGCATTGCTAAAATAGAAGCAAGCCCCATATACAAAGCAAAAATCAATGCAATGTCGATTGTCATGCCACCAAGCCCTACAGCCCAGCCGTGCACAAAACCATTTTTTAATCCTTGCTTTGTCATTTCCACCGTAATGGCACCTACTGGCATGGCAATTGCTAGCCCTACCATGACATACGCTACATACAAACTCAAAGAAACACTTCTTTCATGCAATAAAATAAGTTTCATACGTCCGTTTATACTATAATTCTAGCATAAAAATACGGTAATATCTTGAATTTTTTATAATTATTCATTATGATGAGCTCAATTACCATTAAACATTCCTTAAAAAACATACCCTATTTGGTATACAAAAAAATGTATAGGAGAAGCACTCATGCAAAGAATACTCATTTTATTCATTACTTTATTGTTACTTTCTAGCTGCGCAACCAATAAAGAAAAATATGAAACAATCGATATCTCAACTATTGAAATGAAGGTCGCAGAAGATTGGCAAGTTGTGGATGTCCGTGAAATCGAAGAATTTAATGAAGGGCACATTCCCAATGCTCTTAACTTACCACTATCAAGCATCTTACAAGGTGAGTATGGTCCGCTCGAGCAGAGTGAGTCCTATATTATTATTTGTCGAAGTGGTAATCGCTCACAAACTGCCAGCGAAGAATTAGCAGAGGCAGGTTTTCAAATTATTAATGTTAAACAAGGTATAAGTTCTTGGCTTGGCGAGGTCAGTGTAACTGAGTAATTTGTTCTTAATATTCTATTTTAAAAGAACATAATGGAGGTTTCTTATGAAAAATTGTTTGTATTGAATGCTATTGATTGCAAGACAAGGCATCTCTAATTATGAGAGATGCCCCCTTCTTATAACATTTGCTTTTTCCACTGTACTAGGAGATCTTCAGATTTTGCAATGTCGATTTTTAACGCAACCTGCTTGGTATTGCAGCGTTTCTTCGCTTTGTCCCAAGCTTCCTCTAAAGCAGGCAAATAGCTTAAATTTTTTGAGGATGCTACAAGCTGTAATAAAATATTGCCCTGAATATAGTACCAACGAGCGTTCATGCTATCTAAGTGAATCGCTTCTTCAATAAGTCGCAGTGCTAAATACGGACTCGCTTCAATTCGATTTATAAACTGCGCAAAGGCACCCCAATAAAGTGCTGTATTGGGCTGTAATTTAACAGCCTCTGCATATTGCGCCATTGTTTTATCATATTCCTTTGCAAGGACAAAATACTCAGCCATTGTATAGTAAGCGTTCGCCTGTGCCTCGATCGGTCCTGCCAGCAATTCATCGATCACTTTACCGAATTGTTCCTCATTCTGACTGCCTAAATAGCCTGCAAGTACATCACCTTCAGGATACGATCCATCCGTACGTTCGACGCTTTGCTTCACCTTATCACCTGCAGGGGCTGGCATATTGGCGTAGCCATTGGCCTCTAAAAGTGCGACATGTTGCTGAACAGTTGAAAATGAAGCGTCTGCTACAAACAATTCATTCACTATTAACGCTTTCGCTAAAGTATAGCTTTCTTTGACTCTACCATTTACAAATAACTCATTTATTTGTTGAACTTGCTCATCAAATTGTTTTATCACTATTATAATCCTCACCTTCACCAAAAGAAAAAGTCTTAAAGGTAGTTTACCATCTTTAACAGGGAAAATAGCTAATTTCGTAAAAAACCGTAGCGAAACAATGATCTTTATGACATTTACTACTCTTTCAATTTAAAGGTTTCTACATATTTATGAAGTTCTTTTGCCATTTGACTTGTTGCATTTGAGCCATTTGCTACCTCATCAATACTTGCCGTCGTTTGTTGTGCAGCTGCAGTAATATTATTCATCGTCTCTTCGATTTCACGAATAGCCTCTGTTAATTGCTGAATCATTTGTACGACATGATCGGATTTCTCTGTTTCTAAAGTCATTAATTTAGAAATACCTGTTATTTCCTCTACCGTTTCTGCCACTGCAGATGAAATGTCGCTTAAGGACTGTGCTGTTAAACGTACGGTATCAGTACCTTTTTCGATATACTGCGTATTGTCGTTTGTGGAAGTAATCACATGCTGAATACGTACCATAATGTCTTGTACAAGCTTTTCAACTTCTAATACTTCTTGATTTGATTGTTCAGCAAGTTTACGTACTTCCTCTGCAACAACTGCAAAGCCTTTGCCATGCTCTCCAGCCCTTGCTGCTTCGATGGATGCATTTAGCGCTAAAAGATTTGTTTGTGCAGCGATGCCAGCAATGGAATTCGTAATATCTTGGATTTTCGTTGCCGATACCACTAAATTTTGAACCGTATGACTGACTTCATCAGAACCTTTACGTATTAACGCCATATCGTTATTTATGTCCTTCGCACGCTGCTCGCCCTCGGTTGCAATTTTCATGGTGTCATGTGAAATTTCAACGCTATTATCAGCCTTCACTTTCATATTTTGTAAATCCTCTGCCAATGACGTAAGTGCTCCTGTAGCATTTTCAGCATGATGCATACCTTCCGTCACCGCCGTGGTAACCTCACCAATATTCGTCGCAACGATTTGGACTGTATTGGTCATTTCGTTAAGTGTATTAGAAGTTTCAACCGCATTGGCTGTCAACGAATCAGATGTGGAACGCATTGTTATAATCATTTGTTGTAAACTCTTCGTCATACGATTTAAAGTCTTGGCTAAATCGCCTACCTCATCATGACTTTTTACATCCGTTCCCTGAACTGCCAAATTGCCATCCGCAATTTGTTTCGCTTGTTCAATCAGAAGGCTAATCGGTCTTACTTTTCGACGAATTAAAAAGCCTGTAATAATCGAAGCTAAGAGCATGGGAATGATGCTTATTAAAATACCATTTCGCACAACAGCCCACGTTCGTTCTTTCACGATATTGGCATCGAAATCAATAACACTAATGGCTATAATTTCTTTACTGGAATCATGATCCTTAAAAATGGGTGCATAACCTGAAAGTCGGTTCATCCCACCAAATGTATACGGTTCAGAATAAGTTGGATGCTTCATATCCAGTAACATCGAAATAGCGTCTTCGTCAATATAAAAATCATCTCCGGGCGCAAATCCCTTTTCCGCTAAATGCTCATCAAGGGCAAGTAATGTGCCATCTAACGTTAAAATGTACTGCGTTTGGAATATATCTTTATGATTGGTAGTCCAATTTAAATCATTCCCGATGCTTTCCATTGCTTGTTGATCCCCATTAAGCGCTTTTTCGATATCTGCTGGACCTATCAATCCTGTTGTAATATTGGCACAACCATATGCCTCAACGCCAGCAGCATCATATAGCTTGTTATAAGCCGTTATGTATGTAGCAACCGAAGTAATACCTAGCATCACCACTAAGATGCCAGCAATAATCGTTCCCAGCTGAAAAGTTAATGAATTTCGTAAATTCACGATTCATACTCTCCCCTTTCTTGTAAAAATCTATGAAAATCCATCTATCTCAACCATCATACTATAATAAGATGTATTTAAAAAGCATCTTTTATTCTTAAACTTTAGTATAGGTCTTGGATATCTTTCTGAATTATGAGATAATTGAAATGTATTTCTTATCTGAGAGGCATGATTATTACATTTAAGGGAGGCTTCTATGAATAGACATTTTCATTTATTGACACTTATTATGGGAAATCTGTTAACACTAGGCGCCATTTTCGTTTATGCCATACAAAGCCAAATTCAGGTCGCCCTTAGTACCTATGGCCTCGTGATGGGATTTTTAAGCACGCTACTCATTTTTATTTTTTATTTATGGGGGGATGACAAGCCACATGTATCAAACCGTTTTTTCAAATAATGTACATGACTAAAGGTTGTAGTGAGTGCAATGCTACAATCTTTATTGCTTTTTATAATAGTTAAGAGAGTATAGTTTTCTCCCTATTTCTCATTAGAAATGACCTTCACATCGCCACCATCTATATTAGGATAGCTACAAAAAAGTCTCCCAATCCCACTTTAGAAAAACTCTAGCAAGAAAATAGACAATCCCCTTCTATTTTCAGGGTATTTACCGTTGAAATTTACCGTTGAAAATGACTGATGATTGTAGAAAAATAAAATTTTTTGTAGAAAATTAAAAACAATGATTGAGTAGTAAATCAATTTTCTGTATAATCAGCTTGTTTGACAATACTTTATATGAACTTGGGGGTAGACAATTGGGTAAAGCATTGATTATAGGAGCTGGCGGAGTTGCCAGTGTTGTGGTACACAAGTGTGTTCAAAATTCGGACGTATTTGAGGAAATCTGTATCGCAAGTAGAACTGTTTCAAAATGTGACGCTCTAAAAGAAAAACTAGACGGCGGAAAAACAAAGATTCACACTGCACAGGTAGACGCAGATAATTCGGATGAGGTTATTGAACTTATTAAAGCCTTTAGACCAGACGTTGTTATAAATGTTGCACTACCTTATCAAGACCTAACGATTATGGATGCTTGCTTAGCGACAGGTGTGCACTATGTGGATACTGCAAACTACGAGCCACCTGAAACGGCAAAATTTGAATATAAATGGCAATGGGCTTATAAAGAGAAATTCGAGAAAGCTGGCTTAACAGCACTACTAGGTAGTGGCTTTGATCCAGGTGTAACGGGCGTTTTCACAGCACATGCACAAAAGCATGAATTCGATGAAATTCATTACATTGATATTGTGGATGCCAATGCTGGTGATCATGGTTATCATTTCGCAACGAACTTCAATCCAGAAATCAATATCCGTGAAATCACAGCAAATGGCCGTTACTGGAAAGAAGGCAAGTGGATTGAAACAGCACCACTTGAGAAAAAAGAAGTGTATAACTTACCAGAAATCGGTCCAAAAGATATTTACCTGCTATACCATGAAGAATTAGAATCAATTGCTAAAAACATTAAAGGCTTAAAACAAATCCGCTTCTGGATGACTTTCTCTGAGAAATACTTAACACACTTAAAAGTATTAGAGAATGTTGGCATGACGTCTATTGAACCAATCGAATTCGAAGGACAAATGATTCAGCCAATTCACTTCCTTAAAGCAATATTACCGGATCCAGCATCTCTTGGACCACGCACAAAAGGAAAAACAAATATCGGCTGTATCATCCGCGGATTAAAAGATGGCAAAGAGAAAACTTACTACGTGTACAACATCTGTGATCATGAAGAATGTTACAACGAGGTAGGTTCACAAGCAATTTCATATACAACAGGTGTACCAGCAATGATTGGCGCCATGCTTGTGATGAATGGCAAATGGCAAAAACCTGGTGTTTGGAACGTTGAAGAGTTCGATCCAGATCCATTCATGGACGCATTGAACCAATGGGGTCTACCATGGCAAGAAAGCCATACTCCAGAATTACTTGACCTAGAAGTAGACTCAAAGGAACTAAGCCGATGAAACCAATTGATTTCACAAAGGTTCCTTCCCCTTCTTACATTGTGGATGAACGATTATTAACAAAAAATCTAGCGCTTTTAAAATCGATTCAAGATCGTACAGGCTGTCGTATTTTGCTTGCCCTTAAAGGATTCTCGATGCATTCGACATTCCCTTTAGTTGGTGAATACCTAGCAGGGATTACATCAAGCTCCTTATTTGAAGCGCGTCTTGGTTATGAAAAAATGGGCAAGGAAGTTCACGTTTATGCACCTGCTTATGTAGAGCATGAAATAGACGAGCTGCTTGGCTATGTCGATCACATGGTTTTTAACTCATTTAACCAATGGGCACAGTACAAAGACAAGGTAAAAGCGGCTGGTAAAACTATTGAATGTGGTATTCGTGTTAACCCTGAGTACTCTGAAATTGAAACGGCACTTTATGATCCTTGTTATACAAACTCACGCCTTGGTACAACATTAGCTAATTTCGAAAAATCACAACTTGACGGTATCGATGGCTTACACTTCCATGCGATGTGTGAGCAAAACTCTGACACGTTAGAACGTATTATCAAAGTGGTCGAAGAAAAATTTGGCGATGTTTTACACCAAATGAAATGGTTAAACTTCGGTGGTGGTCACCATATTACACGCGAAGATTATGATGTAGAAAAACTTGTAAACATTATTAATTACATCCAAGACAAGTATGACCTCCTTGTCTATTTAGAACCTGGTGAAGCAGTAGCATTAAATACAGGCTACCTAGTGGCAACCGTTCTTGATGTACAGAAAAACGGTATGGAGCTAGCAATTTTAGATACATCTGCAACATGCCATATGCCAGACGTTCTAGAAATGCCTTACCGCCCCGTTATTATCGGTGCAGGTCAACCAAATGAACTTGCTTACACATATCGCTTAGGTGGGCTTACATGCCTTGCAGGTGATGTTATTGGTGATTATTCATTTGAAAAACCATTACAACCTGGCGATCGTCTTGTTTTCACAGATATGGCACATTACTCTATGGTGAAAACCCATATGTTTAATGGTGTAAACCTTCCTTCTATCGTTTCTTATAATGATGAAGAAGGCATTAAAGTCATTCGTGAATTTAAGTTTGAAGATTATAGCGGTAGACTTTCTTAACAAAAAAAAAAAGCCCCTCCAGCTACAATTCAGCTGGAGGGGAAATTAACTATATACAAATGCTTTAAACTCGAAAATACAAGACCCTCCTACACGCTGAGGAAGTACTGTGTTTTTCTTTAAGGTAACATTGTCATCCAGCTACCCATATGATGAATGGCAACACCCTTGTAACTTACTGAATTCGCATAATGATGTTGAACAAGCTCTAATTGCTCATTCATAAAGTCTTCTCCTTCTTCATAGAAGGTAATATTTTGCCCTTCACTAGAAGAACCTGTTTCAACGCCTACAACTATTGATTTATTTACTTTGTTTCCATATGCTATCTCATTTTCAATAATATTGATAATCTCTTCAGCGGTATCACGATATGCCATAATCGTAACACTTTCTACTTCGTCAATAACCCATTCAGCTAGAGTTCCTGTCCCATATTGATTGCTGTAGGTGATTTCATCAAACCAAAATGGCATATCTACCTCAAGAGGAACTTGTAATTGATGTGCCTCCTCTTTTGCTTTGATGAGTATTGCTTGATAAGTTTGGATTGTTTTTGCTTGATTTCTCTTCCATCCTTTATTTAAATAAGGCTCTACATCCAGATGAATACCTACAAATCGCTCTGATATTGTGGCCTTACTATTATAGGATTTTAACCAATCCATGAACTGATCCAACTCTATGTAACCTTCAGCTGAAACCCAGCTTGAAGCACCATCCAATGCGTACACTTTGATGCCTTTTGCTGTTGCTTTGTCAATAAAACTTTTATAAGAACTATGTGTAATATCATAATTAATTTGTAAATATACTTGGGAAATGTGTTTTCCTTCTAAAAAGTTCAGTACGCTCGCCTCATCTTCGATAAGCATCGCTGTATCCCATAGCCATGTTGTTTTTTCTTTCATCGGCATCGCATCAGCCTTTCCAAATGAATAATTATATATATACAGTAAAAACAAAAATTTCGTTCACACAGGTAGAATGATTTATTTTCCTCTAGTCTAGAATAAAAGAAATAATTGAAAAAACGTAGGGGCTCAAGCCTCTACGTTTTCTTCTTCATTTTTAAGCATTTTGTGCAAATAATTAATAATTTCGCGGATACCGTCCAATGAATTAACAAGTATTTTAGGGTCAACGTATGTAATCATACGATTTTCAAGATTAGCCACAGCTGTAAAGTAACGTGTTTTTGAATAATTAACAAGCCCCATCTGCTTTAATACCGACTCATCAAAATCAAGAATTTCACGAGCCTCCGTTACGAGTAAGCCATAATTCACAACATCCGTATTTAATACGATGACACGTGCCGATTGTGAATTCGAAGAACGATTGTATAATATACGCTCGAAATCTAGCACAGGTACAAGTTCTCCACGGATTCTTGTAAAGCCTAGTAAATAATCGGGTAAATGAGGAATCGGCGTAACATGCTCTAATTTTTCAATCGATATCGCTTGTTCAACTGGAACTGCATACTCCTCAGTTCCACAAGCAAAAACCACTGCCTTTACACTTTCCATGCGGTCACTTCCTTCGATTCTGTGTTATTTTTTCGCTGTCTCTTTGACTACTTCGACAAGTAAATCTGCTAATTTTTCTAATTCTTCTACGGGGATTTTTTCATTTGTCGTATGGATATCTTCATAACCAACAGATAAATTCACCGTAGGAATACCAAATCCTGCAATGACATTGGCATCCGAGCCACCACCAGAAATACCAAGCTGTGGTGTACGATCAATGTTTCGCGCTGCAGCCATTGCTACTTGCACTACTTTATCAGTTTCTGTCACACGGAAGCCAGGATACATCAGCTTCACTTCTACTTCCGCACGCGCACCCATCGCAGCTGCAACTTGCTCAAAAGTATCCTTCATGTGCTTAGATTGAGCATCTAATTTTGATTGATTAATAGAACGTGCTTCTGCTAAAATCGCCACTTCATCACAGACAATATTAGTTGCCTGACCACCTTCAAAACGACCAATATTTGCAGTTGTTTCTTCGTCTAAACGACCTAGCTTCATTTGTGCTATACATTTTGAAGCAACCGTAATTGCTGATATCCCTTTTTCTGGCGCAACACCTGCATGAGCTGTTTTACCAATAATCTTTGCGAAAACTTTTGCTTGGAATGGAGCTGCTGTTACGATGCCACCAACCTTGCCATCACTGTCCACTGCAAAGCCATACTTTGCTTTAATTTTCGAAGGATCTAGTTCTTTTGCTCCCGCTAGGCCGCTCTCTTCGCCTGCTGTAATGATAAATTCAATATCACCATGTTCAATATTTTGCTCTTTTAAGCGCCTTACCATTTCAAATAATGCCGCAAGACCAGCTTTATCATCCGCACCTAAAATTGTTGTGCCGTCAGAAACGATATAGCCGTCTTCACGAATCGATGGCTTAATGCCTTTCCCCGGCACGACTGTATCCATATGAGAAGTGAAATAGATTGGCTCTACATCAAGCGTACCTTTCAAAGTAGCGATTAAATTCCCTGCACCGTGTCCATTACGTGTATGTGCATCATCTTGCTCTACTGTAAATCCAAGTGCAGTTAACTTATCGATTAAAATCGGTGCAATCACCTGTTCATGTTTTGTTTCTGAATCGATTTGTACGAGTTCAAAAAACTCTTCTACTAAACGACTTGTCATGTTGTAAGACTCCCTTAGTTTACGTGTTTTTCCACGTCATAGTATATGTATTATTTTAGCACAATCACTGTATAGTTGAAATAATTCACATGAGATATCATCCCTATTATGGGGAATAACAAAAGAATTGCCTATGAAAAGAGGTGTGATTCCCTTTCCACAGGTACCTTTATAATTGTAACATAGTTACCTTTTCTTCTTGTAATGACGCTAAGTATTCAAGTGCCTTATTATGTTTATCCTGCAATCGCCAAACCGTATTATGTACATCGTCCTGTACACGCGATACCTGCTCTCTTGCTGTTGATATTTTTGAATGCACAGACCATGCTGAAAAAATATCGTCGAAGAAATAATCCGCAAATTTCACAAAACCATCCGTCTCAACGTGTAGAGATTTATTAGACATATCTTGTACGTCTAATAGTTCATTTTGAAAACGTTGTAATGCAATTTGTGCATTATGAAGATAGCTTTCAGTTTTATCGAGTGCATCATGTTTTAAATGAGTAGCAATCAGACCGCCACCAAAAAACGTATCCCATGTCGAATAACCGCTTGCTGAGTGCAATGAAGCTGCTGCTTGGCCAAGTTTAGTAAGAGCGACATCTCCTGCTTCTTCGGCTTCTTTTATTTCTATCATGAGTTGCTTTGTTAGCATTTCTTCATTTGCTAATTGTTCTAATCTTTGCGCTTTTTCAGGAGCATGTAATTGGAGATAGCCTTTCTTCTTTGCATTTAATTGTGAAAGGGCTTCTTGTAGTTGGTGTTCATTGATTTGAGTTAATTTTGCATGTACCTGACCTAGATCCTCCGTCAAGTCTTGTTGGATATTTTTTGCTTCTTTTATTTTTAGCTCTAGGATTGCGGCTTTATCAATTTTCTCTGTACGTAGCTCCTCTTGTTGTCCAGTCCATGTACGGAGCATATTCATAAACGAAAAACCTTCCAATTTGTCGAGCCTACTACGAATATGATCGAGTGCTGTTGAATGATTGTAAATTTCTTGTTGCGCATGATCAATTTGCCCCTCAATTAAAAGCTTTTGTTCTCTTAATCTGCTAGCATTTCTTAACTGCGCATGAATCATTTCTTGTTCTTTTTGTAATTGTTGCCATTCCATTCATCTCAACTCCCCTTTTATAGTTGTACGGATGAACGAGAAAAACGTTTCAATAATCTGTCATTTTATGCGATTTTTTTCTTGTCTTGCACAGAAAAAACCCAGTAACCAACTGGCTACCGGGCTTGTCCATACTTATAGCGGAATGTTTCCGTGTTTTTTCTCTGGACGTGTTTCGTGTTTATTTGATAACATATCTAAACCTTGGATTAGCTTAATACGTGTATCACGAGGATCGATAACATCGTCTACCATACCGCGAGATGCTGCCACGTAAGGGTTTGCAAATTTTTCTTTGTATTCTTCGATTTTTGCTGCACGTGTTGCTTCAGGATCATCAGATTTTGCAATTTCACGTGCGAAGATGATGTTTGCTGCACCTGCTGCACCCATAACTGCGATTTCAGCATTTGGCCAAGAAAATACTAGGTCAGCACCGATCGATTTAGAGTTAAGAGCAACGTACGCACCACCGTATGCTTTACGAAGGATTACTGTAATTTTTGGTACAGTTGCTTCTGAGTATGCATAAAGGATTTTCGCACCATGACGGATGATACCACCATGTTCTTGTTTAACGCCTGGGAAGAAACCAGAAACGTCTTCAAATGTGATGATTGGTACATTGTACGCGTCACAAGTACGGATGAAACGAGCTGCTTTATCTGAAGAGTCGATATCCAGACCACCAGCTAAAACTTTAGGTTGGTTACATACAAGACCCACTGATTCACCAGCGATACGAGCAAAACCAACTACTACGTTTTTCGCAAATTCAGAGTGAACTTCCATGAATGAACCTTCGTCTACTACTTGTTCAACTACTTTACGTACATCGTATGGACGAGTTGTTTCAATCGGCACAGTATCTACGATTTCTGGTCGGTAGTCGTCACCCTCTGGCTTCGCTTGACGAGGTGCTTTCTCTTTATTGTTTTGCGGTAAATAGCTTAATAATTGTTTAATTTGGTCAACAGCTGCTTCTTCTGAAGGTGCACGGAAATGAGCATTACCACTAATTGCATTGTTAACTTTAGAACCACCAAGGTCTTCAGCAGAGATTTTTTCACCTGTTACTGTTTCGATTACTTTTGGTCCAGTAATGAACATTTGAGATGTTTTATCTACCATAAGGATAAAGTCTGTGATTGCTGGAGAATACACAGCACCACCCGCACATGGACCCATAATTACTGAGATTTGTGGAATTACACCAGAATAGATTGCATTACGGTAGAAAATATGACCGTAGCCATCAAGTGAAAGTACACCCTCTTGAATACGAGCGCCGCCTGAATCGTTAATACCAATGAATGGTGTACCGTTTTTCGCAGCAAGATCCATTACTGTCGCCATCTTTTTCGCGTGCATTTCACCAAGAGCTCCACCGAATACTGTGAAATCTTGAGAGAATAAGTATACTGGACGTCCGTTAATTTTACCGAAACCAGTTACTACACCGTCACCAGGGCCTTCCATTTTATCCATGCCGAAGTCTACAGTACGATGTGTAATGAATGGGTTAATCTCGAAAAATGTACCTTCGTCTAGTAATAATTCAATACGTTCACGAGCCGTTAATTTTCCTTTTTCATGTTGCTTCTCGATGCGCTCATAGCCACCACCAAGTTCAATTACCGTCTTACGATCATACAAGTCATTAATTTTGTCGAACATATCCATACTGATCACTTATCCCCTTTTCCACTTTTATCGCATAATTCATACAACACACCGAAAGATGATTTAGGATGCATGAAAGCAACCTCTGCACCACCAGCACCTGGGCCTGGCTCATCAGATAAAAGACGTACGCCTTTTTCACGAAGTTCTGCCATACGCTCACGAATCCCTGTTACACCGAATGCAACATGATGAATACCTTCTCCACGTTTTTCGATGAATCCGTGAATGGCGCTTTTCTCACTCATTGGTTCTAATAACTCAATTTTCACGTTGCCAGCGTCGATGAATGCAACGCGAACCTGTTGAGATTCAACCTCTTCCACTTTCAGTAACTTTAATCCTAAAGTTTCTGTATAATATGTAATGCGTTCATCAAGATCGCGCACCGCAATCCCAATATGGTCTACTTTCTCCATGGTGACATCTCCTTCTGTTATGGTACATAATCTATTTTACAGATTTTTTTGTCAAAACTCTACTACTTGAGAAATTTTTCAGATTTGCTAAACTATTTATAAGAAAAGAAGGAGCGAACGAGCATATGAGTAATAAAAAATTTCAAAAATTCGTTGTTTATACAATGATAATTATCATGTTAATTTCATCTCTTGCATTCGGTTTATCAGTGCTAGTCTAAAGGAATGCTTAGCGTCCACGCTACTGTGGGCGCTCTTTCTTTACCTTCAGTCCTTTAAATGACTGCTTTATTTCTAAATAACGGTCCATTTCTTCGATAAATTGATAAAGAGCCGCCTGGGCTAAAAATGCCTCATGATTTATGGGCAATGGTAATTGAGAAAAATCCCGTTTCACATACTCTAATTTCTCCCTAAATTGACCTGCCGTATTCCCTGAATGAACATGCTCTCCCAAGTCCTGCAAAAAGTCTGCTACGAGCGAAGCCTCTTGTACTATAACAGGAAGTGCCGTCACTTTTGGAAGTACTCGTTCAATTATCTCTAGCTGTTGTTCGCGCATATCAAAATACACATAATAGTCATTTTCTCGTCTCGTAAAATGGTTTTCAACATCTTTAAACGCTAATGATTTAGCACTATTTAATGCTTTGATCGCTTGAATTAATTCCTGGCCGTCCCAAAATGTATCGCCTTCTCTTAAATACTCAGCAATTTCTAAAAAAATCTTGCTGTAAAGCTCCTCGATTTTCACTCGGTAATAATTTAATTCTTTTTGAATATCTGGCATATACATATTAATCGCAATGCCTGTTCCATAACCAATCGCCATTAAAGCCAACTCATTATAAACAAGCGATAATGAAAAGCCCTCAGCTGCGTAGATATGCATAATAATAACCGCACTCGAAACAAAGCCATCTGCTACCTTTAATGACACAATGGTTGGGATAAACAATACAAGCATGCCTGCTAATGTAAGCGGATGATACGTAAATAGTTCAAAGCTCAAAAATGCATAGAGCATGGCGATAATGCTCGCGACAAAGCGTGTATAGGCAGCGTGAAGAGATTTTTTCTTCGTCGGTTGCACACATAATATCGTTAGAATTCCAGCTGACGCATAAGAAGCTAATTCGAAATACTGAGCAATGGCAATGGCAATGGCTGCACCGATTGCTGTTTTTAATGTACGATAGCCGATTGAAAATTTTTTCAAGTCGACTGCCTCCCATCCTGCAAGGTTATTAGCGAATTTTTATTCATTAGACCCTGTGAAATCTATATAGTTAATTTCCGTGCTGGTTACACCCACTTCCCTAACGGGCCCCCCAAGTGTTACCAGGACAACACAATGTTGTTCAGGCAAGTGTTGTCACAAGGATGTGGAGCTTTTCTTCTTCGCTCCGTGCGAGCTCTTAGCTTGACTGCTCATCCACTAGGGTTCAAGCACCGGATAAGCCCGATTGGTTCGGGGCAACAGGATGTTGGTCACACAAGCTTTTTCACAGGATGTGAAGGTTTTAGCTTGTGTTCCTCTATCTATTGTGGGGGATGAAGAAAACAGCCACTGATTGAAGTTTCACTTTATATAAGTTGATTGGAGTGGAGGCTGGGCGACTCCTTGGGGATCAGCATCACAGATGAGACCCTGGAGCGAGCCCATTAGAGGAACGAAGGCTAAAAAGTATCACATCCTGTGATTACGCCTTCGTGACCAACATCCTGTAGCTGACGCTTCGCTTTCGCTACATAAAACATCTGTTGCCCCAAGCGGCTCATCAGACGCTCCCAGGAAAGTGCCCAGTCGGAACGGAAATCAACCCCACGTTATGGTGGTGAGTCAAAAATAAGCCAATATTACAAAAATTCAAAAAGGAGTATGACTAAAGTGCACGAGACACCCTAGTCATAGTCATATGAATCTTATAATTCCTCGCAGTATTCCTCAAAGTTTGCTTGCAAGTTTGTCACAACTGACATTGGGTCATGACCTTCAATTTCATAGCGCCCAACTTCTGCTACTACTTGTCCATCTTTTAGCAGAACAAATGATGGAGAGGATGGTAAGTGGTCTTCACCAAAGTGATAACGCGCTGCCGCTGTCGCTTCTTTATCTTGACCTGCAAATACAGTTACAAGGTGGTCTGGACGTTTATCGTAATGCACACATTGTGTTGCTGCTGGACGTGCAATGCCTCCAGCACATCCACAAACTGAGTTCACCATAACTAATGTTATACCCGGGCGAGCAAACGCCTCTTCAACAGCTTCTGGTGTGCGTAATTGCTCATAACCTGCTGCCTCAATTTCAGCACGTGCTGTTTTTAAAATTTCTTGCATAAATAAATCGTAATCCATATTCATAAAGCGATAGCTCCTTTCAAGTTCGCGCCATCTAAAGCTTTACTTTAGATATTCAACGCTAATACATCTCCTATCATAGCAGTAAGTGGCGATTTTGTGCACCTACATGCTCATATAAAAGCGTATATTATTTCTGTGACTACTTATCGCTAAACAAACGATCTACACCTTGTGTTACCGTCAGTTGTCCATTTAGAATTTGCCGCTCAAAAAGTTGTACCTGGGCTTTACGATCAGGATCACCATAAAATGTATCAATTAAATGATCTGTAATCATTGATTGGAACCATTCTTTTGTCTGATTTTGGCGTCGGATAGACCAGTAATTATTCGCTTCAACAGTCTCTCTAAATTCGCCAATGGTTTCCCAGACTTTGTCGAGCCCTCGTTTTTCCCACGAACTAACTGGCATCGCTGTAGACATCCAACCTGGTGTTGCAGGCTGCAGGAAATGCAAAATTTGTTTGTACTCGGAGACAGTCTTTTTCGCAAGACGTACATTATCGCCATCAGCCTTATGCACGACAATAGCATCAGCTAATTCCATAATGCCCTTTTTCATGCCTTGCAGCTCATCTCCTGCACCTGTCAACACTAACAGCAAGAAGAAGTCAACCATACCACGGACATACGTTTCACTTTGTCCCACACCAACCGTCTCAATTAAAATCACATCATAGCCTGCCGCCTCGCACACAAGCATCGTCTCACGCGTCTTTTTATGAACACCCCCAAGGGTACCCGCAGACGGTGATGGACGAACGAACGCATTTGGCTTTTTCACAAGCTCTTCCATACGCGTTTTATCGCCTAAAATACTGCCGCCTGATAATGAAGAACTCGGGTCGATTGCGAGGACCGCTACCTTTTTCCCCATCTCACAAAGCATCGTTCCGAAAGCTTCAATGAACGAACTTTTCCCTGCACCAGGTACGCCCGTAATACCTATTCGGACACTATTTCCTGTATGCGCAAGAAGCTCTTGTAATAACTCCTGCGCCTGCACTTTATGGGCTATATTCGAACTCTCAATGAGCGTAATCGCTTTTGACAATTGCGTACGAGAGCCTGCACGTACTTCACGCGCAAGCTCCTGTATGTCAATTTTGTCTGCTCTTTTCTTTCGGAATTTTTTCGGTACACCGTATTGCATACCGTCGTGAGATGCCTCTACGCCACCCATGACAAATAGTGCACTTTCCTGCGTCCCTTTGTTTTTGTCCATTAGTTAGACACTTCCTCATAACCTAAACGTTTGTAGATTTCTTCGATAATTTTGATAGCAGATACAGGAATAACTGTTCCTGGTCCAAAGATTGCAACTGCGCCAGCTTCATAAAGGAATTCATAATCTTGTGCTGGAATAACGCCTCCAACGATAATGATAATGTCTTCACGACCTAACTTTGTCAGTTCAGAAACCAGTGCAGGTACTAATGTTTTATGACCTGCTGCTAAAGACGATACGCCGATACAATGTACGTCATTTTCAACTGCCATTTGCGCTGTTTCCTCTGGCGTCATGAATAGCGGTGAAATATCTACATCAAACCCTAGATCAGCATAGCCTGTTGCAATAACTTTGGCACCACGGTCATGGCCATCTTGCCCCATTTTCGCAACTAAAATACGTGGGCGACGTCCTTCATTTTCAAGGAACTCGTCTGTCATATTTTTCACTTCTGTAATTTGCTCTTCGTCAGAGAAGTTTGCAGAATATACACCAGAGATAGAGCGAATAATCGCCTTATGACGACCAGATACCACTTCAATCGCATCTGAAATTTCACCTAGAGATGCACGTGCACGGGCTGCATCAACTGCTACTGCTAGTAAGTTTTCTTCGCCATCTTGCGCTGCTTTTGTTAGACGCGCTAAATGTTTTTGTACTTCAGCTTCATCACGAGATGCCTTCATAGCATCTAATTGCTCAATTTGCTTTTGACGAACAAGTGTATTGTCGATGTCAAGAATATCGATAGGTTCTTCTTTGTCTAGACGATATTTATTTACACCCACGATTGTTTCTGATTTAGAGTCGATTTTCGCTTGGCGTTTTGCCGCAGCTTCTTCCACTTTCATTTTCGGAAGGCCAGTTTCAATTGCTTTCGCCATGCCACCAAGCTCTTCAATCTCTTCGATTAACGCCCAAGCAGATTGTGTAATTTCATCTGTTAATTTCTCAACGTAATATGAACCACCCCATGGATCGATTACTTTCGTCATGGCAGTTTCTTCTTGTAAGAATAACTGTGTATTACGTGCAATACGCGCCGAGAAATCTGTTGGTAAAGCAATGGCTTCATCAAGAGCATTTGTATGAAGTGATTGTGTATGCCCCATTGAAGATGCATTTGCTTCAATTAAAGTACGTGTCACATTATTGAATGGATCTTGCTCTGTTAAAGACCACCCAGATGTTTGTGAGTGTGTACGTAACGCTAATGTTTTTGGATTTTTCGGATTGAACGTTGACATCATTTGCGCCCAAATACGGCGAGCAGCACGCATTTTCGCAACTTCCATATAATAGTTCATACCAATCGCCCAGAAGAATGATAATCGTGGCGCAAAGGCATCGATATCAATTCCTGCTTTTAAACCTGTACGAACGTACTCCAGACCATCTGCTAGTGTATAGGCAAGCTCGATGTCATTCGTTGCACCGGCTTCTTGAATATGGTAACCCGAAATAGAAATCGAGTTAAATTTCGGCATGAATTTCGCTGTATATTCGAAAATGTCGGCAATAATTTTCATTGACATTGCTGGTGGGTAAATATATGTGTTACGTACCATGTATTCTTTTAAAATGTCGTTTTGGATTGTTCCAGCTAGTTGATCTGGTGTAACGCCTTGCTCTTCAGCCGCAACGATATAGAATGCAAGTACTGGTAAAACAGCACCATTCATTGTCATTGAAACCGACATTTGATCTAAAGGAATTTGGTCGAATAAGATTTTCATATCTTCCACAGAGTCAATCGCTACCCCTGCTTTACCAACATCCCCTGTTACACGCGGATGGTCAGAATCATAGCCACGGTGTGTTGCTAAGTCAAAGGCAACTGAAAGACCTTTTTGGCCCATAGCTAGGTTTCGTTTGTAAAAAGCATTTGATTCCTCGGCAGTAGAGAAACCAGCATATTGACGTACTGTCCAAGGACGAGCTACATACATGGTAGGGTATGGTCCACGTGTATTTGGTGCAATACCTGCAACGTCATTTAAGTGTTTGGCATCTTTGATATCTTCTTTTGTGTAAATATCTTTAATTTCAATACCCTCGTTCGTCATGAATTTTTCTTCTGACGCTCCTGGTGCTTCAACTGTTAATACTTTTTCGATTTCAACTGCACTAAAATTTGGCTTGCTCATCGTTGGACCTCCTTCATGCTAGCGAACACTGAATTTAATTTTTCAATGATGTTTTGTCCTGCGAAAATAAAGCCATTTAAACCATTTGCTAACCAAGCTTCTTCTTCGTCTTTAAATTTACCTGCAACGTCTACAATCACATCTGCTGGCTTACCTGCCAAAATTGCTGGAACTAATTCTTTTGTATTGTCATCATTTGCTGCAATGACAATGTATTTAGCCTCTGTTGCAGTTAACCAAGCTAAAGCTTCCTCAGCTGTGGCAACAGGTTCGCTTTTTTCCGGTACTAGACCTACTGTATTTAAGAAACCAGAAACAAAATCAGCACGCGGTTTCGAACTCTTCAGTGAGCCTAAAGCTAAAATTCCTGTTTTTGCATTAGCCGCAGTCATTTCAGCACGTAATTGCTCGAAAGGTACAGCAATACGCTTAATTTCTGCAAATAGTGGGTTTGTTTCATTTTCAAGTACGTCAGCTGGATTTGCATAAATATTCGTACCTATTAATGATTGCTTACGCGTTTGTGCTGCTTTCACACGTGCTTGATAAGATGCATCTAGCTCTGCCGCTAATTTACCGGATGCTGTGTATGCATCAATGCCGCCAGCTGCTTCGATTTCGAGGAATAATGCCCATGCTTCTTTCACGAAGTCTGCTGTTAATGATTCAATGAAGTATGAACCACCCGCTGGATCAGTTATTTTCAAGACATTTGTTTCTTCTTTTAATACTAATGATACGTTGCGAGCAATACGAACAGATTGTTCTGTCGGTTTCGTTAACGCATCGTGAGGGTGAACTGTAAAGACATCCGCACCGCCAATTAATCCAGAAAGCGCTTCATTTGCAGCACGAAGTAAGTTTACATAAACGTCTAGTTGAGAGAAACTACGAAGTGAAGTTTCTACTACAGTTGGAATTTTTACATTTTCTATTATGCCATAAGCAGATGTGAACGCTTTCCAAAGTACTTTAAAAGCACGAAGTTTAGCGATTTCAGTAAAGAATTGTGTATCCACTGCAAATGAAACGTAAAATTTATTTGAGAATGTTTCAAAGCTTTCTTCTTGATCTGCATATTTTGCCGCAGTTGCAAGCGCATACGCCAATTCTTGCACGGCATTCGCACCTTCATTGTGATAAACAACTGTGTCAGCCACATAAGTGCGTACATTAGGGAAGTCCGCAAGCGTGATTGGATTTTGAGATACAACGAAACCTGTCACTGTTTCACGTTTGTCAGCTGCTATTTTGTCGAATACTGCTAATAATGGGTCATTTGCCTTTTTTAAAGTAATTTTAAATGAATATTCTGAGAAATAAGTCGCTAATTGTGCCACTACTTCTTCTGTCCATTCAAAGTTAACACGACTATCAACTGTTACGATTTCATTACCACGAGCTAAGCTATCATCAAGTTGTGTAAAGAATGCTTCGCTTGTATCTGCATAAACTTGCTGTGCCACACGGAATACTTGACTATTTTGTAGGGAACGGATTGTAGCAACTTGTTTATCAAGTTCATCACCAAGTTTTGCTACTAAACTTTCTTGTGTGTAAAGCGGTTCTAATGTAATACCTTCACTTGTTTTCGTTAAAAGAGACTCGAATGGTTTCCCTTTTAAAGCTTTGATTGCTGCATCTTGCCATTCTGAATAGGACGGCTTTTCAAATTCTATATTTTTCATGTTGTTTGACATGCGGACGCTTAATCAGCTTCCCCCCTTAGTAGTTTCTATTTGTTATTCTACATGACAAATTGCGACTCGAAAAGCAAAAAAAAATCGGAAACCGTTATACAACAGGTTTCCGACAAGTCGTCAGTAGACTGACGTTGAGGATAAATTTGTATTTTCGAGTATTTCCTTTACTCTATTTAGGAATTTACCACAAACTAATCCATCTAAAACACGATGATCTAAAGATAAACATAAATTCACAATATCACGTGCTGCAAACATACCACCCGGTAAGAAGACCGGTTTTTTAACAATACTTTCCACTTGTAGGATTGCTGCCTGCGGATAATTAATAATACCCATTGACTGTACAGAACCGAAAGCACCTGTATTATTAACTGTAAATGTGCCGCCTTTTATATCGTCCATTGCTAGTTTTCCTGTACGAACTTTCGAAGCAAGTTCATGAATATCTCTCGCAATCCCTTTAATTGATTTTTCGTCTGCGTGTTTTATAACAGGGACAAATAATGCATCATCTGTTGCAACTGCTATGGAAATATTAATATCATGTTTTTGAATAATTTTGTCATCTGCCCACATGGAATTCATCATTGGGAATTCCTTTAAAGCCTGTGCAACAGCTTTGACAAAGAAAGCAAAGTACGTAATATTAAAGCCTTCTTTTTGCTTAAATTCTGTCTTAATGCTATCTCGGTAAGTGACTAAATCTGTGACATCAACTTCCATCATCATCCATGCATGTGGCACTTCTTGCGCACTACGTACCATATTATTTGCGATGGCACGGCGCACCTTCGTTACTGGGATTTCAATATCCCCGGCTTGAATAGCCTGTGCTACGGCTGGTTTTTCCTGTAGTGCTGATGAAGATGGCTGAGCAACAGTAGCAGCCGGTGCTGGCTCAGAAGGCGTTGCCTCTTTCGTTGGCACATTTCCAGCATCAATCAATTGTTGAAGATCTTTTCTTGTAATACGTCCTCCCTCACCAGTTCCTGTCACGTGCTCCAGTGCAATATCATGCTCCTGTGCAAGTCTGAGTACGGCTGGTGAATAGCGAACTTTATCTTGTCGTATTGGTTTTTCGGCAGTTATAGTCGCTGTAGTTGCCTTAGGCGACTCTTGTTTTTTTTGTACACCTGCATTTAAAATCGCAGTGCTTACTGCTGATTTTTTCGCAGGCGGTGGCGGAGGTAACTCACTGTCACCCGCTATTTCAATCGAACAAACAACCGCCCCAACAGGTAAAGTTTTCCCTTCTTCTGCAAGCAGCTCCGTTATAACCCCTTCAAAGGAAGATGGGATTTCTGCATTTACTTTATCGGATGCAACTTCTGCTAATGGATCATATTTTTTTACCTTATCGCCTGGTTGGACGAGCCATTTTTCAATCGTGCCCTCTGTCACACTTTCACCAAGCTGTGGCATTGTAATATTTTGAATCGCCATCATCTATTCCTCCCATCAATTACGCCTCGGTGTCTTTCTAGTCCAAATTTAAAATTGTACAGAATACAATTCAAAATTCATAACATCCGCCAAAGGCTTACACCTTTTCAGTAAACGCCCCTTACGCACACTGAATAGTGTTTATTCATCTCATCATCTATTGAGGTGTAAGACTACTCTACTGAATATAGTTAAAATGCAGCTAGCTCTCGCATCGCTTTTTCTACTTTTTCAGGATTAATCATGAAAAACTTTTCCATCGTAGGTGCATATGGCATCGCAGGTACATCCGGACCTGCTAACCTTTGGATTGGCGCATCAAGATCAAATAAGCAATGCTCTGCTATAATCGCTGCAACCTCACTCATAATACTACCCTCTTTATTATCCTCAGTGACTAGTAATACTTTACCTGTTTTACTAGCTGCTTCAATGATAGCTTCTTTATCTAGTGGATATACCGTACGTAAATCAAGAATATGCGCAGAAATACCATCTGCTGCTAATCTTTCTGCCGCTTGTAACGCAAAATGAACAGCTAGCCCATACGTAATAACCGTAACATCGTCACCTTCGCGCTTAACATCTGCTTTACCTATTGGGAGAGTATAGTCATCTAATGGAACTTCACCTTTAATTAGTCGATACGCACGCTTATGTTCGAAAAATAATACAGGATCTTCGTCACGAATGGCTGCTTTTAATAAGCCCTTGGCATCATAAGGTGTTGATGGAATGACAATCTTCAAACCTGGAGTGCCTGCAAAAAGTGATTCTACTGATTGCGAATGATAGAGCGCTCCATGTATTCCACCACCAAATGGTGCACGTACTACAATTGGACAAGTCCAGTCATTGTTCGAGCGATAACGAATTTTCGCTGCCTCCGACACAATTTGGTTAACAGCAGGCATGATAAAGTCGGCAAATTGCATTTCTGCAATGGGGCGCATGCCATACATCGCTGCGCCAATCCCAACTCCTGCAATCGCACTTTCTGCGAGCGGTGTATCAAGTACTCGATACTCACCAAATTGCTCGTAAAGACCAGTTGTTGCTTTGAAAACGCCGCCTTTACGACCAACGTCCTCTCCTAAAATGAAAACACGCTCATCACGTTCCATCTCTTCCTTCATTGCTAATGTAATCGCATCAATATAAGACATTACTGCCATTACACGTCACCTCCGTCCACTGGTGCATATACGTATTTCAAGGCCTCTTCTGGCTTAGCATATGGTGCAGCTTCGGCATAATCCGTCGCTTCATTCACCTCTGCCATGATACGCTCCTCTATTTCAGTACGAAGCGTTTCTGTCATAACACCCACATCTTGTAAGTACTTTTCAAATAATACAATAGGGTCCTTAGCCTTTCCTTCTGCAATATCTTCAGCCGTTCGATATTGACGATCATCATCATCTGAAGAATGTGCGGTTAAACGGAAAGTCACTGTTTCAATTAAACTTGGACCGCCACCGCTACGTGCACGATCGGCAGCCTCTTTAATAACTTTGTATACTTGCAATGGACATTTACCGTCGACAGTCACACCTGGCATACCATAGCCAATGCCGCGATCAGATACTTTTGCACAGCCTAACTGACGCTCTACCGGTACAGAGAGTGCGTATTGATTATTTTCTACCATAATAATAACCGGAAGCTTATGCACACCTGCGAAGTTGGCACCTTCATGGAAATCCCCTTGGTTAGACGATCCTTCACCTAAGGTAACAAAGGAAATGAAATCCTCATTTTGTAAACGTCCTGCAAGCGTAACGCCCACTGCATGCGGGACTTGCGTTGTAACAGGTGAGGACCCCGTCAATATACGATTTTTCTTCTGCCCAAAATGTCCAGGCATTTGGCGACCACCTGAGTTTGGATCCTCTGCCTTAGCAAAGGCGGACAACATTAACTCTTTTGGTGTCATGCCGAAATGTAACACAACGCCCATATCTCGATAATATGGTGCAATATAATCTTTATCCTTATCTAGGGCAAAGGCTGCCCCTACTTGTGCTGCCTCCTGTCCCTGACAAGAGATAACAAACGGAATTTTACCAGAACGATTTAACAACCACATACGTTCATCTAGTCTTCTAGCCATTAACATTGTTTCGAACATTGCAAGTACATCTTCATTTGATAAACCTAAATCTTCATGTTTTATTTGAACATCTTGCATACGAACACCCCTCTCGTGTAAAAAAATGCTATAGCGCTTTAAACCCCCACATAAATTGCGCTTTAGTCTAAACTTTTAAAAGTGAATTGCACGATCATCGACTGCTAATGCAGACTCCACCAACACCTCATTCAGTGATGGATGTGGATGTATAGCTTGACTAATTTCCCACGGCGTCGCGTCGAGTAATTTAGCAAGAGATGCCTCTCCGATTAAATCTGTCACGTGCGGTCCTACCATATGAATACCCAAAATATCATTTGACTGTTCATCAGCCACAATTTTTACAAAGCCATCTGTTTCGCCATTAACAAGTGCCTTTCCGATTGCCTTAAATGGAAACTTACCGACCTTTAACGCATAACCCTGCTCGCGGGCAGCACTTTCTGTTAAGCCAATACTTGCAACTTCTGGATAAGAATAGACACATTTTGGTACCTTAAGATCATCAAGTGCTTCTGTTATCCCTGTTGCAATGTGTTCAATAGCAGATAATCCTTCATGGGAAGCCACATGCGCCAATTGCAAGCCGCCGATAACATCCCCTATCGCATACATATGTGATTCTTTAGTTTGGTAAGTATCTCGTACTAGGATAAAACCATTTTCAATTTCAATTTCTGTATTCTCTATACCAATACCTTGTGTATTTGCTTCACGACCTACGCAAAGCAATAATTTATCTGCCTCAAATAACTCTTCTTTGTCATTCAGGTTTGCCGAAATGAAAACGTTATCATTTTCAATTTTAAAGGTTGCTGGATCTAGCCTAGCATTCGTCACTATGCGGACGCCTCTTTTTTCAAGTTGCTTCGTTACTTCTTTGACGATATCTGCGTCTTCCGCAGGTAAAATCGATGACCCATATTCAATAACCGTTACATAAACACCAAAATCACAAAGCATCGATGCCCACTCTATACCAATAACACCGCCACCAACAATTAATAATGACTTTGGTAATTGCTCCATTTGCAACGCATGATCCGAGTTCAGGACATGATTTCCATCAACAGTTAGGCCAGCCATACCTCTAGGTTTAGACCCGGTTGCGATCACAACATTTGCCGGCACAAGCATTTCATTTTCTTCGCCATTGTTCATCTCTACCGAAATGGTACCTGGCATTGGCGAGAAAATGGACGGTCCTAAAATTCGTCCTGTTCCCTCATACACATCGATTTTCCCTTTTTTCATCAGTGTATTCACACCTTGACTTAATTGCTCAACGATGGCTTGCTTTCTTGCTTGCACCTTATCAAATTGCAATGTAACGCCTTCAATGCCTACACCAAATTCACTTGCTGTTTTATTGGCCATACGGTATACTTCAGCACTGCGAAGTAACGCTTTACTAGGAATACAGCCTTTATGCAAGCATGTGCCTCCAAGTCGCTCTCGTTCAACAATGGCTGTTTTCAAGCCTAGTTGTGCCGCACGAATTGCAGCAACATAGCCACCTGTACCTCCGCCTAAAATGACAACATCATAATTTTGAGCCATTCGTTATTCCTCCTTATGAGAAAGTGCTAATGCATCCCCTACCCAAGACAAGTGCTGACCTAGTTGTGAAAATTACTCAATTAGAAAACGTACAACAAGGTTTTGTACAATCGTCCTAGTCAGAGAAACCAACGTGATAGTAAGTATTCACTTCACTTGAGAAAGGATGGCTCTTTAGCCCAGACATCATTTAAAGCTGATATTTTTTATTCTTTATATAATAGAAGAAGTCGACAAAGCGACTTCTCTTAGCTATTAGACGATTATTAACGACCGTGCAATATATTTTTTTCATTTTTTAAAAATTGGCTACGAGACTTAGCTACACGCGCAATACGTTCTTCTGCTAAGCGATTGGCTGCAACATATGTTGGTACACCATCACGTTTGGAAATGGCAAAGATTCTTTCAATGCTGTCATAAATACCATCTACACGCTTCATCGCACGTTCACGATTATAACCGTATAATTCATCAGCAACGTTGATTACTCCACCTGCGTTAATAACATAATCAGGTGCATACACAATACCTAGTTCATGTAAGTAATCTCCGTGGCGAGAGTCTTGTAACTGGTTGTTTGCAGAGCCAGCAATAACCTTCGCTTTTAACTGTGGAATCGTATCATCATTTAAAATTGCGCCAAGTGCACATGGTGAGAAAATATCAACGTCTTGTGCGTAGATTTCCTCTGGCGCTACTGCTGTTGCACCAAAGTCATTCACAACACGGTCGATGGCTGCTTGGTTAATATCTGTTACAACAAGTTTTGCTCCTTCATTATGTAAATACTCGCAAAGCTTGTATGCTACATTCCCTAGCCCCTGTACAGCAATTGTACGACCATCTAGCATTTCCGAACCAAAGGCTTCATTTGCAGCTGCCTTCATGCCACGATACACACCATAAGCAGTTACTGGCGATGGATTTCCTGATGATCCAAATGCTGGAGAAATCCCTGTTACATAATTTGTCTCCTCATGAATTAAATCCATATCTGTTACTGTAGTACCAACATCTTCTGCCGTAATATAGCGACCGTTAAGTCCTTGAATGAATCGTCCTAATGCACGAAACATTTCTTCATTTTTATCTGTAAATGGATCACCGATAATGACCGTTTTTCCACCGCCAAGGTTTAGACCAGCAGCTGCGTTTTTATATGTCATTCCGCGTGCCAAGCGCAATGCATCTTCAATCGCATTTTCTTCTGTTGCGTAAGTCCACATACGTGCTCCGCCTAGTGCTGGTCCAAGTGTTGTGTCATGGATAGCGATAATCGCTTTTAACCCTGATGCTTCATCTTGGCAAAATACCAATTGTTCATAATCATACTTTTCCATATACTTGAAGATTTCCATGAATACTCGCCCCTTTGCTTTGAAAAGTGCATCCCCAAATGCCCATTCCAATCAAGTTATAAATAGTGATAAAACTATTTTGTAATGGATAATATTGTTCCATTTAATTTTACAATACTGACAATTTCACAATTTCGCAACTATTATTACACTTTCTCGATTAAGAAAGAATTTTCTAAAAATTCAGTTCCTATTACTAATTTTCTATACATGCATTCCCGTGCTCGCAAACTATGACTGGTACATAGGCTTTCTTGACATTCCATCATCCACAGGTACAATTAAACTAGGTATGAGGAGGGATATGCATGGCTCGTTTTGCTGCATTCATTGTAATGCTTATTCCAGGTCTGATGGCTGCGGGTGGCATTAAATTTATGCGTGATACATTATTCGGTAAGCTCATCTCACCTTTCCCATTTTTATGGCTACAATTTGTTGTTGGCATCATTTTCTTTGTTGTCGGCTTTGGCTTTTTCGCAGGCTTTTTACTTCACCGCGATCGAAAAAAAGGAAAAGTGGCTCCGCGCTTCCAAAAAAAATAAAAATAGCTATCCAAATAAGTCATGTTGACTTATTGGATAGCTATTTTTATTGACGTTGCTGCATTGAGATTACCTTATCAGGAAAATCTGTAATCCAACCGATTACAGATGGATGCGGATTCGTCAAAAATTTTTCATTTCCATCAATAGCATAAAAGCGACATACTTTAGCGCTTGCTACACATGCCTCTAAGTAGCGGGGCTTATAATATTTTTTATGCATATGGACGCTATCAATTGCTTGGTAAGCATCTAACAAATCCCATTTCAATTTTTTGGTTGTAATAAGTGCTGTCTCATATTGTGGCATATGCTGTTTCACAATTTCTAAAAGCTCATAGTGAAACGATGAAAAATGGCTGCCTTTAGGTATTATTAGTCCTTGAAGCATTTGGACAAGGGCACCTCTATTGTCAAGGATGGTGGATTTTAATTCGATATTAAGTGGGAATTGGTGCGTATTTGCCCACGCTAAAACTGCATCAAATACTGGAATTTTATACGATGAAAATAGTCGTCTCCACGGCTTTCCAAGTTTAAAACGCTGTAGTTCGTCTATCGTACATTCATTCACACGCTTTTTGATGCCAACGAGTCTTGATAATTGTGGATCATGATACACGACCGGAATCCCCTCTTTTGACAGTTGAATGTCTATCTCAATACCATCAGCTCCAAGCTCAAGCGCTTTTTCAAAAGCTTTGAAACTATTCTCAAGTGCATACGCCGAAGCTCCCCGATGTGCAAAAACAGGGACGTATAATTCGTTATACATTTAATTCACCAAATTCAAGTATAAACTTACCATTTGTCATTTTCGTTAATAATGACGATTTTTTGCCAATTTGAATATACGTACCTGGATATGCTTCCTTTGTCACGATAATTTCTTCTTTTCCAGCATGGCGCATTTCATCCATCATTAACTTAATTTCACGGTCTACCGACACTGCATCAGCCTTCAGTTTTGATAAGCTCTGCTTGGTCTGCTCAAAAGTCGCAATTTGTTGCGTAGTCATTTGATTGAGGATTGGTAATAAGCTTTTAATCTTCGCTTCATAACTAGAAATTTCAGATTGCAGTTGTTTGAGTAGAGTTGCCTTCTCTTGCATCAATGAATAGCTCTCCTGTTTATTGACACTTTCAATGATTAAATCTGTTCGACGTTCTAATCGATTTCCAGAAATAGCGGTTACAATAGCACTTTTCGCAACAGCTCGACCACCTATGATTTTACCCTTTCGTTCATCTACAAAAATAGAATGTGCAGTAAGTTGAGAGCCCAGCGAATAAAAGCCTATATGAATACTATCAGCAGCTTCTAAATTGGCTTCATTTACATGTTTTACGAAAATGTTGCCGCCCGCTTCCACAAGCGTTGAGCCAAGTCCAAAAATGCCGCCCCGAATAAACACATCACCCTCAATGGATTTGATGAGTTTTGCGCCACTTACGCCTTCTGCTCCTTCAATCGATATATCACCTGTCGCAATAACTGTATATCCGCTTGTAACTGTCCCTTTAATGCTTAACGAACCATTAAATTCCAGATTCCCTGTTTCAATACCAACATCTCCATGTATCGGTAAATGTCGATTGACACCTATCATGCCTTTGACATCGTCCAAAACGCCAGCTATTTTCGAACGAATGACAGTTTTCCCATCTTCCTCCACTTCATACGCGGACTTTTTGTCATAGCGAATGGGGAAATCACGACCTGGTGGTGCTGCCAGCATTTGACCACATACATTTTGGCCTGCCTTACCTAAGGTTGCAGGAATTTTCTCGCCTAGCCAAGAACCTTCGGAGATTTCTGATATAAAGTTCATATCATAGTAATCGGCTTTCCCATCGTCAAGAATAACGGGTTTTCTCTCTGGTTTTGGTAAATATGTAATTTGTGCATCCGATCCTGCAACGGGTGGCATTCCTTGAGCAATTAAAAATGCTTTCCCCGGCTCAACCTTAGTAATATCAAAATCTAAAATTCCATGTGTAATTCCTTCATTCGCTAGTGTATCGAGAATTTGTTGATTTAGTTTGTCTTTATTCTTATGAATGTAGTCCGTTGTTTCATATATAAATATAGAGGCAGACATTTTATCTCGTGCAATTTCAGCTTCTACATTTGGAAGCCAGCGTCCAATTTCAACTGGACTTGTGCTTTCTGTCGCTAATACAGTTTTCAATATAGAAAAATTAGACAGCTTTAGTCTTGGTTGACTACGTAAGATGCTATCAAATTCTTTTAATGGAAAACCGGCACTGTATGTAAGCATAAATACCTTTCCGTTTTCTTCCGATATTTCGAAGTTATCATTTCGAACTAGAATCACGCTACCTCCTCCTTCCCTCTATCTGTAAGTATATACAATCTATTTACATTTGTTTAGAGACAATTGTCACTACTCACAAAGAAAATACCCATACTTTATCAGTAATCCTCTCTGACCATCCAAGCACTTTTGTTTTCAGCAATAGCCGATTTATACTATAAAAAAGCACACTTTACTCTTTAAAAAGTTGAACCTATCATAATTGTATAAAATCCCCCCCAAAAAGAACAGGCTATCTACATTTCTTTTCTTTCAAATTAACCAATAGGAATGTCCTACTCCCCATTACTTCTATCAGGTAATAGGTCTTGTCTACTAAACGACAAAAAATACGCCTGTTTATACAGGTTCCATGTTATATTTTAGCATTAATGTATGGTGTTAAATAGAGTGAAAATTTAGTATAAAAAGTTATGTACTGATTATGAAAATTACAGATTTAAAAATTGAATAAAGCCTGAATCTTATCGAACAGATATAAGAGCGATCATGCTCCGTCGCTACGTCTTAAAAAAACGTCAATGTTGAACCAATTTACTAAGTAACGTGCAAAGAGTTTTAATGTCTGTTCATATGAACTTTGTGTTTTTTTCGATAGACCTTTCGCTGAACAATCGAGCACATAACGCTCTATTCTACTAAAAACGGGTTTAAAACATAAAAAATACGCCTCCTAAACAGTCGGCATAAACTGCTTAATAAGGCGTTAAATATTCCGTTATATAAATAATACATAAAATAAGTTCACTGCTATTCTCCGCTAGCCATCCGTTGGCCAATCGCTGTGTACAGCCCTTAGCTTGCCATCATATCGATGCGAATCTTGTCCGCAATCATGGCGATGAATTCACTATTTGTCGGTTTCGACTTTAAATGATGGACCGTATAACCGAACATTGACGAAATGGATTCATAATTACCACGATTCCAGGCAACTTCAATGGCATGACGAATGGCACGTTCTACACGTGATGGTGTTGTATTGAACTTTTTCGCGATTTCTGGATAAAGAATTTTCGTCACAGAACCTAATAACTCGATATCTTCATACACCATTTGAATCGCTTCTCGTAAATAAGAGTAACCTTTAATATGGGCAGGAACACCGATTTCTTTAATGATGGCTGTAATCGTACTATCTAATTGATGTTGATTTAATTTCTGAGGAGCTGCTTGTTGTAAAACACTTGTCTTTTTCGGTAATGTCGCCTTTTGACCTGCACAATGCAAGATCTTCTGAACCAACTGATCGAACTCAAATGGCTTTAGCATAAAATAAGAGGCCCCTAAATCTACTGCTTGTTTCATAACATCCTCTTGTCCAAATGCAGTTAACATAATTACTTGAATAGATGACATACGTTCATTTTGATACATTGCCTCTAATACCGCTAACCCATCAAGATGAGGCATGATAATATCTAATAATAAAATATCTGGTGTAAACTCTTCAAGCATTTGAAGACAAATTTTCCCGTTTGAAGCAGTTGCAATTATTTCAATCTCCGGATGTCCTTGAAAATAGTGCTCCATTGTTTTTAATAACTCACGATTATCATCTGCTATCGCCACTTTTACTTTTGTCATTTCAATTCCTCCTTCTGGACTTCGCCTTGAATCATCAAAGCGTTTAACCTTTTACCCCTTATGCCTTTTTGACACACTGTGGAATTTTCGACATTTTTGTGTTAAAAACCTTTTCTATTTCCAAAAATGAGTATGTAGTCCGATACTTTCTTTTTATATCGACAATTTACGATATTTCCCAGGGAAAAATAAGCGTTCGTTATGTCTATTTTAGTGAAAAATACCATATAAAACTACCCTTTTTTTTAAGTATCGATAAATCCTTCTTCATTTGGTATGAAATTCTTGGTGAACGAGATAATATATTGCATAAACTATAGAGAACGGAGCTACCAATGGCAGCCCCGTTATTTAATCATGAGGATTTTTTCAACATTTCTGCTACTGTAATTGCTGCCCCTTTTTTAGGCTCTTCCACAAACATATGCGTTACTGCACCGACAAAACGACCGTCTTGAATAATTGGGCTGCCGCTCATTCCCTGTAGAATGCCACCTGTTTTTTCAATGAGCTTTTGGTCAGATATTAAAAATTCAAGACGTCCATTTTCAACCTTTGTGATTTCAATTGTAAATGTTTCCACCTTGCTGCCCTCAATTGCCGTATAGATTTCAGCTTTCCCCGTTTTTATATCTTTTTCATGCATAATTTCAATTGCTTTTGGCAATCTTTGTTGATAACCGTCTTCCCAACGACCAAAGATACCATAAACTGTATTTTTATCAATGCTACCTAGTCGCTCTTGGTGTTTTTCAATGGAAGAAATTTTATAGCCTGGTTGCCCAGGTGTGCTTTTACGGATTTGTTGGATGGAAGCTAAAAAAATGGAGCCGGCTCGAAAGACAGGGGCTTCTTGTAAGGTTGAATCAACAATTTGATGACCTAATGCACCGTAATTTTGTGTCTCTGGATCAATGTATGTCAATGTCCCTACTCCATCTGTTTCATCTTTCAGAAAAGAAATGACATGTTCTGCTTCCTGTTCCTTTAATTTAACAGTTACTTGTTTTCCTTCACTTTTCATCGTCCATGTCTGTTGTCCCTGTTGCGCAATAGCTTGTTTGGCATCATCAAGTGTTTTTACAGTGGTATCATTTATTTTTTCAATGACAGCACCGCCTTTCATCCACTGATTGGAAGCTAACAACACATCATGAGCAACAAATACATGCGATAACTGAAGCTGAATCCCAATTGCTTCGCCCATCGGAATAAGCTTTTTGGCCGCAAAAGCTTGAATAGGCAAACATAAGAACACGATGAGCATAGGCAAAATGACAAATTGACGCCAACGACAATTCATACGACACCTCCTTTTCATTTTAGTCTTGTTACTATGTGTTTTTGTGTCATTCTTATAAGCGGTAAATATTTGCGCAAATTGAAAAAAACCCAGAAACAAATTGAAATTGTTTCTGGATATTTTTAAAATCATATTAGCGCATTTGTTTTTTTCGCTCATCAGCCATATTTAAAAGCTCTGTTGCATGCTGTAAAGTTAAGTCTGTAATTTCCGCACCTGACATCATGCGACTCACTTCTTCAATGCGAGCATGGGTATCTATTTCTGCCAATGACGTAAATGTACGATCATGCTCGACTTCTTTTTTTATAAAATAATGATGATCTGCCATTGCAGCCACTTGTGGTAAATGTGAAATACATAAAACTTGTGAATTAATGGAAATAGCAGCAATTTTTTCAGCAATTGCTTGTGCCACTCGACCGCTCACACCTGTATCAACCTCATCAAAAATAATGGACGTTACACCATTAGATGAAGAGAAAATGGTTTTTAACGCTAGCATCATTCGTGATAATTCTCCACCAGAGGCAATTTTCGGTAAAGATTTCGGTGGCTCGCCTACATTTGTTGAAATATAAAATATGACTTGATCTTTACCTTGTGCATCAAAATAAGGTAGTGTATCAAAATTCACGATAAACTTTGCTTTTTCCATATGTAATTCACGCAGCTCAGCCATAATCGCTTCACTTAATTCATGTGCAGCTACTTTACGTACATTTGAAAGTTCGGCTGCAAAATCATTTAAAACTTCTTCCATTTCATGAACTTTCCGTTCTTTCACCTGTAAAATTTCGTCACGATTTAATAACTCGTTTAACTCTGTTTTAATTTTTTCATAATAGGTTAAAATATCTTTAACAGTTGCCCCATATTTGCGCTTCATGTTTTGTATATGTGCAAGCCGTTGTTCAACCTCGTTTAATCGGGCTGGATCAAATTCTAGCTCATCTAGTACATTTTTCACCTGATAGGCTGCATCCTGCAAAGCATAAAATGCTGTTGTAACAGCATCAGAAGCCTCTTTGAATTGTTCATCAATTGTTGCAGCGTCCTCTAATGCGCCCATGGCATTGCCAATCCAATCCAGGCCTTTGGTTTCACCTTGGATCGCTTCATAGGCCGCACTAGATCGTTCGAAAATTTTATTGAAATTCATCAGACGGCGACGCTCATCTAGAAGCTCGTCTTCCTCACCCAACTTTAAATTTGCATCCTCTAGCTCTTTCATTTGAAACTGGTATAAATCAATACGTTGTGCCATTAACTGCTCATCAATAGAAATTGATGCCAATTCTTTTTTCAAGGCACGATATTCATCATATTGCTCACTGTACATATTTTGAATCGGTGTAAGCTGTTCCTCCGCAAATTGATCGAGTAAATGAATATGTTGTTTTTCATCCATTAATTCTTGGTTTTCATGCTGTCCATGAATGTCAATAAGACTCGCACCTACATCACGTAATACGGATAATGGAACAAGCTTGCCATTCACTCGACAGATACTTTTTCCAGTATCATTTAAATCACGGCGCAATATGATGGTATCTTCTTCTATTTCAATACCTGCTTCTTCTAATTTTTTGTATACAGGGTGTACAGAACTAGAAATTTGGAATAATCCACCTAACTCTGCTTTTTTAGCACCATGGCGAATGAATTCTGAATTTCCCCTACCTCCGGCAAGTAAATGCACTGCATCAATAATAATCGATTTCCCTGCTCCTGTTTCCCCTGTTAACACCGTTAAACCATCTGAAAAACTGACTGTTAGATCCTCAATGATGGCAAAATTTCGAATACTAAGCTCTCTTAACACAAAATGTCACCTCTGTATCAAATTCACCCTGTTAGTTTTTAACCGTTTCAACCTGGTGCAAGTACTAAGTCTTCCATTTCAAAACGAAGAAAATGGAAAATCAAGTACCGATTAGTCCCGATTCGTTCAACTAATAATCAAGGTACCAGCGATTAAAGTTGCACTTTATAGCATTTCTAACAAGCGATTTTTTGTATTTTCACGCTCATTTTCGTCACGACAAATGATTAAAATCGTATCGTCACCAGAAATAGTTCCTAAAATTTCTGGCCAATCTAAGTAGTCAAGAAGCGACGCAATGGCATTGGCATTACCAGGAAGTGCCTTCATGACTAAAAAATGAGAAGCGCCATCAATACTAATAAAAGCATCTGCTAATGCACGGTGTAATTTTTGTACAGGATTGAATCGTTGGTCTGCGGGTAAGCTATATTTATAACGTCCATCTTGCAATGGTACCTTTACAAGGTGTAGTTCTTTTATATCTCGTGATACTGTTGCTTGTGTCACATTATAGCCTGCATCCTTTAAAAAATCGACTAAATCATCTTGTGTTTCAATCTCATGATTGGCGATAATATCCCGAATTCGTATATGTCTTTGGCCTTTATTCATATCCTTCACCTCTTATAAATAATTAAGTATTTGTATATTTACACTACCATCTAAAACATAAAAGCACAAGAAAAAACACGGCTCTACTAACGAGCACGTGTTATTTTAGTGCACTATGCGCTTCTTCAACGAGTGTATTAAAAGCTGTATATGCAGAAATTTCTTCTGCGTCAACTGGATTCACTAAATGGAATAAAAATTCAATATTACCTTCGCCACCTGTAATTGGGGAGAAAGATGCATTCTTGACAACAAAACCAACCTGAGTTGCCATTTTAGCAGTCTTTTCTAAGACTTCAAGGTGTACCTTTTTATCACGAACAATACCTTTTTTGCCTACATTTTCTTTTCCCGCTTCAAACTGGGGCTTCACGAGAGCCATTACATCCCCACCTGGTATCAATACCGTTTTTAAAACCGGTAAAATTAACGATAATGAAATAAAGCTGACATCTATTGTGGCAAATTCCGGCAATCCTTGTGTTAAATCAGCTGCCGTCGTATAGCGGAAATTTGTTTTTTCCATAACAGTTACACGTTCATCAGATCGAATTTTCCATGCCAGCTGATTCGAGCCAACATCAAGTGCATAACAATGTCTTGCGCCATTTTGCAAGGCACAATCTGTAAAGCCACCTGTAGAAGAGCCGATGTCGAGCATCAGCTTACCTTCTACAGACATATCAAAAATTTGAAGCGCTTTTTCTAGTTTCAAGCCACCACGGCTGACATATTTTAAATCAGAGCCTTTTACTTGTAGCGGTGCATCAATCGCAATTTTTTCGCCTGCCTTATCAATGCGAATTTCATTAGAAAAGACAAGTCCCGCCATAATAGAGCGTTTCGCCTTTTCTCGTGTTTCACATAGTCCACGCTCTACAAGTAAAATGTCTACACGTTCTTTCGGTTGTTTTGTCATTATTTATTCAAACCTACTTGCTGTTTTTGTTGTAGTAACACATGCATACGTGCTACTGTATCTTCTGCTGTCATATGAATTTCCGCGAGCAATTGGTCTACATTTCCATGCTCGATAAATTGGTCTGGAATACCCATACGATCGATAAGTGCATTTAAATAGCCATGGTCATGCGCAAATTCGAGAACACCACTACCAAAACCACCTTGTAATACCGCCTCTTCAATCGTAAGCACTGGCATGTGATTCGTTAATATACGATGAAGCATATCTTCATCCATTGGTTTAATAAATCGTGCATTAACCACTTCTACCTCTATACCTTGTTGCGCTAAACTATTTGCCGCTTCCATCGCCATTGGAATCGTCGTGCCAAATGTTAAAATAGCCGCATGCTTTCCTTCTCGTAGTACTTCCCAGCTGCCAATTGGTAAACTCATTAGTTCATCATCCATCGGCACACCTAAGCCATTTCCACGTGGATAGCGAAGCGCAATCGGTCCACCATCGTAATCGATAGCCGTTTTCACCATATGCTGCCCTTCATTTTCATCCTTTGGCATCATAATGGTCATATTTGGCATATGGCGTAGGAACGCTATATCAAATACACCTTGATGTGTTTCACCATCTGCACCAACTAGGCCAGCTCGATCAATACCGATAAAGACATTTAAATTTGGGCGTGCAATATCATGGAGGACCTGATCGTAAGCACGTTGTAAAAACGTTGAGTAAATAGCTAAAAAAGGCTTCATTTTTTGTGTCGCAAGACCTGCCGCCATCGTTGCAGCATGTTGCTCAGCTATCCCTACATCAAAGAAGCGTTTAGGGAAATCTTGCTGAATACCTTGTAATTTTGAACCAACTGGCATTGCAGGAGTGATCGTTACAATACGCTCATCTTCATGTGATACTTTACGAACTGTCTCAGCGATTAAACTACTCCAGGCAGGGCCTTTTGTCTCTGATTTGACAAATGCGCCAGTCTCCATTTTATACGGACCTGTCCCATGCCAATTACCAATCGTATCATCCTCAGCTGGTTTGTAGCCTTTGCCCTTTTTCGTAATAACATGTACAAGGACAGGGCCTTTTACCTTTTTAGCATACGATAAAGTCGTTTCAAGTGACTCAAAATCATGTCCATCAATGGGTCCTAAATATTTAAAGCCTAATTCTTCAAAGAATACACCTGATACAACTAAATATTTCAAGCTATCTTTTAAACGTTCCGCTGTTGAAGCTAGCTTACCACCCAGAACAGGGATTTTATTGATTAATGATTCTAATTCTTCTTTGGCTTTTGAATATTCTTTAGCCGTACGCAGACGACCAAGTACATTATGCAAGGCACCAACGTTTGGTGCAATTGACATTTCATTATCATTTAAAATGACAATCATGTTTGTTTTCGCGTGGCCGATATGATTTAAGGCCTCAAGCGCCATACCGCCTGTTAAGGCACCGTCCCCAATAATAGGCACAACAAAGTTTCTTTCGTTTTTTATATCACGTGCTGCTGCCATACCCATGGCTGCTGACAATGAAGTCGAGCTATGACCTGTTTCCCATTCATCATGTTCACTCTCCACAAGCTTTGGAAATCCACAAAGCCCTTTGAACTGACGTAATGTATCAAATTGACTAGCGCGACCTGTCAAAATTTTATGCACGTAAGCTTGGTGGCCAACATCCCATAAAAACTTATCTTTTGGACTGTCAAACATTTTATGAAGCATGATTGTAAGCTCCACAACGCCTAGATTTGGCCCGATATGACCACCTGTGACAGAACATTTTTCGATTAAGAAGGTACGAATTTCTTTTGCAAGCTGTTCAAGTTCCTTCTTATTTAAGTTTTTTAAAAAGGATGGACTAGAGATCTTGTTTAAATCCACCTTTCTCACACACCTTTTCAATAAATTATTCACCGCAATCGTGTTTCCACCATTATAACAGTGTTATCATTATGCTAAAAGTACGAACACTTTATTGTTTACACATTGGCAAACGTACCCACCTATTCTAGCATATTCTTTCCCTTTAACGTCTTGTTTTTCTCTTAGTTTTTACGATGAACAATATACGTTGCAAACTCGTGTAATAAGCTACCATTTACTTGTAATTTCTCTAGTGCTGTAATAGCAAGTTGATAATGCTCAGCAAGTTTCTCTTTTGCTCCATCTAACGTTAACAATGCCGGATATGTGCTTTTATCACTTGCTATATCTTTACCTGCTGTTTTGCCTAGTTCCTCTGTTGTTCCCACAATATCTAAAATATCGTCTTGGATTTGGAAAGCAAGGCCGATATGATGCGCATATTCCTTTAAAGTATTACGGTCTTCTTGGGATACATCAGCTAATACTGCTCCTGATTCAATGCTAAATCGTAATAATGCACCTGTTTTATTGACATGGACATGCTCTAACTCTGTTAGGTTTAACTGACGTTCCTCACCTTCCATGTCCAGTACCTGACCACCAACCATGCCTTCTGCGCCAGCTGCTACACTTAACAGATTCACGAGTTCAATTCGTTTTTCCGCAGATACATTCATGCGCGCTAAAATACCGAAAGCTAATGTATTTAATGCATCCCCTGCAAGTGTTGCAAGTGCCTCACCATATACCTTATGATTCGTCGGCTTACCACGACGGAAATCGTCATTATCCATACTTGGTAGGTCATCGTGAATCAATGAATACGTATGAATCATTTCAATAACTGCACCTACAGTGAGTCCGTTCTTTTTATCTTTTGCAAACAGCTCTAATACTGCTAATACGAAAAGTGGACGAATGCGCTTGCCTCCTGCTTTTAATGAATAGTGCATCGATTCCTTTAAATCGGCCGGTGCCTCAATTTTTTCAACAAGTGCGAACATTTCAGCTTCTACTTGTGGTGTATTGCTTTCAATAAAATGTTTTAATTGCTCATTCATGGATTAGTTCTCTCCCTTTAGCGGATCAAATGCTGTCGTTTCACCTGTCTCTTGGACAATCGAAATTAACTGTTCTTCTGCATGCTGAAGCTTACCATGGCAAAATTGTGATAGCTCCATGCCTTGCTTATATAAATCAATCGCATTTTCTAATGGTACATCCCCTTGCTCTAACTGACGGACAATTTCCTCAAGTGTCGTCATTGCTTCCGCGAATGTTTGTTGTTTCTTCACCACGTCTATTCCCCCTCATTATTTGGCAAGACACTTGTCACGTCGGTAATCACTTTTCCATCATGGAAAGAAAGTGTTAGCCGATCTTTGTGCTTTAAGTTAGCGGACGATTTCAACATTTTGTCATCTTTATACGCAACAGTAAAGCCCCTCGTTAAAATAGCAAGTGGATTTAATGCTTCAAGTGTTCGAACAGATGCCTCGAATTGTTGCTTTTGCTTCGTTACAAAATGCGTTGCTGACCGTGTTAGCTGATGGACGCGTGTTTCCAGTTCTTTTTGATGGAATGCTAATGCTTTTTTGGGTGATTGTTGTTCCACAGCACTGTGCAGTTTTTGCAGCTGTGCGGCTTTTTTCATTAAGTCAACCTGCATTGCCTTTTGCAACCCCAACTCTAACTGCGCTAGTTTTTCGGTAAATGGACGATATAATCTATCTGGCATCGATAGCGGATACGACTGTTGTAGCTTATTTAGACGTTGTCGTTCTGCCATAAGTTGCGCTCTCACAATTTGATGAAGTTGCGACTTTTGTGCAAGTACACGCTGGAATAATTCCTGCTGATCTGGCACGGCCATTTCAGCTGCTGCAGTTGGTGTGGGTGCCCGCAAATCTGCAACATAGTCAGCTATAGTCGTATCAGTTTCATGACCAACTGCACTTATAATAGGTATACGGCTTTCAAAGATGGCACGTGCAACCACTTCCTCATTAAATGCCCATAAATCCTCTATCGACCCGCCACCACGACCAACTAACAATACATCACAGCTAGCATCACGATTCGCACGTTCAATACTTTGTACGATACTTGGTGCTGCTTGCGCTCCCTGCACAAGTGTCGGATAAATCAAAATTTCAGCAAGCGGATATCGACGTTTTAACGTTGTGCAAATATCGCGAATCGCCGCTCCAGTTGTTGACGTTAAGATACCAATTTTTACTGGGAACTTCGGTATCGACTGCTTCCATTCAGTTTTAAAAAGTCCTTCCTTTTGTAACTGCTCCTTCAGTTGGTTAAAGGCAACGAACAAGCTGCCTATTCCATCCGGTTGCATTTCCTGCACATATAATTGATATGTACCATAACCTTCGTAAACGTTTACATCTCCTCGGACAAATACCTGCATGCCATCCTTTGGCTCGAATGCTAGTTTTGATGCTGCTGTTTTAAACATCGTTGCCGCAATACGTGCACCGTCATCCTTTAACGTAAAGTAAATATGCCCTGATTGATGTACCTTGACATTTGATAGCTCTCCCTTGACATAAACCTCACGTAAATGCGGGTCAGCATCAAATTTTCGCTTAATATATTTTGTTAATGCTTTTACAGTTAAATAAGAAGCTGATGACATTTTATTCGGCTCCTTTACTAAAATCGAGTTTTTCACAAAACTACACCTATCATAACATTTTTTATTGTGCCTGACCTGTAAAAATGCAGTTTCGTATGAAAAAAGGCCAGTCTTAAAAGCAAATAATAAAGCATTTTACAAAAATATACTGGCGTACGGAAACAAAAGACCACATAACGAAAGTAGTATCGTCATGTGGCGAATGTTTTAATAAAAAATCAACAATAACGTACCGACAATAAAACAATAATATGTAAAGTAGCTTAGTTTGCCACTTTTCATAATACCCATAAACCAACGCATTGCAAAATATGTCATAAATAATGTCGCAATAAATGTGGCAGCATATGGAACTGCTAGAGCACCTTTATTTGGCTCATCTAAAAAATCTGTAATCCCAAGTACAACACCACCGAGACTTACTGGAATATAAAGCATGAACGAGAAGCGTAATGCTGTGTCCTGCCTCATGCCAACTGCAATAGCTGAAATAATGGTTGCACCTGAGCGACTAATGCCAGGCGTTAACGCTACCGCTTGACCAAGCCCTACTATTATTGCATCTTTCGCGCTTAAATCAACATCTTTCTTTGTACCGCGCATATTACGAATTAACCAAAGTGCAATTCCGGTTACAAATAACATCAGAGCGATTGTCGTCATGCTGATATTATCTGCAATAACATCACTTAGTAAAACGCCTAATACACCTGCTGGTATGGAACCTATAACAATGTATAAAGCAAATCGAAAATCCGCTTTATATCGTCTTTCACGCGTTTTGATATAAAGAGAAAAATTCGTAATCAGTCGTACTATATCTGCCCGATAAATATACACAATGGCTAACAATGAAGCTGTGTTCGTTAAAATGGCGAAGGTAAAACCCTGATCACCTAGACCTAAAATTTCACTAGCAATCATGACATGACCACTCGATGATACTGGAATGGGCTCTGTAAAACCTTGTACAAGTCCGATAATAATATGCTTCAAAATAAGCATTATATCTAAGTTCTCCATTAATACCCTCCATAATTCATATGTATGACGCAAACTTTAAATTAGACGTTAAGACCGACTTAAAGGTTCGTAAAAAAAAGCATATCTCAAAATTTATGAGACATGCTCTTTAAATAGTATTTGCATTTGATAAAATTACATCATCTATTCTTAGTTTCATCTCCTAAATTGCTAGGAGATGAAGAATCTTATTGTCGAACTTTATTGGCAAGCATATTTTCTGCTGCCTGCACTGTGTTGAAAAGTAACATTGTGATTGTCATCGGCCCTACGCCACCTGGTACTGGTGTAATATGAGACGCAATGCCGTCAACATCTAAAAAGTTTACGTCGCCGCATAGCTTGTTATTTTCATCGCGATTAATACCAACATCAATAACAACTGCACCTTCTTTTACATGTTCTTTCGTAATAAAGTTTGCACGTCCAACTGCTGCAATCAAAATATCCGCTTGCTTTGTAAATGAAGGTAAATCAGGTGTTTTTGAATGCGTGTAAGTCACTGTTGCATCTTTTTGCAATAGAAGTTGTCCCATAGGTTTCCCTACAATATGACTTCGACCAACAATGACCGCATGCTTCCCTGCAATTTCAATTCCGGAATATTCAAGAAGTTTCATAACACCAAATGGCGTACACGGTAAAAATGTTTCTTGGCCAAGCATCATTTTACCAACACTTACTGGTGAGAAGCCATCTACGTCTTTTTCAACAGCGATTGTCGCAATAACTGTATCCTCATCAATATGTTTTGGCAGTGGTAATTGTACTAAAATACCGTGAATGTCTTCACGTCCATTTAATAACACGATTTGCGCTAGTAATTCTTCTTGCGTAGTTTCTTCTGGTAATTTCACTAGTTCAGAAAACATACCAATTGCTTCACAAGACTTTTGCTTGTTTCTTACATATGTAGCAGAAGCTTGGTTGTCCCCAACTAATACGACCACTAAACCTGGTGTTAATCCTTGCTCTTTTAAACGAACTACACGCTCTGCTACAGAATTACGAATTTCTTGACCAATTTCTTTACCATTAATAATTGCACTTGACATAAACCTTTGTTACTCCTTCCAATACAACACGTTTTTATTGTTCTGTAAATTTAGAAAGTACGCCATTAACAAATTTCGACGAACCATCGTCGCCAAATGTTTTGCATAACTCGATTGCTTCGTTAAGTACTACTCTTTTTGGTGTTTCTGGCATGTATAAAAGTTCGTATACAGCTAGACGTAACACTGTTCTTTCAATTTTCGGTAGACGGGCAAGTGACCACTTTTCTAGATGCTGCGAAAGGGCCGCATCAATTTCCTCCAAATTTTCAGCTGTTCCATTTGCAATCTTTTCGTAGAAAGCATTTGTCGGTTGACCTTTAATATGTCCCATTGCTTCTTCGACTGTTAGATCGGTATTGTCTAGCTGAAACAATACTTGCAACGCTTTTTCGCGTGCTTCATGTCGTTTCATGTAAAGCTCTCCTTCTTAAGTGGCATTAAGGTTTATAATAGCATAAATTCGTGGCAGAAACACGATTTCAAGCAAGTTTTCAATAATCTGAAACCTTTTTCAAGCAACTTTCTGCTTATTTTAACTTTCTTTCGCAATTAGTTTTATGTGCGAAAGTGAAACGGTGGCGGTAAATCGTTTTATGCGCGTTAGCGTAGCGACATCTACAATATCAATGTCATCTTTTGTAAAGTTTGACGAGGCTCCATATTTTTTAAACTATCATGAATGATATAATGGATACGATTCAATTCTAGCTTTAGAGGTATTTATAACACATCATAAAGTAATGAATTAGAAATCTCTTTTTATTGCTAGGGAGGCTATCTATGAAAGAATATTATTATACAATCGGAGAGGTAGCAAAGTTGTCGAATCTTTCTGTGCAGACACTTCGCTACTACGATCAAATTGATTTATTTAAACCAGCTTATACTGATGCCTCTAGTAATTATCGCTATTATAAAGATAATCAGATTTTTTACTTAGATCTCATTAAATCACTTAAGTATATCGGTACATCGCTTGAAGACATAAAAAAAGCACTCATGTTGACACCCGAAGAACTACTCGTTTTTTTAGAACAAAAAGAACTACGTCTAGAAGAAAAAATTTCTCGATTAAATGAAGTGAAATATACCCTACTTAAAACGAAAAAACAAATGCAAGAGCAAATTGATATTCCTGTCTTTGGTGAGGTCTATACACGGTTAGAAGAAGAAATGGCGATTTTACAAGTTACTACAAACGAACTAACACCAACATCTAGCACAAATTCGTACTACGGTACATTGACCAAAATCATCGAGAATGAGGGGAGTGTGCTAAATAGTCGTTACGGTTGCATCTATCCACTTGCCCAATACACAGAGGTAAATGATATTATTTATGATGCAATCTTTACACCCCTGTTAACCGAACGTACCTTTTCTAAACTTTCAACCGATGTAAAACAAACGATTGTTCCCGCAGGCATGTACGTATGCATTGCCTTTATCTATCACCCCGAAACATATTTTTCATTTTATGAAAAACTTAAAAACTATGTAGATTCGCAAAAAAATGCATTCGATTCAATTGTATATGAACTCTATATGCCGGCCACATTAATAGCAGAGCAAGAAAAAAAGTTTATTGTTGAATTAAAAATTAGGCAAAATTCCTCCGATTAATGTCATTTCCTTCTTTTTTCAAACAAATCTTTTGACCCTATAGCTACTATAGGGTTTATTGTAATACTAGAAAATATTCTAGTAGATTGGATTTTGTATATCTCATGTAACGTGAAATGTTGAAGGAGTAAAGAAAATGAACAAGAAACAAACAGTAACGTTAACTATTTTGTTAACGAATCTATTTATCGCCTTTTTAGGCATCGGTCTAGTTATCCCTGTCTTACCGACAATTATGAATGAACTAAAAATTACGGGGTCTGTCATCGGTTATATGGTCGCGGCATTTGCGATTACTCAGCTTATTGTTTCACCAATTTCTGGTAAACTCGTAGACCGCATCGGTCGGAAAGTTATGATCGTTGCAGGTCTTTTTATTTTCGGTCTTTCCGAGTTATTATTCGGGATGGGTCGTACAATCGAAGTATTATTTATATCTCGTATGCTTGGTGGTGTAAGTGCTGCATTTATTATGCCAGCAGTTACTGCATTCATTGCTGATATTACAACAATGGCGCAACGTCCAAAGGCTCTCGGCTATATGAGTGCTGCTATTAGTACTGGCTTTATTATTGGACCGGGAATAGGTGGCTTTTTGGCGGAATACGGTACACGTCTACCATTCTACGCTGCAGGTATACTTGGTTTCTTAGCAGCCATCTTATCATTCACATTATTAAAAGAACCTACACGCGCGGTGGATGATTCTGAAGCTGCAAGTTCTATTTTTGGTAGTACGAAACGTATTTTTAGCCCTTTATATTTCATCGCCTTCATGATAATTTTTGTCTTATCATTTGGCCTTGCTGCGTTTGAATCTTTGTTTAGTTTGTTCGTGGATCATAAGTTTGGATTCACGCCGAAGGATATTGCGATTATTATTACTGGTAGTGGCATTATAGGCGCACTTGCACAACTATTATTATTTGATTGGCTGACAAAAAAGATGGGCGAAATTAACGTCATTCGCTACTCACTTGTATTATCCGCTGTCCTTACGCTTGCCATGACAATCGTTAATCATTATGCTGCAATTTTATTCGTTACTTTCTTTATTTTTGTAGGCTTTGATTTAATACGCCCTGCGGCTACTTCTTATTTATCAAAAATTGCTGGCAATGAACAGGGCTTTGTTGGTGGCATGAATTCAATGTTTACCAGTCTTGGTAATATATTCGGGCCAATATTAGGTGGCATGTTGTTCGACATTAATTTAAACTATCCATACTACTTTGCAACAATTGTATTAGTCATCGGTGTGATACTCGCATTTTTATGGAAAAAGCCAAAACATATTGAACTATAATTTAGCCAGTCACAACAGCTTTTTCTTTCGGTATAGACCATTACTTTCCGTCAATTATGTCATAACAAAAAACGAGGCTATCTCATAATTTTGAGATAACCTCGTTTTTCTTATTCTTGCACTGCCACTTCTTCTTTTTCGAAATGAATGCCTGTAATATGTACATTCACTTCTGCTGTTTCAAGTGCAGTCATATTTAAAATCGCTTGGCGAATTTGCGTTTGTACGTCCTTTGCCACTTTTGGAATCGCATAACCATATTTTACAGAGCAAAATACATCAATGGCAATTTCACCACTTTCTGTGACGCCAGATTTAATGCCCTTATTGTGCACTTTTTTACCGAAGCGTTCCACAACGCCCGTTGCAATATTACCACGTGTTGCCGCGATACCTTCTACCTCGCTAACAGCAATCCCAGCGACAATTTCAATGACTTCCGCCGCTACCTCAATTTTACCAAGTTCCTCTTTTCCAGATGGTGTTGGTTGTACAAAAGATTGTCCTACTTTCTCTGCCATGCAAATATCATCCTTTCCCTTACGCATCGCAAGCAAATGCTGTTGTTACGTTTATTATACTATAAAAAGGAAGGTTTGGCTTAGGAAAGCCGTTATAATTTCAAGGTAGACCAACTCTATATAAGGTTCATATCGATATATTCTAAAAGTTAGGCGATAAATCCCATTACTTTCTCGATAAATTCTAAAAATGTACCTATAAATAGTGAAAAGCGAAGAAATCACGCGGATTTCTTCACCTTTGTTTGAACAATTATTTATTTGTCCCTAATACGTCGTTTTCTTCTAGGAATTTCGTGTTGAATTTCGCAGATTTGAATACGTCGTTATTCATTAAAGCTTCATGGAATGGAATGGTTGTATTGATACCAGGACCAGAAACTTCAAATTCCCCTAGCGCACGATTCATTTTCGCAATTGCTTCCTCACGTGTATCCGCATGAACGATTAGCTTCGCTACCATTGAATCATAGTATGGAGGGATTGTATAACCTGCATAAACAGCAGAGTCAATACGTACACCATAACCACCTGGCGTGATGTAAGTATCTACAGTACCCGCTGATGGCATAAAGTTTTTATATGCATTTTCTGCGTTAATACGGCATTCAATTGCCCAACCATTTAATTTAATATCTTCTTGCGCAAATGGCAGTTTTTCACCAGATGCAATTTTCAATTGTTGTTGTACAAGATCGACACCAGAAATCATTTCTGTTACTGGGTGTTCTACTTGAATACGTGTATTCATTTCCATGAAGTAGAACTTGTCTTCCTGATAATCATAGATGAACTCGATTGTACCAGCACCTTCATAGTTACATGCTTGTGCTGCCTTTACCGCTGCTGCACCCATTTCAGCACGACGTTCAGCAGATAGTGCAGGAGATGGAGCTTCCTCAACTAATTTCTGCATACGACGTTGAACTGTACAGTCACGTTCGCCTAAGTGTACGACATTACCGTGACCATCCGCTAAAACTTGAATTTCACAGTGTCGGAAGTACTCGATGAATTTTTCTAGATATACGCCTGGGTTACCGAATGCTGCAGCAGCCTCTTTTTGCGTAATGTCGATGCCTTTTACAAGGTCTTCTTCTGTACGCGCTACACGGATACCTTTACCGCCACCACCAGCAGTTGCTTTGATGATTACTGGGTAGCCGATTTTAGCAGCCCATTCTTTACCTGTTTCGACATCTGGCACAATACCAGTACCTGGAACAAGTGGAACTCCTGCTGCTTCCATTGTTGTACGCGCAACGTCTTTAATCCCCATGATTTTAATAGAATCAGATGAAGGACCAATAAATTTGATGCCTGCGTTTTCACATGCTTCAGCGAAGTCAGCGTTTTCAGATACGAAACCGTAACCTGGGTGGATACCGTCTGCACCTGTTTTCTCTGCTACACTAAGTAAAGCTGGGAAGCTAAGATATGAATCTTTAGATAGTTTAGGACCGATGCAATATGCTTCGTCCGCTAATTTCACATGTAATGCGTCTGCGTCTGCTTCAGAGTATACGGCAACAGATTTGATACCTAGCTCTTTACAAGCACGAATGATTCGTACAGCGATTTCGCCGCGGTTTGCAATTAAAACTTTTTTCATGGTTGTATGCACTCCTTACTCAGCTTTTACAAGGAATAATGGTTGACCGTATTCTACTAATTCGCCATCTTTAACAAGTACTTCAACGATTTCACCTTTAACTTCTGCTTCGATTTCGTTGAAGAGTTTCATAGCTTCTACGATACATACGATCGCTTCGTCGCCCACTTTGTCGCCTACCTGTACATAAGCTGGTGTTTCTGGGTTTGGAGCTGCATAGAAAGTACCAACCATAGGAGATACGATTTTATGTAACGATGGGTCGTTGTTTGTTGGTGCTGCTGGAGCTTCTTCAACTTTTGCTGGGGCTGGAGCTGCTGCTGGTGCAGTTTGTTGTACAACAGGAGCTGAAACTTCTTTTTTAGGTGCTACAGTTTCAGTAACAACCACACTATTCTTTTTTAATTTAACTTTTGCACCGTCTACTTCATAAACGAACTCGTCGATTGAAGAAGAATCTACTAATTTAATGATTTCACGAATTTCTTGGATTTTGAACATGTCTAACTCTCCTTATGAAATAATATCTACTACACACACTATTCTATATTTTTTTCGAACAATTTGAAATAGTTAAATGAAAATTAAGTAAATATAAACAAAATAAAAGGCTTTCTTTTACTAAACGAAAGCCTTTTCATTATACTGATATATAACAACCACTGATAAATAGACAGAATATTCCTTTTTTTCGCTAAGTTTTAATAGTTGTTTGCACTAAACTTAACTTGCACGTCATTTGCGCCTTCCCATTCACTTCTTACCAAATAGATGATCTCATTTGCTTGTGATTTAGATAGCTCTTCCGCCATGACAGTGACAGATACTTTTTCACCTTCCGCTCGTACAAAGGCATCCGAATATCCTAAAGATTTAACAAGCATTTCTAACATCGCTTCCGCTGATTCCTGTTTAATAAGTCCATCGATATCATTGAATGCCTTATTTTTTTCTTCAGCTGTGGCTTCTTCAGATGCAATTTTTTGCGTTAGCTGCTGTCGTAATTGGCTTCTCTCATCACTTACTTGCATACGCATTTCTTCAAACATATGACTTGGCGAAGATACTTCTGTCGTCACATCTTGTTTTGAAGCCTCTTGATCTGTTACACCCGTTATTGCTGTTTGCTGTAATGTATCATCTGAAAAAATAGTTAAACCATTAAATTGTTTTGCTGGGTCAACTAAATAGTATACTGAAATTACTGCTACTAGACTTAATAATGTCATAAACCAAACAGTTCTTCTACGCACGCGCATTCATTTTTCCCCCTTATTTTCCATTGGAACAATAATAATTCGATGAATAGGCAATTGCATCACTTGACTGACGACAGCACGAATTTCATTTTTAATAAAAATATCCGATGCTCCCTCTGAAACAATAAGCATTCCTGTTACATCTTTCTCGCCTTGGTCAGTCCCCCTAAAATATTGGCTAAATAGATTATTTTCATCCGTCTCATTTGTCATCTCTCCATAATAAAAATAAACTTTTACCTCCCCAACACCTTGCATAGCTCTTAGTGTCTGTTCAAGCTTTTCCTCATTTGTAGAAGGTGTGACTCGCTCATTTGTTGAATTCGTTTGAAACATTGGAAACACGATGAAAAGTCCCACGGAGGCGGCAATGAGCATTAAGACCAAAAATGGCTTTGTTTTTTTTCGTGCCTTTTCCACATCACTTGTACATTGCCTCCCTTCATCTTCTCTTTTTCAAGTGTATGTACGCTTGTTTCTTCCTATGAGTTGATAAATGGAATCTTTAATAGCAATTGCAAAAATACTAACGTAATGACGAGTTTTGTTAGTGAAATTATCTGCTTATCATCGGTTAGAAACACGAAAAGCTGACAAATAAAGAGCAACGCCAATAAAAGAATCAATCTATCTCCCCCCGGCCATAACCTGCACAAAAACGATAAGGAAAAAACAAGAAAACATAAATGAAAAAGCAATTAGAAATGATACTGCACATAATGTAAATAGAGATTTACTAACATGATCAAGTAATTTACAAATATCATCAAAAGCAATTGGTTCTAAAATTGCTGCTAACATCTTCAATGAATATGCACTGACAACAAGCTGCACAGTCGGAATAAACGAAATTGTGATAACGGCTATAAAAGCACTAATACTACTAATAGAAGAAGAAAATTGCGTCATATGCTGAAACATCGAAAAACTATCGACTATAAAAGACCCGACAACTGGAATATTTTCTTCGATGAGCTTTTTCACAGGCTCTGAAACAGCTTTATTGACACTAAATGCTGCAACACCACTTGCTGACATCAAAATGACGTAACAAACAACGGATGCCGATACGATACTCATAATTGTAAAACGAATGAGATCCGCAATTCTCGTAAAGGATATTTCTTTTACAATCACGCTGCAAACATCAAAAACAATTGCAAAAAGCACCCCAGGAATAAGCCATTTACTACTAATAATTGTTAAGACTTGTACAAAAAAGAGTAAAAAGGGCTGCCAAGAAGCAATCGCTGTAATACTACTAGATAGAAGAAAACTTGATGTTAGAATTGGATAGAATGCCGTGAATATATGCGAAAGTCCCTGTGCAATTTGATCGATTAAATTGAATGAGTTAACCACCACAGGGCCGATTGTCGCTAATACAATAAGAAAAAACAGTATCCTTGTCCCTTTTTCAAATTCTGGTAACATCATATTGACAATAAGAATAATAATGACGTAGCCACACAAAATGAGTGTCATTTTGAGCAAGAGAAAAAAAGGATCTATCAAAAACGAAAGTAGTTGCTCCTGCAATGTATTCGCTCCTTAGCTTATCCTTTGTAAAATGGCCGACACCTCCTGTAAAACAGCCATAAATTCTTTGATCCAGTACAATAAGATAACAATTTTCACCGCATCAAAAACCAATCCCCCGAGTACCTTATAGCTATGTTCAACAAGCAACATAGACACCCATTGCCCTACATAAAAAAGGCTAGCGCTCATGACAATAGCTTTTGCATAAGGCAAAAAGGCTAACATTTCGAGGAGCTGCTTCACGAGTGGCAATAGGAGTGTTGAAAACAATAAACTGAACAGTAAAAACGAAAACATTACACTAATTAGCGCATGGAGTGGTTTTATAACTTCTTTTAAAAGTAATAATAAAAGCAGCATGACAACAGCGACAATGACAATTTCCATCTACATTACCCAGAAGAGGTCAACCATTGAAAGAAGGTTAATATTTCATTGAAAAATAATCTTAAAAATCGCAGTAATTCTGCTGCCATATATAAGTAAGCAATGAAAAATAAGAAAAACGAAAACTCTTTCTTGCCTGTTTGATCAAAGAAAACATGAAGAAGCGCAACTACTAGTCCCACTCCTGCGACTCTTAATACGTCTTGTAATTCCATTCATACGCCCCCTCGTGTACAGCAATATATGTCGTTAGTAAAAAAAAAAGACCTCCATACAAACGTATAAAGGTCTTGGAATTAAAATATTTAAGTTTCTATGTGTTTACATACGATCTAAATAGTGTTAGTACAACTTACATCCTTAAAAAGCAGGATATACATTGAAAACTTTGAGCCAACAAGGGTTACTAAAGCGTAGCCACAGTCCCTGGCGACATTAACAAGCATGCCTGTGATTCAGTGGGTATGGAAGCTACTAACACTAATTTTGCGCTCTAGCACATTATTTTTTGATGGAGATTTAATTATATTAACTTTGCAAGTATGTCTTCCACAGAGCCAGGTTGCACTAAATAACTATTTTCACCCATCCACATAGATACGTATTGTGAATTTCCTTGCTTTGCACTTTCCTTACGAATAGTAGACGTTAAATAATGTTGTAGTGGATAAGGTGCTACAATAGCATCCTTCATACGTTCAGTAAAATCATTGGCTAAGCCACGTGCTGGTTTGCCAGTAAAGGCACGCGTAATGGTTGTCTGCTGTGCTTTTGATTGCAGTACAGCATTTTTGTATTCTGTTGAAATTTCACATTCATCTGCAACTAACAGAGCTGTGCCTATTTGTACAGCCTGCGCACCATTTGCTAATGCCCTCTTCACATCATCCTTGGAGACAATTCCACCCGCTACAATAATTGGAATCGTAATTTCTCCTACCACTTGTTGTAGTAATTCATTACGGTTGATAAACTGCATAGGCTCAATAAAGGAACCTCGATGACCACCTGCTTCTTCACCCTGTAACACCACAGCATCCATGCCCGCTTCCTCCACACATTTTGCTTCATTCAATGTGGTTGCAGTACCGATGACATAAACGTTATTTTCTTTTAGACGACGGATAACATCTGCTGACGGGATGCCAAATGTAAATGAACAAATGGCTACATTTTCATCAAGAATGGCTTGTACTTGTCCTTCAAAAACTTCCGATGATATCACACTTTGGACAGGTGATAACCCAAGCTCGTCATAAAATGGTTGCAAAGCCATACGTGCATTTTGAAGTACTTCCACATCAATACGTGGTTCCTCCTGCACAAATAAATTGACTGCAAATGGCTTATGCGTCAGTTTTTTTACTTCTTGAATAAATCTTTTTGTTTGCTCTCCATCTAAATAGCCGGCTCCAATTGATCCTAAAACCCCAGCCTCCGCACAAGCTGCAACAAATTTTGGTGATGTAACCCCAGCCATAGGTGCTTGAATAATTGGATATTGTATCTCAAATTTATGTAACATAGCATTCACTCCTTACGTATATTCTAAATATTTTTTCCACTTTTGACCATCTATCCGATGATAGAAACAAATGATTATTTATTAATAAAGGCAACCGTTCTTCTATCTATTATCACAACTTTCAACAAAAAAGTCATATATGTATAAAGAAAAAGTAAAAACCTACTCTTTTAGTACAGAGTAGGCTTGATATACGTTACTTACGCGCGCGATACGTAAGACGAATCAGTTGTATTGATAATTAAAACATCACCTTGGTTGACAAAGAATGGTACTTGAACGATAAGACCAGTTTGAAGTGTCGCAGGTTTTGTACCGCCTGAAGCTGTATCTCCTTTAATACCTGGTTCTGTTTCCGTTACTTCTAGCTCAACAGTATTTGGTAACTCTACACCAAGCATCTCTCCTTGATAAGATTGGATGTGTACTTCCATATTCTCTTTAAGGAACTTTAGCTCATACTCAATTGCAGATGATGCTAATTCTGTTTGATCATAAGACTCCATATCCATGAAGACATGCTCGTCACCTTGTGCATATAAATACTGCATCTTACGATTATCAATTTGTGCTTTTTCAACTTTCTCACCAGCACGGAAAGTTTTTTCTTGTACGTTACCATTACGTAAGTTACGTAATTTTGAACGTACAAATGCAGCACCTTTACCTGGTTTTACGTGTTGGAAATCCATAACACGGTATAGTTGGCCATCCACAATAATTGTTAGACCTGTTCGGAAATCGTTTACTGAAATCATTTATTTTCCTCCATTGTTTATAAAATGATGAGTTCTTTTGACGAATGCGTTAGGAGTTCATTACCTGTCTCAGTGATTAAAATATCGTCCTCGATACGTAGACCACCGATTCCTGGTAAATACACACCTGGTTCAATCGTTACGGCCATGCCTGGCTCTAGTACCGTATCTGAACGCATCGATAAGCCAGGGCCTTCATGTACTTCAAGGCCAATACCATGTCCTAATGAATGACCAAAAGCCTCGCCATAGCCTTTTTCTGTTAAGTAGTCACGTGCAATCGCATCTGCTTGAATTCCTGTTAAACCAGGACCCACTTTTTCAAGTGCTAAAAGTTGTGATGCAAGGACTGCATTGTACATGTCTACTAATTTTGCAGATGGTTCGCCAACAGCTACTGTACGTGTAATATCAGAGATATAGCCATTGTAAAGTGCACCATAATCTAGTGTAACAAAGTCACCTTTTTCAATCACTTTATCTGTGGCAACACCGTGAGGCAATGCTGAGCGAAGACCAGACGCGACAATCGTATCGAATGAGGACTGTGTTGCCCCTTGTTTTCGCATGAAAAATTCTAATTCATTCGAAACCTCAAGCTCTGTTTTACCTGGCTTGATGAAGTCTATAATATGTGTAAATGCGTGATCAGCAATTTCACACGCAACCTTAATAATATTAATCTCTTGTTCCGTCTTAATCAAGCGAATTTTTTCAATTAGTCCAGAAACCGGTACTAAATCAGCTTGAATCACATTTTTGTATAGCTCATATGTGCCATAGCTGACAGCATCTTTCTCAAAGCCCAATAATTTGATGCCCATTGCTTTTACTTGTGTCGCAATTTCCTCGAGGATTGTCGCTTCATGCTTGACGATACGGTAGTCCTTGATTTGTGCAGTTGCTTGTTCTGTGTAACGAAAATCTGTGATAAACACAGCATCATTTTGTGACACAATCGCTACTCCCGCTGTCCCTGTGAAACCAGTCATATAACGACGGTTGTACTCGTTCGTAATTAAAATACCCTCGATGTTTTGTTCTTGTAGAGCCTTACGAAGCTTTTGTAATTTTAACATTTTAGTTCTCCCCTTCGATGAATGTGCGTAATGCCAGCTCATAGCCTTTTGTACCTAGGCCACAAATCTGGCCGATGCAAGCAGGTGCAAGAAAAGAATGATGGCGGAAAGCCTCACGTTTATGGATATTTGAAATATGTACCTCTATAACTGGCACTGAAATTCCCGCAATTGCATCATGTAACGCAATGCTCGTATGTGTATAAGCACCGGGATTAAAGATAATACCATCATATTGTTCGTCTTCTGCTTCATGCACCCAATCCACTAGCACGCCCTCATGATTGGATTGACGAAACTCAACTGTTGCACCGAGTGTTGCCGCAAGATGTTGGACATTATTTTTCACAGCATCTAACGTTTCATGTCCGTAAATATGCGGCTCTCGTTTACCAAGCCGATTTAAATTAGGTCCATTTAAACATAATAACTTCACGCTATATTCGCCTCTTTCTATGTACTTGCACTTTATTTTATCATACCCGTTGCATACGGCAACTAATTACCTTTTTGTGCAGTATGCTCTTTCTGATGAAAATTTGCTGTTTCAAGTAAGAACCGTAATAAGCAAATAACTACTACCATAAAGGGAATGGATAATTTTTTAAAAGAAGCAGACTGTAACGGCAAATCAAGGACAATCCATTCTAATGTGACCGTAAAAATAAGACCAAGTAAAAAAGATGACAGAACAGCTGGTATAATATGGACATAGCGCAAAGTAATATACAAAAAGAGTCCAAATAAAAATAGGATGAGTGTTAGAAAACTCCACTGAAACAATTTTGAACTATCTTCAAATAATTCCCACTTCTTATAAAAACCGATTGGATTCCAGTCAATTAAATGAAAAAACTGAAGTCCCCTCAAGCACAATGCTAGGACAAGTGCACTTACAATTGATGTTATAATGGCTACTTTCAAGCGTATCCCTCCTAAATTTGAGCGTTTTGAGTTATTACCGAGGCGATATGGGCTATAGACCTGGGCGCTGAACGGTTGGACCTGAGCGTTAAACCTTTGCTCCTGAGTATTTTCTGCCATTAACCCGAGCGATAAACCCGTGGACCCGAGCGTTTCTGGCCTTGACCCGAGCGATAAACCCGTGGACCCGAGCGTTTCTGGCCTTGACCCGAGCGATAAACCCGTGGACCCGAGCGTTTCTCGCCTTGACCCGAGCGATAAACCCGTGGACCCGAGCGTTTCTCGCCTTGACCCGAGCGATAAACCCGTGGACCCGAGCGTTCAACTGTTGCTCCTGAGCGTTACCTAAGCTACTATGTGAACAGTACAAGCTAATAAAACAAAATTATACGTTTAGTGTAGCCATATAGAAAATTTACTATGCGTACCTCTAGAGGTTTTTCACTAAATTTAGTACAATGGTACAGTTGAAATATATAAAGAGAGTGGTGTTAGCCTTGAGCAATTCACCTGTATACGGGGGACAAGCACAATTAGAAGGTGTGATGTTCGGAGGAAAGGAACATACGATTACAGCCATTCGCCGTAACGATGCTTCCATTGATTATTATCATTACAAAAAAGTTCAAAAACCAATTCTACAAAAACTAAAAAAAATTCCTTTTGTACGTGGTGTTGTGGCACTTATTGAATCTGCTGGTTTAGGTTCACGCCATATGCAATTTTCTGGGGATCGCTACGATGTTACACCTGGCGAAGAAGAGGAAAATGTAGAGGAAGGCTCTAAACTGCAAATGATTTTAGGGGTTGCCGTAGTTGGGATACTGTCCTTTTTATTTGGCAAATTTGCATTTACATTAATCCCTGTATTTATTGCAGACTTTTTCTCTAAATGGATAGAAGGTAAAACAGGCCAAATCCTATTGGAAAGTGGTATTAAGCTTATTCTACTACTTACCTATTTGTACTTTATCTCATTAACCCCGATCATAAAACGAGTCTTTCAATATCACGGTGCGGAACATAAAGTTATCAATTGCTATGAAGCTGGTATGGAAGTAACTGTAGCAAATGTACAAGCACAATCTCGTTTACATTATCGTTGTGGTAGTAGTTTCATGTTATTTACTGTGTTCGTAGGCATGTTTTTATATTTCTTTGTACCTACTGATCCACTTTGGTTACGTCTAGTAGATCGCATTTTATTAATTCCCGTTGTACTTGGCGTATCATTTGAAGTACTTCAAGCAACAAATGCCTGCCGTAATATACCTGTGTTACGCTTCCTCGGTTATCCAGGGTTGTGGCTGCAATTACTGACAACAAGAGAGCCAAAAGACGACCAAGTAGAAGTAGCAATTGCTTCATTCAATATGCTTCGTCAGGTCGAACAACAGCCAGAAATCGCTGCAACTTTAAATCATGACTAAAAAGCAAGAGAAATCATCACCAAATGATTTCTCTTGCTTTTCTCTTTATTGATTATTGAGGCTGTATAGCGATGATTTGTTGCTTCGCCGTCTCATACTCCTCTTGCAATGTTCTGATAATTTCACGAACTGACTCTCGCTTTTCGATATTTGTAACGCCATGACCCGCGGACCAGATATCTCGCCAAGCCTTGGCATTTACAAGATGGGTTAAATCAATGTCCTTTCTTGGCTTTAACGTCGATGGATCAATTCCTTCCTTTAATAACGAGGGAATTAAGACATTCACATGCACGCCACTAAAAGCATCCGTATATAAAATGTCATCGGTCTTACTGTCAATAACCATCTTTTTATAGTCTTCAGGTGCATTGCCATCATCACAAGCTAAAAAACGCGTCCCCATATAAGCGTAATCGGCGCCAATAATTTGTGCAGCTAACACGTCTGCACCGCTAGAAATAGAACCTGATAAAATAATCGTACCATTAAAGAACTTTTTCACCGCAGAGACAAAACCAAATGGATGAAGCTGACCTCCATGTCCTCCCGCTCCTGCACATACAAGAATAAGACCATCCACCCCAGTTGCCGCTGATTTCTCTGCATGCTTGACATTCGCTACATCAGCATAGACTTTTCCACCATAGCCATGCACAATTTCAATGACCCGCTTCGGATTACCAAGTGATGTAATAACAATCGGTGGTTCATGCCTTTCAATTAACTGTAAATCCTCTTCAAAGCGTGCATTCGCTACAGGATGACAAATAAAATTAACAGCCCAAGGCTCTGTTGGTAACGCCTCTTTAATGTTCTGTAACCACTCATCACAAACCGCTGCTGGTCTTGCATTCAATAAAGGAAACGAACCAATTGCCCCTGCCTTACTCGCTTCAATCACCATCGCTGGGTTCGATACTAAAAACATCGGTGCAACTATAATTGGTAAACTCGACATAAACCTTCCCCCTTTCATTGTTTATTCTATAAAAATCACATAAATCCTACTTCAAAGTTGAATTTTCTAGTTTACTCTTGCATTTTCCCTTTAAATACTAAAATAGCTATAATGAAAGTAAGGGCTGTATAGCCGACGACGATAGCGAGAGATAACAGAACATCTTCGTAATGTCCACTTAACACGGCACGCGCGGCATCAACAGCATGGACAAATGGCAGTAATTGAGCGATCGATTGAAATGCTCCCCCTATCATATCAAGCTGAAACCATGTACCACTTAACCAAGTTGTCACAGTGACAAATATTGCAAAAATTCCACCTACCTGTTTATCTGTAAATATCGTACCTAGTAATAAGCCAAAACCAATATACAATAAGGAAATAACGATGAGTACAATACCCATGAACAGTACAGATAGATCCAGTGACAACCCTAAAAATAGAGCAGCAAGTATACATACACTGATCTGCAATACCGCAATTGGTAATAACGGCAGTACATAGCCTATTACGTAATCAGCTGCTGTCATAGGCGAAGCGAAAATACGCATTAAAAAGGAGGTACTTTTATCCTTGCCAAGCAACATGCCTGAAAAAAGTGTCAGAAACGAAAAACTAAAGACAATGACGCCTGGTGTTAGCGTATCAATTTCATATAATGCAAATGGCATATTTTTTTGCATGGCTGAAAATAAAACCATCAATAAAACAGGTAAGGCTATACCGAAAAGTAGTGTTAATGGGTCACGTACGATTTCTTTATGGTTTCTTGTCGCAAATACAGCAGCCTTCAACGTGATTCCCCCTCTGTCAGCTCTAAAAAGACATCTTCAAACGTTGGTTTTCCTGTTTGGCTCATCAATTGTTGAATCGTACCAAGTGCTCGTAATTTTCCATTATGCATAATACCAACACGGTCCGCTAACACCTCTACTTCTTCTAAATAATGAGTCGTTAAAACAATCGTTACATGCCCTTTCAATTGACGTAAAATTGCCCATAAATCACGGCGCGCACGCACATCCATACCTAGCGTGGGCTCATCTAAAAACAAAATTTTCGGAGTAGACATCATAGCCATTGCCACACTTAATCGTCGCTTATAACCACCCGATAAAGTCTTAGCCTTTTCATGCTGGCGCGTCAGCAAGCCAAATATATTCATCTGTGCAATCGCACGTTGTTCCGCTTGTATTTTTGAATAGCCATAAAGTCGAGCCATTAATTGTAAATTTTCCACAACAGTTAAATTTGGTGCAACTGCTGTTTCTTGTGGTGAAATATTAATATTGTTCTTGACGGCAATCTGATTGTGAACGACGCTTGCTCCTTCCAAAAAAGCATCACCACTTGTAGGTGTAACAAGTCCGCATAGCATTTTTATGGTTGTCGTCTTGCCCGCAGCATTTTGACCAAGTAATGCAAAAAATTCACCTTTTTCAATGTTTAATGATAAGTGATCCACTACTACATGATCCTTATAATGTTTCGTTAATTCTTTTATTTCAATGGTCATGAAACTCACCTCTTTCTATGATTGCATTTATTTTTTCAATATCACGCTTGGATAGTTTATATTGCAACAACCATGTCACGATATATGTGCCGATGAAACTCGCCAGTAAGGAAAATAGATTAGCCATTGTTTTAGGCATCCATAAAATCATGACAATTGGTATCCAGACAATTGCCGTCATACAAAAATGCACGATAAATTGCTTCAACATGCTCCATCTAGCGATTTCAAAGACTAAAGCCGCTAGGGCAAATGTAACACCTATGATCCCGGTCAAAAAAATTTGCATACAAATAGCTACTGTGTCACTTGTAAATAAAGCACTAAAATCTGGAACAATCGCGATATAACGCCCTTTTCCCAAGCCAATCGATATACATATTTGCACAATTTGCCCAATCGCGACACCACTAACAAACCCACCTACTATACGTATCAGTAAATCTTTTCGCATCTCTTTCACCTCATATTCCTAATTGCTTCTTTATCTTCGATACATATCGCCTTGAGGCATACGTTTTAATTTCACCTTTTAGGACAACTCCTATCGTTCCTGTCTTACTAATATCCATTTGTTTAATCATGTTTCGATTGACGATTTCGACATTTGAAATACGTAAAAATTTTTGTGCATTTAGTTTCTTCTCTAGTTCATATAAGCGAAATCGTACCGTGTAAATGCCTTCTGTCGTCTGGATGAACACTTTTTTGGCTTCCGTATAAATACGCAAAATATCATTACAGGCAATCATCTCCACCCCTCTATTAGAAAATACCGCCAATGAATCAGCTGCTTTAGATGAGACTTGTTGCATAATTTGTTCTATTTCCTCGGTCATTTTATCTGTGAAAATAATAACTTTTGGTTCTTTGCATGTCGGATCTATCGACACTTCTACTTTCATATCATCACAGTCCTTTCATTCGCCTTCACTATAAAGTTTTCAAACTTCGATGTAAATGGATTTTCGATGACTGGTCGTTTTTACAGGATAAGTGGTGTATACAAAAAAAAGTGCCTATCCGCCTTGAGAGGCGAGATAGACACTTTTTCATTATTTTATAAACCACATTTAAGCTGTGCACCGCAGTTTGTACATGTGTTACAGCCGCCCATTTCTTCGACTGTTCCTTTACGACATACTGGGCATGTATTCCCAACGTCAGAGCCAACAACTGTCGTTGACGCTAGCGCTTGAATCGTATCGATTAATACGACTGGACGCTTTGTGTGTTCCTCTACTAGTTCTTCTTCAAATGATAACTGATCCATATCATTTTCTTCTGCTTTCAGTGTAAGTACTTGTGAGTCACGGCTACCATCTACATAAACCGTACCACCCTTAGCACCACCTTTATATAGGCGCTCATATACTTTTTCTACCTGCAGTACTGTGTAGCCTCTTGGCGCGTTCACCGTTTTTGAAATCGATGAATCGATCCATTTTTGAATGATACATTGTACATCCGCATGCGCTTCTGGTTTTAATTCCATCGATGATACGAACCATGAAGGTAAGTCATTCGCACTTACTTCTGGATGGCTATCTAAGTATTCTTGTACGATTTCTGCTTTGACCTCGATGAATTTACCTAAGCGTCCTGAACGGTAATATGTGAACGAGAAGTAAGGCTCAAGACCTGTTGCTACACCAACCATCGTTCCAGTTGAACCTGTAGGTGCTACTGTAAGTAAATGCGAATTACGAATACCTGTTGCTAAAATTTGCTCTTTGATATGCGTTGGCATTTTTTGCATGAAGCCTGTTTCTGTGAAGGCTTTACGTAAACGTGCCGTTTCTTCCTCTGTCGCACCTACTAAGAATGGGAAGCTTCCACGTTCTTTTGCTAATTCAGTTGATGCCTCATAAGCAGTTTCTGCAATTGTTTTAAAGATTTCATCAACAAGTGCATTTCCTCCCTCTGAGCCATATTCTTTTTCACAATAGATGAGTAAATCCGCTAAGCCCATTACCCCTAAACCAACACGTCGCTCACCTAGAGCTTGTACACGGTTTTCTTCTAGGAAATAAGGTGTTGCATCAATGACATTATCCTGCATACGTACACCTACGCGTACCGTTTCACGTAATGCTTCATAATCAACTGTTTGGTTTTCTTTATTAGCAAACTGTGCTAAATTCACAGCTGCTAAATTGCATACCGAATAAGGTGCAAGTGGTTGTTCCCCACATGGGTTTGTTGCAACAACACTTTGACCATACGCCTTAGCGTTTGTCATGTCATTTGCATTATCGATGAAGAAGATACCTGGCTCTGCAGAGTATGTTGCACATACATTGATAAGATTCCAAAGCTCTTTCGCTTTAATCGTACGGTATGTACGCACTTTGTAGCCCAACTTCTCCCATTCACGCACATCGCCAACCTTATGCCATTCAGTATTGTAGACAGCCATTTCTTCTTTTGAATATTCTTCAACCGCTGGGAAACGAAGCTCAAACTCAGCGTCATTTTCAACAGCTTCCATAAATTCTTTTGTCAATGTTACGGAAATATTGGCGCCTGTTAAAAATTCTGAGTTATGGACTGTATACGTTCCACCGTCGCGTAATTTATTTTCTGCATCACGAATAATCGCAGCATCAAATCCGCCTAAACCTTCGATATTTTTATAATTTACGATGCCTTGATACATGGCTTCATCTTGTGGTGATAAAGGCTTAAAGTTTAATTTTTCTTTAGCTAGACGGATAATAGACTCGTCCATCGTGTTTTCGATTAAGTATCGTAGAATACGTGGGTTTTGCATTTTTGAAATAATAAACTCCACGATATCAGGGTGCCAATCGGCCAACATTATCATTTGTGCGCCACGACGCGATCCACCTTGTTCCACAAGGTGTGTCAGTTTGGCAATATCATCTAGCCACGAAACCGAACCAGACGATTTTCCATTCACGCCACGTGCTAACGTATTGCGAGGGCGAAGTGTTGAACCATTTGTTCCTACACCACCACCACGGCTCATAATTTCCATTACTTGCTTACGGTGATCACTAATACCTTCACGTGAATCCGCTACAAATGGCATTACGTAGCAATTGAAGAACGTTACATCTGTTTCAGAACCCGCTCCATAGATAACTCGTCCAGCTGGGATAAATTTCAATGATACGAGCTGCTCATAAAATCGCTCAAACCATTCTTGGCGTTTCTCTGCTGTTTTTTCAACAGAGGCAAGCCCTGATGCATTACGTTTTGCAATTTGCTCATAAAAAATTTCAAGAGGCTTTTCTAACACGTCAATTGAACGCGTAATCACACCCGTTTCTTGCTCTTTTGAATCATCTAACGCGCTACGGTAGTCTTCCTCAATCAAAATATCTGCAGTTTTTGTAGACATATCAATCTTTTGAATTGTCCCTAAACCACGTGCAGGGAATTTTGGATCTGCCTTTACTGTTAAGACTACGAAATCACCAGCTTTTAGTGTTTTCTTCTCCGTATCCTTAAACGAATAGCGATCGATCATCACAAGTCTAGAAACACCTTTATGCTTAATATGCATATCAGGGGTTACGGGGTGAACCTGTGGAAATTGTTCAATATCTTTGTTTAACTGTTCAAGTTGTTTGTTTACTTCGGGTTGATGATTTGTTAGTACCATCGTTTTGCCTCCCTTATTCTCTGCTTACAATAATAAATACACAATATCATGTGTTGTTAAACACTACATATTGTGTATGTTTCTTAACAAAAGATACTATATATAGTTTTTTAATTCAACTCTTGCAATTTCGAATAGAATCAGGACTGCTTGTCATCACAAGGTTTAAACGATAAAAAAATATTTTTCTTATACCATTATTTACTTTTTGAAGTTCCAATCATCATGTGCATATTTTTTTTCTTCCAATGCACGTACATATTCTAATTGCTCCTCAGAAAGTGTAAATGGTTTTAAATCAATTTGCAATGATTTTGCAAAACCTTCTCGGAAAGCCGTCACACATTGGTCAATGGAAACAGGTTCTTTCACAAGGCTATTAATGGCAACAGCCTTGTCAGGCAGCTTTTTACGCATGCGTTCTTTTGCCTCTTCACTTGAAAAATTAAATACTGATAATAGTTTTTCTTCATCGAGATCAAGTAAAATCGCACCATGCTGTAAAATGACACCTTTTTGACGCGTTTGCGCACTACCCGCTATTTTTTTTCCTTCTACGACAAGTTCATACCAACTTGGTGCATCAAAACAAACAGCACTCTTTGGCTGCTTCAAGTCGGCCTTTTTTTCTTCCGTATCCGGCACACTAAAATATGCATCCATCCCTAAATTATGAAAGCCCTGTAAAATCCCCTCGCTCAGTACCCGATACGCCTCTGTTACCGATTCAGGCATATTTGGATAGCTTTCTGTGACAATGACGCTATATGTCAACTCATGTTCGTGTAAAACTGCTCTTCCTCCTGTTGGACGTCGCACAAAACCTAGCCCTTGTTCACGAACCGCTTCAAAATTAATATCTCTTTTTGCCTGCTGAAAATAACCTATCGATAGTGTCGCGGGCTCCCACTCATAAAAACGAATCACAGGAGGAATTAACCCCTCACTATGCCAATCCAGCAATGCCTCATCTAGTGCCATATTAAACGAAGGACTACATTTCCCTGAATTTAAAAAATACCAAGTTGTCATACAATCATCTCCTACAAATATCAACTACGCCTCGGCGTAATTGAGTCCAAATTTTGAATTATGTTTAGTCCTGCACGAATGCTGAAGATGTCGGTCATTTTAGTAAAGCCACAAGACATGGCGTTTTTACTAATGCAGGTCAGTTAGCAGTTGCTTCTGCCGCTTCGCTTTCGGGCAGATAAATTGTCGCATGAACGCGACGAATCCCTTCAAAATTTGTGACATCCGCCGGGCTTTATCTTTATTCAGCATTCATCACCAATCACATTACCTAAAACGGTAAGAAAATTTCTTGATTGACACTACGTTTAACTTCTGCTGAATTCAGTAATATCATTTTTAGCACAATCTAGTTAATTTTATCAAACTCATTGGACTATCGCCACCGCATCTTTTATAATAATAAAGAAGATAGAAAGGGGTAAGAAAATCTTGAACATACTTATCACGATTGGTGTAATTTTAGTAGTTCTAATTGCATATATAGGTATCAATGCAATGCGTCTAAAAAAAGCCGTAACCAACTTAACACAAGAACAATTTATTGAAGGCTACCGTAAAGCACAGCTAATTGATGTGCGTGAGCAAAAAGAATTCGAGGCAGGTCATATTCTTGGCGCACGAAACGTTCCTTCTACAGCACTACGTCAACGTTTTAAAGAAATCCGACCAGATTTACCAGTATATCTATACTGTCAAAATACAGGTCGTAGTGCACGTGCTGCACTATTCCTAAAAAAACGTGGCTTCAACCAAATTTACCAGCTTGAAGGCGGCTTCCGTAATTGGACTGGTAAAATAAAAACAAAAAAACAATAAGAATTGCGCATTCGTACGCTTTGCGCTGACGGCTATCACCTTTAGCGCAAAATAGCTGTACACTTGGCATGCCATGGAGTATACGATAACGTGTCATACTCTGGCCTGACAAATCGAAGCGACAATCGTGTGTACGGCGCGAATGCCTATACTTTCTTATATTTTTTATAAAAAGCTAGCAACTTCTTTATTGGCTAGCTTTTTTCTAATATTCTGAGTTTCTACTATATAATAGTAGTTGTCTAACGACTAACCATCTAGTTCTCTTTCACCAAGTCCTTGATCATGCATTGGGCAGAAAAAAGTAAAACAGCGTGAAGCCATATATATTCCATTATTTGAAACAATTTCTAGCTGCCTATGCGCTCTTCTAGCACGTTCCATATTTGCTCTTAGTCTTAATTCTTTTTCTTCAATCTCTCCGGCATTCCACTCAAACTCTACCGCATCTACCGGCAATTCTTTTAATTCCCTATTTATTTCAACTATAAAGGCATTCAAAACAGTATTCAATTGAGATTCATTACCTAATTGATGAAGGACCCATAAATAATCAACTACCCATTCCCCTGTATGTGAATACTGCATGTAACCTTTTGCATACCACTCCGCCGCTTCTTTAAAATGGCCAATCCGTGCGTATAACTCGCCCATCTCAACTTCCCCAATAAAACGTTCCTGCTCACTTTCAAGAACTGTAAGCCATTTTTTTGCGTTGTGTAAATCTTCAGCTAAAACAAAACATTCCACAGCATTCATAAGTCCATAATTCTCCGTTTCATAGGATTTAATGAAATATGTAGCAGCTTTCGAAAATTCTTGTTGTTTTTTATAGATACATGCTAAATTATGTGCTACAACAGGCGACTCATACAGGGCATAGGCTTTTTCCAGCAATTGTTGTGCTGAATAATCGTCTGCCTTTCGCAAATATAACTCCCCGAGTAGTGCATATGGATAATATGATTTAGGTTCCATGGCTACAGCCTGCTTTGCATAGATAAATGCCTTGTCATACTCGTCATATTCTTTATAAAGTTCAGCTAAATTATGAATAGCTACAAGACTACTCTCTTCAGAAAGTGTTTGCAGTAATAATCGTTTCACTTGCTCGCTTTCCCCTTCTTTTGCCAATAACCTCGCAGCTTCCTTCACTCGTTTCATCCAATCACCTCCTATGGAAAATTATTATATATAAAGCATACTACCAGGCAAGCCAAGCAGCAAATTACAGCTTTTTTAGTATGTCTAAAAATACTACATTGTGTAAATAATTCATCAACCAGCACCCTATTTTTCTTTTTTCTGAAAACAGACAATTTTTTATACTTGAATAATAGCGTTAGCACTGATAGGATGTATAATATCTTAAAATAATGTATTGTCATTACGACGATACGTGCAATGAATGCTATGGATAAAACTATAGCAGGAGCATTTCTGGAGAGAGCGCAATATGCGTCGCCGAAGGGTTCACTATCTCAGGCAAAAGGACAGAGGAGTAATACAAACTTTCACCACGAAAGCTATACCACACGAATGTTCAATTTATTTTTTAACATCCTCAAATGGTATTTGTTATTCTGACGTTTACGAGACTAGTGTCGCCACTAGTCTCTTTTTTATTTTCCAGTCATAGCTTTACGCATCTTTGGAGGGGTTAACGTGGAACAACAACAGTTAAAACGTGAATTAAAAAATCGTCATGTGCAATTAATTGCTATTGGCGGTACAATAGGCACCGGCTTATTTTTGGGATCAGGAAAAGCCATCGCCTTAGCAGGACCTTCAATTATTTTCGCCTATCTAATTGTCGGAATTGCCTTATTTTTTGTGATGCGCGCCCTAGGTGAACTATTATTATCAAATACGGGTTATACATCATTCACTGATTTCGCCACAGAATATATCGGCCCATGGGCAGGCTATGTCACTGGTTGGACATATTGGTTCTGCTGGATTATGACAGCTATGGCGGATATTATAGCCGTTGGTGTCTATACACAATATTGGTTTGATATTCCACAGTGGGTACCAGCAGTTGGCTGTTTAGTACTATTATTAATTTTAAATTTATTGACAGTAAAACTATTTGGCGAGCTAGAATTCTGGTTTGCGCTTATTAAAGTGGTGACAATTGTTGCACTTATTATTATTGGATTATTCATGCTATTCACTGGTTTCCAAACAAATGCGGGTACCGTTTCTATGGAAAATCTTTGGGCACATGGTGGTCTTTTCCCTAATGGAATGTACGGCTTCCTAATGGCCTTCCAACTGGTGGTCTTTGCTTTTGTAGGGGTTGAATTAGTGGGTGTTTCTGCTGCTGAAACAGCAAATCCACAAAAAAACATTCCATCTGCCATCAACAAAATCCCATTACGAATCTTACTTTTTTATGTGGGTGCTTTATTTGTTCTTTTATGCATCAACCCTTGGAATGAAATGTCTGCCGCAAGCAGTCCATTCGTGCAAGTATTTACGTTAGCTGGAATTCCGATTGCAGCAGGTATTATTAATTTTGTCGTGCTAACATCAGCTGCTTCTGCTGGCAATAGTGGCTTATTCTCTACAAGTCGCATGCTCTTTAATCTTGGAAGCAATAAGCAAGCATCCTCTTCATTTGCAAAATTAAATAAAAACAGTGTACCAAGTAATGCACTGATTGTCTCTGCAATTGTCGTATCGATAGGTGCGCTATTAAGTAAGCTAATGCCCGAGAATGCCTTTAGCGTCGTGACGACGATTAGTGCTATCTGTTTTATTTGGGTATGGAGTATCATTTTGATCTCTCATATCATCTATAAACGTAAAAATCGAGCACTTCATGAAGCATCGATTTTCAAAGCGCCATTTACCCCATTTGTGAACTATTTGGTGCTTATCTTCTTTGCTTTCTTACTAGTTGTGATGTTCATCTCTGAGGCAACACGTACAGCGTTACTGTTAACACCAATATGGTTTATCGTGTTATTCATACTCTATAAAATGAAAAGAAAATAAAGTGAAACTTCAATCAGAGGGGCATAAAAGAGGTACCAACTCAACAGGTAATTTACCTGTCTGTTAGTGCCTCTTTTTTTTGTAAAGGTTTATTCAATTCTGTTTATCTTGTAACTACACATTAATTACTTTCATTCATCAATTTGTGAGTTTAATGGTAAAAGTAAAAGTAGGGCCTCGTTAAAACTATTTTGTCAATCTTTAATCGCAGTGAAAAACTGGACATCAGTATTTTCAACAATCGGTAACGCTATTTTAATTTTATTAGAACCTTCTTCAGTTGGTGAAAGTAATATTTCACGCTTATCTAAAGGATTTTTATCTCTACAAATAAATCCACAATACCGAGCTCAATCCTTACAAGCTGCTTAACAATAAAGTTTCTAACTTTTTGGGGTCACTTCAACTTCAAGGACATTGGCATTCGCGCATTCGCACACTTAAGATTGCTTTATTATTTACATGAGCGATTTGAGTCACTTAAAAAATATTCATATTCCACTCTGTGGCAATATGCTTCAGTAAATGAACACCTGCAACACTGTTTCCTATTGTATCTATCGCTGGCCCATAAATGCCGATTCCACAGCCAGTCGGGAATGGGGATTCTAAGCTTGCATGGCTTGGCACAGCCGCTAGAATTGCTCCAGAGACGCCACTCTTGGCAGGTAATCCGATAAACGCCGCGAATTTACCAGACGCATTATACATACCACACGTCACCATTAACGCTTTCGTTAATTTAGCTACTTGCTTAGGGAATAGCTGTGTTTTTAAAATAGGATGATAACCATCGTTGGCGATTACTAATCCGATCATGGCCATATCTGAAACATCTATTTCAATGGCACATTGCTTTAAATAAACCTCCAGCGCTTCCTCTACTGGACAATCTAAATAACCCGATGCCATCAAATAGTACGCTAGCGCTCGATTTCTATTAGCCGTTTGCCATTCCGATTGAAAAACTTCTTCATTGACACTTACTTTTTTTCCAAGTATTTTTTCTAAAAAATGTAGTAAATTATCTATTTTTTCCTGCGGTGAATCTCCTGAGAGCATCGAAGAAACTGTAATAGCCCCTGCATTAATCATCGGGTTAAAAGGCTTGCCGGGCTGATGACTTTCTAACCGTACGATCGAATTAAACGTATCACCAGTGGGTTCTACATCAACACGCTCTAATACATAAGATAATCCCTTATCCATACAAGCTAGAATAAACGTGACAATTTTAGATACACTTTGGAGTGTAAAGCTTTCCGTTGTATCTCCAGCCTTCATTTTACTACCATCTGGTCCGATGATAGCAATGGCCAGTTGATGCGGATTTTTTTGGGCAAGTGCTGGTATGTAGCTAGCGCAGTTGCCTTCTTTTGCAAACGGACGAAACTGTTCCACCCATTGTGCAATTTTTGTATGATCTTCTACCATATTTAAGTTCTCCTTTCAAGAAAAACAGAGCCTTCATAGCATAACCCTACGAAGACTCTATGCAAAAATTAGCCATAACTTATTAATGCTTAGGAGGAGTGGCGCCCTGTGGAATTAACAAAACATAAGTCTCACCATCAAGACGCTCTTGCCATTCTTTCCTCGCCTCTTCAATAAGTACCGGATTGTCAATCAATGTTATTACTGTACAAGCCATCGCTTTTGCCGCCTGCAACATGCCTTTATGGGCAATTGGCATAACGCCTTGAGACACAACCTGCCATGTATGAAGCGGTGTACCTAATGCCATACATGTTGTTGTACATTGCACGGTTGGAACTTTCCAACTTACATCGCCTACATCAGTAGAGCCTCCCATGATAAATTCTGGTAATATTTTTGGCATGCTATCTGCAATCACTTTATCTTTTAGCTGTGTAACATCCTCTTTACTTAGTCCTAATAACGCGGTTGCCTGAACCTCTGGGGAGAACGTCTTAAAAATAGCTGTAGCATGCTTTTCATCTTCGATTGTGTACGTAGGCATCCCAATTTCAAGCATCTGCTTATACATAATATCATAAAGTGTTTTATTTGAAATAAGATTTGATGCTGCGCCTTCAAATTGAACCTCTACAGATGTTTCAGTCATTAGCGTTGCACCTTTTGCTATGTTTTCAACACGCTTATAAATCTCTTGTACTTGCTGTTTTTTTGGTGCTCTCACTAAGTATGTCACCTCTGCATACTGTTGTACAACATTTGGTGATGTTCCACCTGTATTTGTAACTGCATAATGTACGCGAGCTTCCGGGATGATATGCTCCCGTAAATAATTTACACCAACATTCATTAACTCAATAGCATCTAAAGCACTTCCTCCAAGATGTGGAGCAGCGAGTTAAATTTGTAATGCCATAAAAAATACTCCCCAAAGATGGGGAGTAAATTGTGTGAGAATTGTGTGAGTGCCTGGCACCTACAAATCGTTCGGGTATAACTTATTATATAAAAGCTCTAATTTTTTTGAAAGCTTGCCATAACCAGTTTGCCAAGCTTTACGAGCAGTTTCACTATTCTCAGCAGGAATCGCTTCGTACAACGCATGCACTTCAGCTACTTTTTTCAAATCACTTTCAGCCTGTGTTAGCTTAGAATAATTTTTCACGATGCTTTTTTCTGACGAACTAAGCTTATCATAGTCTGCTCGGATGCTCGTAACTTTCGTTTGTAAATCAGCTATATAATCACCATTTTCAACAAGTAAATTAATAGCTTCTATTAAGCCTAACGCCGTTTCATTTGCTTTTTGTTGGTTCTTATCAGCTTCAATAATCTTTTGACGAGTTTCTTGACTCACTAAGTTCATTTGCTTGGAAGTAAGCTTGGCAAATGCTTTAATGACCGTTGATGGATTACTTGCAAATGACTTATCATACTGTTTCATGAATGTCTCTACTTTTTTAACATCTGCTACAGCCGCTGTTAAAATCGAAGCATTGGTGATGAGTTTCTTATCACTTGCGCTCAATTTATTGTATTGAGCAGAGAGATTCTGAATTTCTTGGAGAGACACCGTATATAAATCGTCCGAAACCAAAGCACCGATTTGTCCATTTAATGTTGATAAATTTGGTGCATTTCCATCTACTAAACGATTATTTAGTAGATCTTCGTACTGTGGTTTTGCTAAATGCTGCTGATTTGCTGGTAATTTTGCATAAGCCTTTTCCACAGTTTCTATTTTCTTCGCTTGCTTCGCAACGTCCATTTCTTCTCTAGCAGTTTGTACCTTTTTATGGAATGATTTCACCCCGGAAACGTCTTTACTTGCTGCCGTTAATAAATGGTAGTTAGTGACATACTTACGTGCTGAAGATGAAAGACTTTTATAAGTCACTGTCGCTGCGTTTACAGCAGTTTCTAACTGTGTAAACGAGTACTTTGTGATATCAGCAAACTTTGCAAGATCAACTTTTAGCGCTTCTGCTGCAGCTTTATCTGCCGGTTCTTTGCCATCAATCGTTACATTTGGTGATTTATTCAAAAATTCATCTGCATTATAAACAAGTGATTGTTGCAAACTTGTCAACTTATTATAAGCTTTTAACGTATTACTATAGGTAGATTGTAATTTACTTTCAGCTACACCACTTGTCAGTGTAAGATTTTTATATGCAACCATGTCCTTAATGACTTTTTCTGCTGTTTTGATATCTTTTTGTAGCGTTAAAATGCTTTGATATCCGATAATTTTAGCAGCTGAATTTTTCGTTAAAGTTTTATAATCAACAATTATTTTGTTGACATTTTTCACATGACCCTGCCATGTTTCCGCTGATGGATTTATAGGGTAGCTTTCCTCTCCAATATAGCGATTTATCTCAGCATTTAAATAATAAATTTGATTCTCTTCTGCATTTTCTGCATCTAATAATTGCGTTACATAAGTAGCAGGCACTAATTGAAGCTGTTTATACGTTAGCTTTTCATAAGCAGTGCGAATGGATTTTGCAGTTGTTACTTGCTTGTTTGGTGTATTATTTACGGATAATTTATCAAAAAGTTTAATAAATTGTTCAATCTTTTTAATGTCTTGCTTCGCTTCATTTAAAATTGTTTGATTTTGTACTGTTACTTGGTAGTTTTTTGATAACTTCGCTATATCTGTTTCAATCGCCTCAACAGCCACTTTTAGAGACTCCATACTTGTAGGTACATACTTCACAAGAGAATCTTCATAGGATAATAGTGCAACAATCGCTTGATTCAATCTTCTAACTTCCGCAATTTGTGCTATATCTGCTGGCTCTTTCAAAATGTCCTTAATATTCGTATATAAAACATCACCTAAATCTAAGCTACGTAGCAATAAATCAAACTTATTGTAAGTATCTTCAATTTCTAATAAGTATTTTGGCAAGTCTTTTTCATTTACTTCTTTTACTTTATTCACTTTTTCATTTAATTTGCTTATTGCCTCTATGTCCACAAGTGCTCGCTTCAGTACATCATAGTTGGTCACATTCGCCTTTGCAGCGGCAGATAGCTCTTGGTATTTCTTTTCTAATAAATCTACTTCTGCTTTAAATGATTCTAAGGTCGTTACATTATATTTGCTATCGCTTATACGTATAGTTTTAATATCGTTAATCAAAGTATCAGACGGTTCTTTAGATACTGTCAACGGAGACGACACATCCGACTCAACAACTGCAGAACCAACCTTCGCTTGCACCTTCACGATAAAATCCTTCATTCCTTTTTCTAAAGCATCCGCAGGGATTTTATATGTACCACCTGTTGCCCCATTAATAATAGTGAATGATTCACCAACTTTATAAAACCATTGATAGCTATATGTAATTTGACTGCTTTGTAACTTTGCTCCGCCTTTATCTGTTACGTTGGCTCCTGTGACCCTTATCGTTTCACTCGGTGCTACAAAGTTTGAAGTCGTATCGAATGTTGGCTGTGTAATTTCAAGTTCCAATGTATTAATGGTACGTGATTCACTTTTGAACGTAGTTCCCGTCGTCGAAATCGCTTCTACAAAAATTGTTTTTCCTGCTGCTTCAGCTGGGATTGTGAAAGATGCCATTGTTGCACCAGAAATCGGTTTATTCGTAGTAGTGCTTGACCCACTTTCGCTCTCTACATAGTACCACTGATACTTATTGATAATTGTGTTTGCTGGTAATTTTTCAATGGACGCCTTCAACGTTTCATTGACTGTATTCGTGCCTGTGACTAAAACCGTTGATACTTCCTCTGCCCCTACTACTGTAGGAACAATAAAGGCTGCCGGAATAGCTGCTACTGTGAAAAGTAATTTTTTATTCAATATATTCAGTCCTCCTCTTTCCTTCTATAGAGTTATATCGGTAACATTTAAATAATTTCCTTTGTTTTATGGCATATTTCTAATAAAGTGTATTTTCTACCAAACTTTATAACTAAAAAGATAATAATTTGACGTTATTGACTATTTTATATAATAAATCAACTTTATTTTTCTTCTTCAAGATCGTACACTATCATAATAAGGTCGATTAAGAGAACTACTGACAGTATTTCCCTCAATATTTCTGACAAAAAAAGTCTAACAATCAATAATGATTGCTAGACTTTTCTTGTTTATTTATTTCTGTCTTCATACAATTGTTCTTTTGGATAGATTATTGAATGCCTTTGTATGTTGAAAAATCCACATATGGGAATACGCTCAGGTCTGTCAGGGTTGCACTCCGGTCTAGCCAGGCATCGCTCAGGTCTGTACGGTTTCCGCTCGGGTATAGACAGGCATCGCTCAGGTCTGTACGGTTTCCGCTCGGGTATAGACAGGCATCGCTCAGGTCTGTACGGTTTCCGCTCGGGTATAGCCAAGCATCGCTCAGGTCTGTACGGTTTCCGCTCGGGTATAGACAAGCATCGCTCAGGTCTGTACGGTTTCCGCTCGGGTATAGCCAAGCATCGCTCAGGTCTGTACGGTTTCCGCTCGGGTATAGACAGGCATCGCTCAGGTATCTAGTTGCCATACGAGACACAACCAAATACCCCACCCATTAAAAGTCATATGGTAAAACTTCCCTACTTCATTTTCTGGCATAATAAAACCTGCATTCTCCAATTTTACATTTTGCTATATGTATCAATGCGTATATAATCCCAATAAATCGTTTCTATTTTTTATAAGCAGAACTCCCGACTGCGTCATCAAAAAAACCTCCTATTCAATTTTTGTACTGAATAAATCGCCTCAATACAGAGAAATTAATTAGAAGGTATTAATAATTGTAGTTTTTCTTTACTATCCTTTTTGTACTAACTTTTAGTATCCTCAAATAAAATGAGACGACCATCTACGGTGGACATTATTATCAAGTATGTCACTTCCTTCATTTACAGTAATTCGAATAGACATTCCTTCGCCTATAGCTGACTCGATATAAAACTGTCCATTAAAGGCTTGTACACGTTCTTGCATGCCCTTTATCCCCATAGAATCAGATTGTATAAAAGCTTCCATTTCACAACCTACTCCATCATCTGAGTAAATAATTTCAAAACCATTTGCCATTTCTTGCAGGTGAATTTCGACTGAGTTTGCATAAGAATGCTTTAAAGCATTGTTTAGTAATTCCTGAAAAAGTCGATAAATCATAAGGTTTAAACGTTCATCTTCTAAATAAAGACGATCCACCGTGTAAATTAACACAAAGTCAGCTCTCTTGTGAATCTTCTGAATAAGCTTTTCGAGTGCAGCATTTAACCCTAATGTGTCTAATAGTGGTGGCTTTAAATTCTCACAATATATTCTTAAATCCTGCAACGATGCTATCATTTGTTCATGAATCTTGGCAAGTTTCGACTGAATTACCATCGTATTCTTTTCATGAATAAGTGCATTTACTTCTCGGGCAATATGGAGCTGCTCTTGTAAATTGGTATCATGAAGCTCTTGCGCCAACTGATATTTCTCTTCTTCAAATCTAAACCACAGTAACTTGTTTAGCCAAGGTAGATTTTTATCTGCTTCTTTCACATGCTTTAACTGTTCTAACAATTCTTCAACCATCTTAGTATTTTCAATAAAATTATTTAAATATAAAAGTAATAATTCTAGCCACAACAGTTCCTCATCTTTTAAATGAATCGAGTTATTATGATCTATTACTAATATTCTTTTATAATCCACATCTTGGTGGATGAAAGCGAGATAAAACCTGTCAACCCTCTTTATATCGCCTAGCTGTAAGCGATCAATCATTACTTCATTGAAATGATTATGTAGATACTCTGATGGTTTATTGGTAGAAGTAAATTGTTGATTTTTGTAGTCATAAGTTAAAGCATATACACTGTCAATCTCAAGATGTAAAGAGGCTTCCTGTACAAATTTTTGAAGTAAATCCTCAATTTTAATGACACGCCCTATTCGATCAACAGTCGTATACAATCGATGAATGTAATCTCCTTTTGTAGAAAATAAAACTTTCCGCTTTCGATAATCGATTTTTTCCTTGACATAAAAAAGAGTAGTTAATGACAAAAAAGAGAAGAAGAATATCTCTGCCATTTTTGATATAGGTAGGTCCGCAAACCAATAAACACCTAATAATAGCCACAGTGTAAAAACAAATGCAAAACTAACATAATAACGCAAACGTGTAATTAAATATTCCATATCAAATATGCGCTCAGTTAGCTGTGTGAAAATAAAGCTAAAAGGGATTAACATTAGAAATAAAGAGCAGATATCCGCAGTAAGTATTTGTTTTTGAAAAATAATTTCTGGTAGAGCATAAAGAAAAAGGAACGGCAAAAACGGAATAATGATACTACTCAGTAAAATTTTCAATTGCGGTGTTTTATATTTCATATAACCTACCGCCATAGAACTAAGTATTAGTATAAGTAGTAAAAAAAATAACCCTAAAATTGCATTTGATAGTACGAGATGAGTAGATCGAAAAGTAATACCAAAAACACTTATAACCATTACCAGTAATGGTAAAATATAAAGTATCTTTATGTTTTTAAAAAACTGCCATTCTATATTTAGAAATTTAAAATAATTACTTAAAAAGTGAATTAATAGTATGAGGCATAATAACATACAACTACGATTCACTATAATCCCCAAATTATTTAATATACCTGAGGCACCTATACTTACATAAGCTAATGAAACAGTTAGTATAAACAGAATTAACAAATTTAATAACATTGTATTTTTCTGTTTGTAATATAGATATAACGAAATCATCAACGTCAGGAAATAATAACAAGTAGGTACTACAAATACATAGTAAAATTGTTGCGGAATATCTTGTGGTTTTATTTTCACATGAACCAAATTACCGTTTGGTTTCATTATTGTTAACTCATTTGCTGCTCTAATTACAAAGTCATATTTTATATTAGAGATATCATTGATTTGAATACCGTCCACGTATAAAACAGCATCTCTAGGTGCTACTCCTTGTTTAGCAGCCCAATCCTTATAATATGGATCTGTTACTATCCAACGTCCATTTTGTTCTTCTATTTCAATATTTAAGAAAGGCTTGCTATAAGTTATAAATAGTAAATAAAGGCCTATTATTAAATAAACACTTATAGCAAGCCAAAACCATTTGTATTTAGTTGATTTTAGTTCCACAACCGAAGATCAAAACTCAAGTCTTCCTCAAAAGATTCTAATATAGCCTTTTGTTCAAGTGCTGTTACGCCAACTAGAGAAGCCTTTTTTTCTTTTAACAGTGTTACCATTGATGGATTTTGCTCTAAAAATTGAATCATGTTAATCATAAAATCTCCTCATTTCATTAGTTTTTTTCTAGCGCATAGTCACATTCTAGTAACTAGTAGAATCTTGATAGCTATCGCATAGTGAATAGCCTACTTTTAAATTACCAAAAAGTAATTATTAACCATAAATGTAACTATAAAATAATTATACAATGTATTCACAATTTTTCAACATTATTTTCTATTAAATGCTAAAAAATTTTAGATTAAGTATATATTTTGTTCACAACGTCATTTTTCGCCAACAAATTAGGCTCTGATTTTCAATTATTGAATAAAGCTCCTTATTAGAAAAAAAATCACCTATTCATCAAAGATTTACATAAAATAGAAGTCTTCTTTTAATAGGTTCCACGAATAGCATCACTATCCAAGACCTACTTGTATTGGAGATAAACGATTAAATCACTCGAAGTACAGTTGAACTTGGTAGGATTTATGACAAAAGACTAGAGCTAGCAAAGAATAAAGGAATTTATTTAGCACATGAATTAAGTCGAATAGAAATTGTGTACAAGTTAAATGAGCAACTACTGCTTAAAGAGCTAATGAAACACCCGCCGAAACAGAATGAACATTATTTTGCGGCTGTAGTGACAGATTGGCAAATACTTAAGAAGAAGCAACGAGAACGGGTAGCTAGCATGCGAGATGGAATAGATATGTATACGCAGTATATACGGAGAGAAATAAAAAAGACCCTTACGAATCAGTATCGATTGGACTTCGACGAATTAGTAAGGGGGGAATGGAAAAGATTGATAGAAGACAGTAACCATTCCGTTTACGTTGGTCGCCTCTACCAAAATATCGTGTGTATCAAAGTGTGTCATATTCCTCCGTGTGTCTGTCGGTATCACCACTATATTTTCTAAACCAGTTTGTATATCATATGCAACATCACAGCTCACAAATTCTACTCGACTTGCCCGCTTCCCTATCATCTCTAGTATTTCTCTGAAATGTGAGTAATGCTCTGGCCTTGTTTCAATTCTTAGGGTATGTAAGTGACCTTCTGTTTCTCTAAAGTTTTTAAAATACATATGAATGTATACATCGTCACTTTTCTGCATGTGCAGTTCATAGCTATATGTTCCACTACAAATCTTCATTTTCACTTTATATTTCTGCACTCCGACCATATAAACACGTAAAAATGCTGAATGTGGTACATCCTTATAATCTATAACAAATTTATCTATCGAAACCTCTATTTCCATCGCCTGTTCTTCCCCTTGTATGCTAGTACTTGTATAAAATTTAACACTTAGTACACTAATTAAATAATCGTAATCTTTTCAATTTGCGGATTTAAACATGCAAAAAAGCACTTGTCGCCTGTTATAGACAATCAAGTGCTTTAAGTTTATATATTTTCTAAGTTTATTAATATTTGCAAGTTTTATAAGTTATTTTAGTATTGACAGTATGACATCTTTTTTATCACGTGGCAAGCGTAACGTTTAAACCCTTTAGCTTGTTTAATCTCGTGTGTTTTGTGCTTATGACAACCCTGAGTAATCCTTTTAAGTAAAATGTCATTTCGCCTATTCTCGCTCTTATTACATTAGTATTAAAATAACATCTCTTGATGGCCTGCCTTCATGAGTTATTAAGGATATCTTTAACTGTATACAATTTAAAAAACTATTTTATATTATATCCTTGTTTATCGCCCCGAGCTTTGTCATTCTCATTAGTTTGTAGTTATTCCATATCATACTTCACTTAACTTAAAAATTTCATTTCGCCCAGTTCTCACGTTTTCTTCCTAGCCCAGATGTAAAATAAAACACCATGATGGTACTGCCTGTGTAAACTCTCATTATAATTGAATTACAGCATTAAGAAGTTTCTACTAATGACAACACTTCAAAGCTTGCACAGAAAAACTTAATAATGTTATTCTCATAATCTTCTACTAAATATTTTTTTGGTAATTCAAAACCTTTATCTTTCAAATTATTAATTCTAAATCCCGTTATTTGATTATAACTATTTCCAAATCCTAATAAATCTAAAGTAGTAACATCATTAAACTTCATTTTCAAAATAAACTTCCGACTATCGACTTCTAATAAAAAGCTAATTTCTAAAAATGAAACTTGATCATAATAAGAATTGTATCCAATAAAATAATGGAAATCAGTAATAAATTTAACATCAGTTGATTTGAAATTAGGAATTTTATTTTCTAACTCTGTTCCTTCATACCACTCATTTATCATTTCTCTTTCTCCTCAAAAAAATTATACCTGAATTCCTTACCCTTTTCAGAGTATCCAGGGTCGTCAAATTTACGTTCATGTAAATGTGGAACGGAATGGTCTAGTGGCATACTATGGTCCGCATGATCTACCCGATATTGTTGTCTACCGAAGTCATCATAAATTACAGTGGATTTTTCTTTTTTTCCCTTATAATCTCTGTAATGCCCTATTTTTGAACCTGACGTTGCATTATCGGGTGCTTTCCTATGCCAATATTCATCAGGTACAAATGGTTCTTTTGCAAAGTCATCATCTTTACCCGTACCCTTAGTCCCTTTAGCTACCTTTGTTAGTGAGCCAACGCCTCTTGTACCAAAGATAATTGTAGCAATCGTTAATTTAAACTTAAAACTGCTTCTCCATACCCAGAAGTACACAATAAACCTTCACAGCTTATGCCTAATTGCCGCGGAGATAATAGATATCCTAATTCCTACACATAGCGGTCGGGCTAAGTCACTTTGAAGTTTCGGAATTAGCCCTTCATCCTCCCGATATGGGCGACAAATTTTACAGTTACGAAAGATTTTGAATAACAAAAAACAGGTCAATCATGGTGGTATCTGACCATAATCAACCTGTTCAAGTAACGGAATAGCAATTTTAGCGCATTAAGTTTAAGTAATTATGTGCGCACAGACGAAATTTCTAGATCGGATAAGTGAGTTATGGGTTGAATGGTGGATTCACTCAACATTGGTTAACCATAGTAGCAGTCTACTTCTCCCAATATATCCCGATTTCCTCAAACGAAGCCACACTTTCACTCAAGCCTTCAGAACTTTCAGTTCCAATTATTTTAATCTCACTTTTTGTCAAAGTGATGTTTCCATGAGGATTATTTACTTTCCTAACATATATGGACTTTAACAATTCTACTTGTTCAGAAGTCATCTCATAATAATCTCGCCAAGATTCAATTGCAGAGTCACTCTCCATAAGCTGCTTCTCTAATAAATATCCACCATATTGAACTATTCTAACGATATTATCAATTGAAGTAATAGTATCATTATCACCCCAAATTGCAGTCGTGATAAATGGCGAGATCGTGCCATCTTCATCCTTTTCAAGAAGATATTCTAAAGTTTCATTCTTAGCCAACTCAATAACATCTTTTGGTGCACCCGTAAAAAAATCTATAGCTGTGGGGATATCGGTCCGGGGAAAGTTGTCATTTCGAAATGCTCCAACAAAATAATTATCTTTGAAAGTAATAGTTCCTCTTCCTCCAGAATCATCGACAAAACTATAGTTATCATCATCCCATGAATGTTCATATGATAATTCAGGATAGTGAGCAACCATTATTGCATGTGCTACCGATGCAAGTATACAACCGCTCCATAAATTGTTTTTATTTAATTGACTATTTAATATCATAGGCTTCATTTTTTTCTCCTTTTCGGTTTAGTTGGTGGTGTTATCGTGCTTGGTTTATCAAGTTCGGTAACTTATTTGATTTTTCTCTATTTTCTTTTCGAGATAATACTTGAGCATTACTGTAACTGTTAGTACCACCTTTATCCCTAGGAATAACATGATCGATTTGCCATTCATTCGGATCGGGTGTAACTGTAGATGGAGCACTCAGAACTTTACGCTTGTCCTGGAAAGTTGTCAGTGGATTGCCATCGTGAACTGAATACTTGTTTCCTATTAGTGCAACTGGACCTGATTATTCTTACTTTCTACTGTAAAAGAAAAAAGACTGTAGACAAACTCGATTTTTTGCCAAGTTTGTCTACAGCTTGAGCGGTTATCTTAAAGATAACCGCCATAATTTCAAATTTCTTCAATTTCAGATTTAATTCTACTTATTGTATTCTCAAGTATTTCCAAATCTAATTCTCCTGCTAAATAGTATAGTTTTAACCAGTAAGCGTTATTGTCGAGATAAGTATCAAGCGCTTTTCTAATATTTTCTTTTGTAATCCCCTTAACGATTATCATTGGAGGTATGGCAGGAAGATATTCAATGGTAGTCCCTCGGAAATTGTATAGGCTAATTACTTTTTTTATCTATTCTGTCTAAAGAAACATCACTTATATCATTTACAGGTATATCTAAATCCCTCCAGTATTTTAGAGGATAAGATGAACTTCCAACAATCATTTCACCTTGCCGAATACTAAAGTCGCCACCTCTTTCCAAAAATTTAATTATTGGTTCATACAAGTCGATATATTCTATCGCTTCACTGACTCCCTCATCAGCTAATTCAGAAATTTCAAGATAACATAAACAAATTGCTTTTATATAAAGATTATTAATCACACCAACTTTTGGACAAACATTGAAAATATCACCTTCTAACGTCTTTCCGAGAACTTTAGATATACTGAATATAGGATATTTATCTACAACAATATCCACATTATCTAAAAATACATTAATCCTTCTAAAATACTCTCTAATCAATACGTGATGTGATTCTTTTATCTTATAACTTACATTCTCAAATTGAATTGTTGATAAGCGTTTAACTGCGATATTCAATAAATTCCCAATAGTCTTTCACCTCTCTTATTTAAACATATTATTAAAGAAGTATTCCTCATATCCTGGAAACGCCGTATTGGGCTAAGTTGGTGCGTTTTCATGTGCACCAGGAGGAAAGCCATCATAAGTACCCTTTTTTTGATTCCAAGATTCAAGAGTTCTGTATTTTTGTCCTTCTGCCATCAATTTTCGCTCTGTAAGCTCATGTTCAGCTAATTGTTTAAACCATCCTTTTTGCTCAGAAGATAACTCTCTCTTTTGAGCAGTTTTCCATGCGAAAGCAATCTCGTCGTCAGCACCAAACCGTTCAAGTTTAAATTCTTTACCTCCAGGTTGAGGAATTTGATGTTTACCAAAAAACAAATGTTTCTTCATAGTCCTTATTTCCTCAACACTAATTCCTGTATTATTTGCCACGTTCTCAATATCCTTCATTTTGACATTTCTTATTAATTCATACTCTGCCTCTGCAACTTTATCATAATCTTTCATTCCTGCCCCTGTAAACTTTTTGCTATCACACGTTCCCTGTTTAATTGTAGTTAACGGTTTGTTATTATTTTTTGTAGTTGTATTTGTCTGATTTATACTATTACTATTTTTTGACTGATTTTGATTTTTTGTTTCAATTGACTTTGTTGGTGGTTTTGTCGATTTCACTGGTGCTGGTGTTGCTTTTGGTTTTGCAGCAACTGGTTGACTCTTAATTGTGGCCTTTGTTCCCGTCGCCTTTGCTGGTGGTTTTGTTGCTTTCGGCGGTGCCGGTGTTGCTTTTGGTTTCGCAGCAACTGGTGGTGTACTCTTGCTCGGTTTCTTTGTTTCTGTTGGCTTAGCAGGTGGTTTTGTTGCTTTCGGTGGTGCTGCTGGTGCTCTAGTTGGGACTCCTTTTTTTCCAGCCTTAGCAATACCGCTGACTGCTGATCCCCCAATTTTTGCTGCGTGCTTCGCACCTTTGACTGCCGGTCCACCTACGATGGCTGCTGCTGATACCGCTCGTTCCCATGGCGCTAATTTCTTTCCAGTGAATGGGTCTTTCCCAACAACTACTTCGTAGGCTGCCTTGACATTGCCAACAATCGGGATAAAATCAACCGCGGTTGATATCGCTTGTTTTACATCAATCGACTTAACGGCTGCTGCCACTTTCTTCGCTGTCTGCGTAACCGCCTTTGCTGCACTTTTCGCTTTACTTGCAACCTTTTTCGTTGCCAGTGCTACTTTCTTGGCAGCCCGCTTAAACTTCTTCACCATTTTACTCTTGGATAGATTATTTTTAAGCTTCCTGGCTTTTGTAAATACTTTCCCAATCTTTTTCTTGAGCTTTTTCTTTAGTTTTTTCTTCGCCTTTTTTATAGCTTTTTTCAGTTTCTTTTTCGTATTTTTGATTTTCTTTTTTACAGACTTGGCGGCATTCTTGACTTTGCCGACAGCTGGGATACTACCAAGAAAACTGCCTATCGAGCCGAAGAAACCTTTCCCTTTCTTCGCCATTACGCACCACCCCCTGCGAGGGGAATCATGCCCATGACGTCAAGAGCGGATTCAAGGTCATCTCCGTTACCCTCTTCGGATGCACTAGATGCCGGAACAGCGGCCTTGATGGAACCCTCCATTTCGACAACTTGTCCCTGCATATCGGTAATGCCATCTAGGACGATACTGCTGGAACCACAGGTTAAGCGCATGGATTCTGTGGCGCTTATGGCGATGGTTTTACCCGCAAAGGTGATATTGTCATTGGCCTTTAGTGTAAGCGGATGGTTACTATGTACCTCAATACCACTGTCCTGGTTTAACTGCAGGAAAACGGCGCCTTCCTTGGCGGTAAAGGTCACAGATTGTGGGTCAAGTTTCATGTCTTTGCCTTTTGGTGTGCCCCAATAAGCCGTTTTGGGATCGGCTATTTTAGGGTTGGCATCGCCGCCTTTGCGAACACTGTGACGAACGACCGCTGTTTCCTCTCGATGATTCGGAAAGGCCAGGTGGACGCTATCGCCGATTTCCGGTGGACTGTAAAAACCGCTATGTCCCTCGGCTGTATATGGCGTAGCGAGTGAAAACCATGTGGCTTCTTCCTTGTTTTGCGCCTCATCAATCGCTAGATGCAGTCGCACTTGATCCTTCTTTACCTCTAAGACGGTCCTTCAATCGCTGTGCCTGGAAGGGAGGGAATGCTGAGTCTCCCTTGACGAATGCCTGCCTCCGACAGCAAATGGTATTCATAGCTAAGTACACCTCTTTGCATGCGTGCAAGCGACTTTGCCAAAATGAAAAAATAAACAGCTCACACTCACCAATTACATGGTTGTATGAGCTGTTTGAATTAATGAAAATCTTTATAACTTGTGAAACTAACTATTGTAATTAAGCCATTATGGATTTGTTGGCTGGGATTATAATAAATAGACTACCCTTAGAATTTAACAAAATAGCACGTTTTTAATCGTTATATCCTTCTGGGTCTTCTTCACTCATAATATACGCTATCTCTTCTTCAGTAAACTCATTACCTTCTGATACAGGATGTCCATTAGGATCTAACTTACCCATTACTGCTTTATCTCGGTCTGAAACAATTAGAGTATAATCTTCAAACAAAAATGGATTCGGAGGCAAATCTACTTTTACTCTCCACGCTGGCCGGATGTCATCATTATCTCTATCTATCGTATCAACTCTAAATGTATAGGCCTCATCAAAATATAAATTTTCTATTTGTTTATTAACCGTCCCATCCAATTCATGTTCTTGATGATATTTTATTGCAATAATTTAAATTCAGATGTAAAAGTTTGACGTGACTTAGTAGCACGCTCCTTTAAGTTGGTAGTCTAAGTGTACTAGCCCTATTTTTTATGTCCAACTTAGTGTAGTCGATTCAGACATTAAACAATTGGAATAGTCCATCGTTTAATGTCACTACTAGAGGCTACTTCAAACCCCTGTTCAGCCTTTTACGAATAATTTAAATCTCTTAAATTAGTTGATTCACTGCATATTTTAAACTACAGACCAAACTTAACTAAATTCTCTATTTGATTAATACTTTTATTCTCAGGCTCAATAATCAATAATTTTAATATTATTTCTGTTGAGTCAATTTCATAATTTTGAGACCTTACGGCTCTAAGCTTAAAATGACAAGAAAATAGAGCACCTCCCCAAATCCTGTATAATGAGAGTTACTACACACAAATTAACAGATTGGAGAAATGCTCTATGCCTATTATACGACAAGAAAGCCTGTTTGATATGCAAATTTTATATGATTTGGAACCTACCCATCGTTTTAACTCTATTTTATCTGATATTGATATC